>NZ_JBSWSO010000006.1:0-389729 GCF_054095835.1 Candidatus Nitrosopumilus sp. bin_7KS | reverse complement strand
GCAAAGAAAAAGACTGCAGCTAAAAAGAGACCAGCAAAGAAAAAGACTGCAGCTAAAAAGAGACCAGCAAAGAAAAAGACTGCAGCTAAAAAGAGACCAGCAAAGAAAAAGACTGCAGCTAAAAAGAAATCTAGACGATAGTCTTTTAATTATTTTCTATAAAGTAAACGCATGATTATTTTGTTATTTTTAAAAAAATTCTTAGGAAGATAATTCTGCACTGCCAAATAAAACACCAAATGCTTTACACCAAATCAGAACTTTGTTGTATTTGCTAAGATCAGTTCCGTCAGGAATTTCATAATTTTGATTTCCTCTGTTTGCTTTTAGATCACCCAAGTTGACAAAGTCTGATGCTTTATCATCTGTGGCCAAGTAGACAAACAAGTCTGGACCATTTGTTGATTCAAAGTTTTCCAGTCTTAGTATGGTGCTTTCATTTTCTAGTGGTATTGTGTACGCATCTCCTTGTGCATCGTGAATTCCATCGCCGACACCGATGAATGTTCCAGCATAAGATATTGAGGGTATTTCAATGGATTCTTCCTCCATAATGGAGTCATCTTTGATCAACATTGCATCCTTATCTTCCATCATTGATTGAGTAATGGCGCCAGCTGGTATTGCCTCATCTACAGTTGATTCTGTAAAGTATGGGTATACCGCAAATACTGTACCCATCCCAACCACTACTATTGCAACAATTGCTAGTATGGATTTATTCATAATTGCATGGTGTGGATTTAGTATATAGGATGTTTTCCAGTTTTTATCCAAATCTTTAGGAATTCAAATTTAATTCATGAGTAAAATTAACTGAAATTATAAGCCTTATACTTTTAATTATCTAATTTTATCTTAATCTGTAGAATGAAGATTATCATAAAAAATGGTGAATCCGTCAAAGAATATCATGATGCTAGTGATGTGTCTGTTCTACCGAAAAGCAAACTAGTTAGAACATTCACTGAGGATGGCTCTCTAATTGAGGAGTTCAAACTTTTAGATAAAAAAATTACATTGGATGATGACCTTGAAAATGATGAAACAGAAATTGTAGTAACTTTAGATGTTACAAAATAAAATAAATTAAAAATCTGATTTATCTCTTAAGGATTGATATCCATCTTACCAAATTTGCCTTTGGTTAAGGATACTTCGCCTTTGAACTCGTTAGTATATCCATTTGTAATGACAACTTTATCTCCAACATTTACTGCTTTGATATCGTCACCCCACAATGTGAGTTTCATTTTGTTTTCTTCAGATTTATCTTCGTTGGCAATTTCTGCATCGCAGACATCTACTGTTCCTCCACTTTTGAGATTAACAGTTCTAGGATCTCCTTTGCTTACTACTTCTGCTTCCACATTAACTCCACTTCGCATTTTTTTTGCGTCTGAAATTGGTATGAATTCTGACATATTTTTGAGTCATTTGCGCACGATTATAAGCTTTGTTAAAAAAATGTCAAAATTACAGATCAATTTTTTAATTTATCCCAAATAGTAATCGAGAAATATTGGTCAATACGCAATCTCATTGCAGAGGTATCGAAGCCCGGTCAACCGAGAGGGACTCAAGATCCTCAAAATAGGAAATCCCTTCTCTTAGGAGTTCGTGGGTTCGAATCCCACCCTCTGCACTAAATTTTAATTAAAATTGATATATTCTGTAAAAATTTGCAATTATGCAACAATAGACTTTACTTTAGTGACTGAATGTGCTGAAATTTCTTTATGTATTTCTGCTATTTCGTCGTCTTTGAAAGAGAGATTGCATCTGAAACATTTCCAAACCATCTCCGACATACACAGGTTAGGCATAAATAACTTATAAAGATATTGCATCATTGATCCAATTTTTTACAATACATGATTATTGTTTCAAAAAACTTGTAATTTTTATAATTTTTTAGATCAGAATTATATTTTTTCATGACTGAGTGCGAATCCAAGGGTTTAGAAATAAAAAAAATACTATATTTTTTGAAAGATCATGGATATTTTTGAAATTTTTGGAGAATTTTCATATTTTGGAATTTTTCTTGTACTAATTGGAGTAAATGCCGCTCCAATCTTAATGCCTCCAAGCTGGATTATTCTAACATCATTTTATCTTCTTGATCCAACATTGAATATAGTAATTCTTGCTATGGTCGGAGCTACAGGGGCTACCATTGGCCGATTTGTTCTTAAACAGATTAGTGTAGTTTTTAGAAGATTTGTTGCAGAAGAGCAAAAATCCAACCTGGATGTAATTGGAAATTATTTGAATAATAAAAGATACGGTTATCTAATTGCATCTTTTCTGTTTGGTGCAACTCCACTTCCTAGCAACATGTTATTCATTGCTTATGGATTAATGCGTGCAAAAAGTTTGGGGATTTATGTGGGATTTTGGTTTGGTAGGGTCATTTCATATATTGTTATGATTTATTTTGGAAATGCCGTTTTAACTCCTTTCTTAGAATTATTTGAAGATCGATTAACAGCTATTTTACTAATTGATGGTGCCGGTATTGGGCTGATTGTTCTTTTTGCATCTATTAATTGGACTCTTTTAATTACGAAAAGAAAAATTAAATTTGTCAAACCAAGAATATGGAGAATCTAATGAACGTTATAGATTCTATAAAAAATGAAGTTAAAGAAATCATGGATAATGATTCTGCTCATGATTTTGATCATGTTATGAGGGTATACAAGAATGCTCAAAAAATATGCAAAAAAGAAAAAGCAAATGAAAAATTGGTTTTATGTGCTACCTTACTTCATGATATTGTTTCATATTCAAAATCTGATAAACGCTCCAAAATGTCCTCTATAGAGAGTGCAAAAAAATCTAAACTTTTACTGAAAAAATATGATTTCTCAAAAGAAGAAATTTTAATTATTTCAGATGCTATTGCTGATCATAGTTTTTCTCAAAACAAAACCCCTTCCACTTTGGAAGGGAAAATTCTTCAGGATGCAGATAGACTAGATGCAATGGGTGCAATAGGCATTGCAAGAGTTTTTGCTACTGGAGGTTCACTGAAACGACCATTTTACAACATCGATGATCCGTTTTGTAAAGCAAGAACTCCTGATGACAAAACTTGGACTGTGGACCATTTCTATCAAAAATTACTGAAACTGGAATCCTTGATGAATACAAAATCAGGTAAGATTGAGGCTAAAAAGAGAACCAAAGTGCTTGAAGAATTTCTAAATCAACTAAAAAAAGAAATTCCTTCCTAACTATTTCACTCTAGACTTGTAACACTAGATTCAAACCCAAATGATGCCATTTAAAATCAAAATTGAGCCTATGAATAATAATGGCAAATGTGTAATTGTGCTGACTCTGAATTAACACAACTATTACTTTCCTTAATACTGCAGTAATCTACTAAATTTTATGTTACAAAAATATCAAGTTCACAATTGCGATGAAAGTAAATTAATCACAGACACAATCAATGGAGAAATTTTTTGTGCAAATTGTGGTACTGTTATAGAAGAAAAAATAGATAACCATAATGAAATTCCGCTTCATAGTTTAGAGGATTTCATGAGTAAGAGTCAAGTTGGCCCAAAGCAATCCCTTTCAATGTTTGATAGAGGAATGTCATCTATTATTGGAAAAGATAAAGATGCTACAGGCAAATCTTTAAGCTCATCTAACAAATCTCGATTTAATCGTCTAAGAATATTAGATAGTAGAAGTAAAACACGAAGATCATCTGAGAGAACACGTGTAAAATCTTTAACTTTTCTAAATGGGTTGAAAGGAAAATTAGGTATCTCTGAGAATACTGTGGAGGCTACATCTTTACTATTTAGAAAGGCACAAAGACATCAATTGATTCGAGGAAGGAGTTCTAATGATTTGATGGCCGCATCTTTGTATGTATCATGTAGACAAACCATGACCCCTAGAAGTCTTGAGGATATTTCTGAGACTGCCAACATTACAAAGAAACATCTGCAAAAATCAGTTAGGATTTTAATTAAAGAATTTGGACTTGTACTACCACAATACAATATCTCTTCATTTCTGACAAAGCTATCAAATGATCTGGGTATTTCTGAAAAAACAAAACGTTATGCTTTGAAGATATTGTCAGATGTTGAAAAATGCGGCTCTGCTGCAGGAAAGAATCCTGTTGGACAGGCTGCTGCATCATTGTATCTAGCATCTATGCTGATGGGGGATAATATTTCACAGAGTCGGTTCTGTAAATTTTCGGGTCTATCCACTGTAACACTACGTAATAGAAAGAACACAATACAAAAATTATTAGAATTATAATTTTGCAAGTAATGATTGGTTTAAAATGAAATCATGCGATTGTTTGTGTCGTTTTAGAGTTTGAAATAGTATTCGCAATAATACTTGTTTTGTATACTTTTTTTAATATCATATGTAGAAATCCGAGTAAATTAATGCCTTTTCTATGGCAGCAAAGAAAAAAGCAGCAGCTAAAACAACAACTAAAAAAGCAGCAGCTAAAACAACAACTAAAAAAGCTTCAAAAAAGAAATAGTATTTTTTAATTTGAGGATTAACAATCCTCTTTTTTTATTTTAAAATTATGAACTTGAGTGTATTCCTGAATTAACTTAATTCAATTCCAATAATTAAACGATGGAAAAAAAAAATCTAACAATCCTTTCAATAGACTTGTCTGATTTTGTTAGATGAATTATTATCTGATTTGACAAACATGGAATTAGATGAAACCTAGAAATAAAATGAGATTAAAATCCTTTCTCAAGTTGATATAATTTTTCAATTCTTTTGAAAGTTAATGGATGTGTCCTGAAAATTTCCCCAAATTTACTAAAACTACTATTTCTTTCCCAATCCATTGCTTTCTTTACTTCTTCTTCTGAAATATTTTGATCTTCATAATATGAAGAAAATTTTGTTACCTCATAACTTGATGAAATCGGATCTACTGCATAAAATGAACGTAAAGTAGAGTTTTTTGCTTGTTGTTTTTGTAAGCTTAATCCATACGTGATCTTTGCTAAAGCATTTGCAAGCGTTGTTGGCTTTACTTGTCTTCCTGCAAAATCATCTGCATAATATTCCCTAAGACGTGAAAAGTAGAGAATCAATAAATTTGTAATAAAATATACTACGAATGCACCAATTCCAATTAGCATTGCAGAACCTCCTTGATTTCGTGTTCTTCCTCCAAACATAGTTGACAATGCAATAAAATATGCAATGGTTGGAATTACTGAAATGACTGTCATTACAACCATGTCGTTGTGTTTTATGTGAGCTATTTCATGAGCAATGACTCCTTTAACTTCATCTTTTGTCAATGTGCTAAGTAATCCTCTAGTTAGAGTCATTGTTGCAGATTTGCTTGTCCTGCCAAAAACAAACGCATTAGGCATACTTGTATTGGCTATTGTAATTTTTGGAATTTTCACTTTATTTTTGATACATATCTCATTAGTTGTTTCCTCAATCCAATGGTACTCTTCTTTGTTTAATGGAGTCATGTTTGTACTCCATCTAACTATTGATGGGCCAATGGCCCATTGAAACAAACCTAAACCTACTGCTAACCCTACTGTAACAAAGATTCCGAGATTAAAATAAAAACTCAAACCTGCAAGTAATGCAAAAAGTAAACCAAAAACTAGAACCATTGTAAGACCCATTGAAACCACAAGTCCCTTGATCATAGTAACCTAAAGTTTGACGTTGAGATATATTTGTTATAAAAAAAGAATACTTTCACTATGCCTGTATAATTTTACTATTCTTTTGTTGTTAAAAGATGACAATGAGATTCATGATGAATTGTGTTTATAATGTCATCATATAGTGTCATTTCTATTGTTGACAATTTGGGATAATCTACAATTAACAGATCAATTTTGTTATCTTTAACATAGTCTATCATCCAATGGGTGATAGAGTCAGTTAAGGCAAATTTAGTTTTAACATTAACTCCTTGGTCTTTTGCAATTTTTTTCCAATTATCTAATTCTGTTTTTAGTTTAGAAATTTGCGCTGCAGCTATTTTTTTGTCTGATTTTGTCTCAAAAAAATACAGTTTTGGCTGTATTTTGTACATGCATTCGATTATTGTTAGATCAGAACCTAATTCTTTTGCTAATTGAAGTCCAATGTTAAATGATTTTTTTGTATGAGTTGGAGTGATTATTCCTACTGCTATATTTTTGAATATTTTTGACATTGTGTGGGATCAGATGTTTACCTTCTATTCCAATATTTAATCATGTGGTTAATGTTAAAATCATCTTTACTTAGAAAGATAAAACCGCCAGAAGAAAAATGAAAATTATTGATTTTTTCCAATTTTAGATACAAAATCTATCCCTGAGATAGGGATTTTAGGTGTAAAATCTCTATTTTACAATAATCAACTAAATCTCAAATCATTGAAAAAAATCTAGAATTATGAATTAAATTAAAAAATTATTTGTTTTCAATTTTATAATTTCAGTAATTATCTCCTGATATGATTCTGTTGGATCTATACTAACTAATAATAAACAATTTTCATTAATTGGGGTACTCATACGTATTATTTTACTATATACAGCCATTGAGAAAATCCCATTCCCTAATTTTGAAATTAATTTTTTACGATCTTCCCATTTTGTAATTATATTACTGATAGATTCTTCTGTTTCAGAATCTGTCAATAACCTCACTAATCCTTTACGCTCTTTTGAAACAAATAATTTTTCATCAATAATCCCTGCAAATCTTATATGATCATTAATTTTTAAAAATTAAGAAATTGACTATTTTATTCTTGTAATCGTACAAAAAGTGTACGATAGTTTGTACGTTAGTGATTTTTTCATGTCTTGACAACACCACTCTTGAATGGTATGCCTGAACAATATCGGAGTTTCTGAATAATCCTGAATGCTTTTTTGAATTGGGTAGATGACATTTGTAACATACAAGCCTGAATATCTCTGAATATGAGATTTGACCGTTTTGTATGCCTGAACAATGTATGTATTCAAAGCATATTCAGGCATACAAAAAAAGAATAGAGTTTTGAATATTCAAAGATTCATTCAAATTCAATATGCTTCTGAATAATTCTGAAATTCAATGAATCAAAACATAAGTGAATGCTAGAAGTATCTGACTAGTTTGACAAAACTCTATAATGGTGCACATATTTTAGAAAAAATGCTTGTAGATACAAAACCTCAGAAGCACTTTTCAATGATACAATAGTCCGTACTTTTGATGGATGTTGTTCTCATTCTCATATCTTGGTTAATACTATTGGTTCCGGGATTTGATGACTCTGTTCCAGTTACTTCTGATAAAGTTTTCAAAATTGAGACTAGTCCTGATATGATTCAGTCGATAACAACACGTTCTGATGAATCTCTGGATTTTTTGGGTTTTGATATTAAATTAAAACAAGACTCTACTGGAATTCTTGATATCAAAATTCCAAAAAACCTGCCAACTCCTGCAAGCTTTACTACTTCGTGGCACCATGGTGAAAATCCAATCATGCTGACAGACGGTACTGAGATTGGTTATGACATAATCCCAAATCCGTGCTATTCTCATTACAAGATACATGTTGAGGGTGAGACAAACTTGGAGATTCTCTATCCCGTCATACTGGCAGGTTCGTGGCAGCTTTACAGTCCAGTACAATTTGATGAAAACCACCAATGCTACAACAATGTGTTTTATGAAAAATTTCCAGATTCTGCTCTAAACCAATTTCAAACTGGCATAATACAATGGGATTCTCGATGTTATTCTACTCATGATGTTGCAACTGTTACTGTGATTGATCAAGACATGAACGCTAATTCCAATGTTCCAGATCAGTTTCAAATTACTGTCTGGTCTGATTGGATGGAAGAAGAAACAGGAGAAAACAAGATTTTACCTGTAAATGTAATTGAGACTGGAAATTCTACTGGTGTTTTTGAGAGCCTTGTATTTCTTGGAAGTGCATATGATGAGACATCCGGACACAGAATTCCAGTTGGAATTGAAAATACTATCTTTGCAAAATATGTGGACTATACAGTATCGTCTTCTAATGAACTAAACATAATGGAGACTACCTCTGCAAAAATTCTTTCACTTGGAGGTTCTTGGGAGAGATGGGAAAAACTTTCATCTCTTTATGACATACCTCTGGTCTATGATCCATGCTTAAAAAAACAAATGGATCTTGTTGGCACTGGAGATGATTTTGCACACCTTGACATATTTTACCCTGCACCTCTCAAACAAATTGAATCTGGATTATATGTTGATGAGATACGATGTAAAGAAGGGCTAACAATGTTGTTGTCTCCTAAGGATTCCAGACCTGTTTGCGTAACTGGAGACACTTTTGACAAACTAATTCAAATGCATTGGAAAGTTTTAGTTTCCAGAGGATAGAAAGATGAAAACTAGATCTTGGATAATTATTGGAATAATGTTGTTAGGATTTGGAATTACATTGCATTTTTATTTTTTAAGTTTAGATATTGCATACTTTGAAACTTACTTAAATTCGTCTAGCTGTAAAATTATTTTATCTCAAATTTTTAATGATTTGAATGAATCTTTAGAAAATAATTGTCCTGTACAATTGCATTTGATTCAATCTGTTTTTGTTAAATTATTTTTGGGATTGGGAGTTATTTTGATTATCGGGCATTCCCTAATGTATTCAGGAGAAAAAGAAAATGAAAACTAGCATATTAATTTCATCAATAATTTTAGTTGTAATCGTGGCATCCATTGGTCTGCTTTTTGCAGACCATACACTTAGAACTTCAGAAAATACAAGCATTCAGAAGATTTTGTTTCCAACTACAATAGACTACAAGATGGCGCCACATAGTCATGTGGACATACAACGAAGTTGTGCAGGCTATTTTGTTCCAGCATTTCAAAACATCACGAATAACCAAGTACAGCAAAGCCAACTATTACAACAAGTAGTCTCTGGAAAAACAGGAGATGGTTTGTCATTTGATGCTACACATACAAGACAGATGCTCCAAGTTTTGGAAAAAATGCCAGACGAATCAGGAAAGGGCCAGTTTGGAATTAACCATGATGGAAAATCATACTATTTGAAATATGAATTTGTACATGAATTACGATCATATGTGGATCATGTAACAGGGTGCTACAGAGACGGGTTGCTCTCCCACTTTAAAGACGAACCAATAGTCAAGGCATTTGAAAGCCAATATGGTAACGATATTTTCAGAACTGCATCAGATGATTCGGTAAGCTTTTCTGATAGAGTAAGGGATGTATATTCTGCAAGGCTGCACATAGTTTTTGATGAAAATTTCAAAGCAGACAAGATTACTGTATTTTGCAATGATTATGAAAAAGAAATCTATTATGAAATCACAGAGTATGATGAAGCTTGGAATCATGTAAATAATTACCATTGCTATGACGACAAGTACCCTTATGCAAAAATCTCCATTAATGAGATTCAAAGCTCGTTTGCAGTAGGGGAAAAAGTAAATGACTTTACGATCAAACTGGAGGGATATTACCCTAGACCTCATGCCCCTGATATCAAATTAGTAAATGAGACAAATCATGTCCTGTGGACAAACTATGATGACATAGGACACGTCACACTCGGACGTATTTCTCCAGTTGATTTTTGCAAGGAATACAAATTCCATGACATTGGAGATCCTGTAATGCTAAACAACACCGGAGAATACAAGTTTGTCTTTTCTTTTGAAAAGTTTTCACTTGAGCACATATTTTTTGTGCGAGAAAACATATCCGGTAATATGGTTGACAAGTCAGGTTTTGGATGCAGTTAGGTTATGATTCAGATACAAAACATCAGAAGCACTTTTCAATGATAGGATGAAATTTCATACATTATGAAGTATTTTCTGATTTTGATTCTAACTGGATTCATTGCAATTACGTCTGTTGATATGGCATTTGGGATATGTGCTGTTCAGAATCCTGACTGGCCAGATGCTCCCTGTCATGACGCAGGAGAGTCTCTTGAAGAAAGAAGACAGGACTGGTCCCATTACTATGATCTAAAAGGCGATGACTGGATGACTGCGATGAAAATACAATTGATGATTGCATTGCGAGATGATGTTCTTAATGAGTGGCTTGATGAACAGGATGATGTGGCACATTGGAATGTGTATACATACTATGATCAGTTTGAAAATTTGGATAAATATGCCGGTGTTTTTTCGCCGTTAAAACAACTAGATTATGGATTCGGATTGGAAAATATAAAATGTAACGAGAATCTGGTTCTTGTCCAAAAATACGATGACTCTCCTGCATGCGTAACGGAACTGACTAAACAAAAACTGATTGAAAGAGAATGGACTAGAAATATTATATTGACACAATCACTGTTTCAAGATATTAAATCAAATATTTTGGGATTAGGTTATAGCATTTGTGAAATACAATTAGATGATGATAAAATTACAATTGACTTACACAAATTTTTCAAAGATTCAGAACCTGAAAAAAAGATAATATCGCAGATACCTTCTGTTGAATATGAAATAGTCTATCATGAAGGCTATTCTGATTATTTTATCAACACTATAACATCACATCAATGTGAAGGATTGGCAAATGAAGACTAGACTTTTGATAATGTTTACAATTGGAATAATTGGATTAACCGGACTATCTTTCCCTTTTGTTTTTGCGTGTGAGTGTGTAGGATCCACTCTTGAGCAAAGAATTGAAAACTCTGATGTGATCTTTTCTGGAAAACTATACCCAAACGTATGGGATTTTTCAGAACACAAAATTGCTGGAAATTTTAATGTGATCCAAGTCTGGAAAGGTGCCGACTCTTTTCCACAAATTGTGACAGGTGATGTTACAGTAGTTACTGGAGTGGATAGCGGAATATGCGGTGTCGAATTTGTTCCAAACAACAAATATCTGATATTTGCAAAAATTGATGGGGATGTTTTGGCAACAAGCAGTTGTTCAGGATCATGGTTTTTGGATGGGCGTGCAGATGATGTAAAGGCATTGAATGCCATGAAAGCAGAACCTGAAGAACCGGAACCTTATGAGGGAATATTTTCATTGCGTGAAAAACAAGTTAGGTACAACATTCCTTATGTCGTGTCAAACGGCATGATTGATGACATGACTCTGTTCTGTGAACATGGCTCGTTGCTGATTGACGTATCTTCTCAAAACGAATCTGATGTAACTCTAGACATTGAACTTCCAAGAAATGTACTTGATCCTAAAACAGATGGCAAGGACAGCCAATTTTTTATTCTGCGTGACGGTGATGAGATAGATTATGACGAGATCCCATATCAGGACTACCGAAAAATCTCTATGTCATTTTCACCTGATACAGATAAAATCGAAATCATTCATGCGTTCATACCTGAGTTGAAACCCGCTATGTGTAAAGTTGTAGACAGTCCGCCACACTCTTCAATACTGCCTCCTCTAAAGCAATTCAAATTCGGCATCCCTACAGATGAGATACTATGTAAAGATGGACTAACAATGTTGCTATCTCCTAAGGATTCCAGACCTGTCTGCGTAACTGGAGATACTGCTAGCAAACTAATTCCAAGACATTGGGGAATTTTAGTTTCAAGAGGATAGAAAATGAAAACTAGATTATTGATAATTATGGCAATTACAATCTCGATACTGTTTATGATTTCCAATGCGCATGCGCATGAAGTATTCTATCCCGCAACTACTTTTGTCAGGATAACTGATGAAACATTTGACAAATCACATATGCAGACAGGTGAGACTCTCACTATTGAAGGCAAGATTACAAGTAACGTGGACAAAGATATTCCAGCATGGATGTCTATTTTTTCTGAATCCTCTTATGCAGACAACAGGTGGGAAATATTGGCAAGGGATCCTCCTACAACTGTTTTTGATGTCGTGGGTGGCTCGTCTGTAGACTATTCCATAACTGTAAAAGCACTATATCCTGGTACATATCACATACACTCTCAGTTTAATCTGGACAAAATAGGGCCTCAATTAGGTCCTGGTCAAATGATAGTTGTTACCGGAGAACCAATTGACAAACCATCTGCATTTACAAATACTGCATACGAATTGATTCTGCTTGGCATTGGATGTGCGGTTGCAATTAGTATTGTGTATTGTTTTTGGAGAAAAATAAAATGAAGACTATTAGTGATAAATGCAAATGCGGTCATGGTATGACTTTACATCATCTGAAAATGGAATCAAAGAAAGGATTTGAATATTATTCATCAAACGACAAAAGAGTAAATTGTAGACAATGTGACTGTATAGAATACGTTCCAATAAAAAGAAAATGGGAGTTTTGGAAATAAAAACTAGATGTAAAACATCAGAAGACTTTTTCAATGACTGATCTTTCTTTTCATATGGTATGAAATATTTTGCAATATTTTTGATATTTGGTTTGTTGATTGCTGGTAGCATTGCGTTTGCACAGTCACAGAAAACCGAACAATACGTGCCATACACTGAAAACGAAAATGTAGAGTTTACTGAGAGTGGGAAAATTAATTATGATTTGCTTATTGCAAAAATAATGCCAGAAATATTTGAAAAAAAAATTCATGATGTTGGAATTGACGTAAGCAAGGAAGATATTGTACTTAACAGGGGATTCCAAATTCTGATTTATGAGCCACATAGCTATAACTGCGGCTTTGCAGTAAACCAAGAAAAGACCAAAGCATATTGGCTAGAGGCTGCAATTAACAGCACACACATACAGTATGCCAATATCTATGATGAGATTCCAAGAGAAGAAACATCTGTTGGTTTTTTTGGAGACTGTTTTGCGTTAATTGAATCTCAAGCTGCAGAGGTTTTACTAGATGAAAAATCCTTTTTTACTGATTTTGAGGAAAAACGTGCAGCTGCTATAGTCAAACATCACATAAGAGGAAATGACAATCTCAACAAGTATCAAGTCACTGTTGGCAAATTCAATTATGACTATGGCAATGAAAACAACATTTCGATTTGTGGAGAATTTGTAGGAAAAAATATTGGTTCTTCGTATTATCTGGCAGTATTGTATGAGACTGGAGAACTGCATTTTTCACTGGAGCAAAAACTATCTTCTCTTTGCGCAATCGAAGAAGATTCTACTCTTTATGATATCTTGTTTCAAGACTCTCCAAAAAATAAATTATTGCAGAGCTGGAAAAACTTTCGACATGAGCCTGTTTATCTGGAATCTGAATCTGCTGAAAGTCTTTTGGAGCGAAACTATCTTTTTGTAGATCACATCAAAGGACGCATCTTGTATTATTCGTCACACTTGGAGCTTGATTCAGTTGACTATCAACCAGAAAATAGTATCACTGTTCTAGGTTTTCCATCTGCTGAAAATGACAGATATGTGAAAATTAGACTAAATGATGATGGGGTCAATTATTACATGCCTTATGGAACCAAAGAATGGCAAATTGGAAAATTAATTGGCGTTTCTATCCAAGTTGACGACAAAGAAACAAACTATTCTACGTCTCATTATGTAAAATCCCCTGATGCCCCATATCCGACATACTTTACAG
Source organism: Candidatus Nitrosopumilus sp. bin_7KS (assembly GCF_054095835.1). NCBI lineage: Archaea > Thermoproteati > Nitrososphaerota > Nitrososphaeria > Nitrosopumilales > Nitrosopumilaceae > Nitrosopumilus > Candidatus Nitrosopumilus sp. bin_7KS. The sequence continues at coordinate 376,155 of NZ_JBSWSO010000006.1, read as the reverse complement.
ATTATGTTTTCATGGTTCCTGCAGGAGCATCTGCAATCTCAGTTCATCTTGATATTGAAAACTATGATTTCGATCCAGAAAAAGCTGACAAATCATGGGATGATTATTAATCATATCTAATTGAGAATAAGAAAATGAAAACTAGACTTTTGATAATTGTCGGAATGATTGTACTTCCCATGGTTTTTCCACAGGGATTCGCACAATGCCTATACAATGATGACTGGCCTGATGCTCCGTGCTTTGATATGGGTCCTGCAAGTCATCAGAAATTTCATGATGCATGGGCTCCGTACTATGAATACAAAGGTACAGAATGGATGGAATCAAAAAAAGTTGAAATGAATCAGGCACTAGATAATGGAATCATAGAAGAATGGGTCGAGGAAATAGAAAATTATAATGTCTATCGATATTATTTATCGCGAAATGAAATTCAAAGCAGTCTTCCTTATGATAGTCATTTTGTAAGGCTTGATCCTGATTTTACGACTCGTGCCTCTTTATCTGATGAAGATGTTTGTGGACCTAATGCTGTATTGGTAGATGGAATATGTACTCCTGATTGCAGGGAAGGAACTCGCTATGTAGATGGAGTTTGTTATGTTGATCTAGATCGTGACAATTCATCATATTTGGCAATACTCTTATTTTCTATGATTCCTGTTTGGTTTATTTTGTCAGGTGTGTATTTGATGTTTGGTAAAAGGCAGAAAAAACTAATTGTATCTGGCCTGGCGGTGATTGGGGTTGTTTGGATTTTGGGAATATACACAAACACCTTATCTGTATCATTTGGTTAGAGCATGAAGACTATGTGCAAAACATCAGAAGCCCTTTTCAATGATATGTTAGGATTTCATACAGTATGAAGTATTTTGTGATTTTTCTTGTAATATCATGCGTCATACTTGGGTTGGCAACTCCGGCACATACCGAAGAACAAAAACAATTTCATGAAGGATCTGTTGAATGGATAGGCAGTTGTTTCATGGTCGGCTCTGATGCTGTTCTTCAAGTAACTGATCCTGACATGAATCGTAACTCTGAACTTGTCGAGGAGATTAATGTAACGATGTGGTCTGATAATGACTACAGAAATGTAGAGTATGTTTTAACTGAAACCGAAAAGGATACGGGCATATTTGATGCCAATGTATTTTTTACTACAACGGACTCTAGTCCAGGCAAACGACTTCGTATAGTGGATGGCAGTACTATTTATGCAAAGTATGTTGATTACACATCTTTAGAATCCTATCGGGCAATTGACATAATTAATTCAGTTGTTACTGGACTATCGGTACTGGAAAGAAATACTAATGGCAGTATATCAAAAATCATCTATGATCAGTGTGCATTGGAGATTTTGATGCAAAACCCTGACATGTTTGAACAGATTGATGTTTTTTACCCTCCTCCACTAAAGCAGTTCAAGTCAGGTATTCCAATTTATAAAACAGAATGCAAAGAAACTTTACTTTTAATAAAAAAGCAAGACGGAACTCCAGTATGCGTAACTCCTGAAACTAGGGAGGAACTGATTGAAAGGGGATGGGCAAAAAATGATAACCATATGTTGCAAAAAGTTTTAGATCTTTGTGGTTGTCAGGAATCAGGAGGCCCATGCATTAACCCTATTATCCAATGGCAAAATGAAACCCATCATATTGACAGTATGGATTGTACATGGATGGAGTTTGAAAATGAAGACTAGATTTTTGATAATATTTGCAATTGGAATAATTGGATTTGTAGGAGTTTCTTTTGCAGAAAATAATTCTCAGCATAATTTGTTAGAGCACACTACTACAGATTCCCCACTAAAACAATTTAGTTTGGGAATTCCAATATTTGAAATCCAATGCAAAGAAAACCTAGTTCTTGTCCTAAAGCATGATGGAACACCTGCATGTGTAACAGAATCAACCAAACAGAAACTGGTTGAGCGAGGGTGGGCTAAAACTAGTAGCATTCAAATTCGAAAACCTGTTTCTGCATCGGCGTTACCAGATCCTATGTCTATTATGATAAATGACAATGACACACCACTTACAATTCCAATCAAAGTTGGGGAAACAAAGGAGATTAATGTTTTGTTAAAACCAAAAATTCCGATAATGTCTTCAACTATTGATGTTGAAAGTTATTTTGGCTCTGCAGGTAAATGTGATGACATTGACACAGATTCCTATTGTCCTGGACGAGGAATTGAAATGTATCTATCAGACACATTAGTCACATCACAAAAGGAACTACTATTGACAATTACCATTCCTGACAACATGACTGGTGGAACATATTCCTACCAAATCAATACTGATACCCTCTTTGAATCTACAGATCATAATGAATTAAGAACTGTAGGAAAGTCACTTCGGTTTGATCTCAAGGTGGAAAATGAAAACTAGGCTTTTGAATGTCAATCCGATAAGACCTGTTCCTTTGTAGGTGCATTTTTAGGGCAACTTTTTTGGGTTGAAAATAATTTAGAGGAGACTTGCCAATACAAATCCGCCAATACCTATTGCAACACTTGCAATGCCGATTGCACATGTTGTTTTTTCACAACCACATGGCTTTGCATCTGACTGCTCTGTATCGTCTCTGAATGTATTTTGTTCTTTTATGGTTTGACTCATAGTTATATTTGCAATATTTTCTAAATAAGACTTTGCTACAATCAGGATTGAACCAAAAGTTATAAGCAAAACAGACTAACCCAGAGATTCATGGGAACAAATAATGAGAAAGCAAACACACAAAGCTCTGTAGAGTATGAAAAAGATGCTATCCAGATTTTCCCAACAGATGATGACCGACTAAAATTACTAGGCGAGGTTTTCAGCAATGAGTCAAGCAGGAAAATTCTGATGCTGCTCTCAGAAAAAGAATTTACTATAATGGATATTTCAAAAGATTCAGGCCTCTCCCCTAATCTAATAATCCATCATCTTAAGAAAATGGTTGACACTGAAATTGTCACAATAACAAAAGAGTCTACAAACAGTCGCGGCCGTCCATTGAGGTTCTATCGTGCAAAGCCTGCAATAGTTATTCTATCAAAAGATGCAGCAAATCATGCCAACACTAGCAAGTCATTGAAAAAGACACTAGGCAAAATTACTAGATTTGCCTCTATTGGGTTAGCAGGTGTATTTACGTGGATTCTTGCATACTCTCCTCATGATCCTCTAGAGTCTGCAGCTAAATACCCACGACCAATATTGCCTCCATACATGACTTCAATAGAACCACAAGTGCAATCTGGAGAGTTTGTATTTGCAATAGTTATAACTGCAAGCGTTGTGGTTGCAGGACTTATGATCAATCGTATGGTTAAGAGATAGAAAATGAGAAATCATACGTTACTGTTTAAAGTTTCAATAATTACTGCAGGGATTCTTGTACCCTCTTCTGTTATTTTTTCTTATTTTCCATATTTTGGATTATGGGATGAGTCTAAAATATTTGCAAATTTCAATGAAATTGAAATAATTTCAAAGGCAAATCAATTAGAAGAAACCCAACTGTTCTTAGAAAAATATCCTGATGCCCAAACTGAAATCTTGTGGGAAAGAGGACATATTTTGTATGTCCAAGAACAGGATATTAAAACAGAATACGGTGATGAAAAAAGAAAACTAGACATGCAGATAAAATTTGATGCGTTTGGTATTCCTTCTCCATATATCATTGGATGTTCTGGGGAGAATGTTTCTGTTGGAGGGTTTGCAGATGTCTTGAAGAAACTAGAATCTGGTTGGTGCCTTGATGGCAAAATAATATCTGTTAAGGACTAGAATTCCATTTTAATCGGATCGCTGAAATAAACAAGCTCGCAAAACCAACTTATTTAATTCAAAATGATAGCATTAACTAATTTCACAAAACTTACCTCTGGTAAATTCAAAAAACGTGGACTATTTTTAAAGAATTAAAGTGTGATTTTATACTTTGAAAATAATTTGAATGCATTAATCGTACATTTTACGATGTTTTAAAATATCATTACATATTTCACGATAATTTTCAAAGTTTGACATTTTTAACCTCCTGTATTCTATTAATTTCAAAAGAAATGTGGTTTGTGTTAGAATCGATATTGGTTAATGAAATTTTTAATTCATTTAGAATTTTTTCTACTAGTGAATTTAGGAATACTGAAAAATTATGCCCTAATTCATGTTTGATGATGTATCTGTCAAATCCTGAATTAGATATGTGTCTATAACTGATATTGGATGTATCAAGCCACATATCAAAAACGCTTAAAAAATTATCAATTGTGAATTCTCCTTTGGAAAACAATATTGCATCTTTCATAGATATCATTGGATTCATTTTACATATTTCATCTAGTTTAACGGGTTCTATACTATTTAGTAAAACCGTTAGTGTTTTTTTGTTTATACTTACACTATCTATTTCACGAGAAAATCTATCCCATCTGATATGTCTAGAGATAATTTTATCAACCAGTGCATTTAATGTAATTCCTGTTAAATCCCCTTCTATTTCAAGAGCCTTTTTTTCATCATCATTAATTCGAATGGATACTACGGATGTTTTTTTCAAACAAATAACTCGTGTAAAATGATATCCACACACACATAGTGCTGTTCTAGGATTTATACCGTGTCAATTTTCTCTATTATCATCTCATGATTTGAGATTATTAGGCGTGCTTATGTAATATAAAATAGTTACACGTTTACAAACGATCACATTATGATCATTCCAGTTAACTTATAATCATACTATGTTATGGTATGAGCCTAATAGATAGCTACACTATCTTTGAATTAGATAAAAAAATTGAGTATCTTTTACAAGAAAAGTCATGTGTTTTAGAAGATGAACTTAGAATGACTAATGAAGTTCTTGAAAAAATCAAATTAAGTTGCCAAACATACTATGAATCAAATCTACAAGTTAAAAATCAAAAAAGTATCAAAATACCAAAAAAACACAAACCTGTTGCATTTCTTAGCATGGGCATTGTTATTCCTGTGTTGTTGCTGGTGATATTTTCAAGTAATTCCATTGATGCAACGAATGGCGATGTCCTTACAGGTGGTTATCTTGTCCAAAATCTAAGGGGAGACACAATAGATACTTGGAGTTATTGGGATATTCCATCTAACCGACCTTTGTATGTCAGTATCATTGGTTCTGATTTGATCAGTGAAGAGTATTATCTAGAATTAAAAAATGCCATTTTCTCTGAAGAAAAAATTAATATCGATAATTCACTATTGCAAAAAGGTCCTAAAGGCACTTCATCCATAAACTATCTCGGATGGAGTGGTGCACTAAAAAGCATTACAGATGAAACAATCCACCCAATACCATCTGTTTTTGAAATTCTCTCTCCAGATAAATCCAAAACATCAGGGGACATTATAATCACATTAACTACTAAGAGGAGCCCTAATGGCGTAACTGGATTTACAACTGCATTATTAGAAGAGAATCGAATTCTAAAATCACATATTACTATTTACGGTGTAGATCAATTATCAAAAAGTCAACTATCTACCATAATGAGACATGAATTTGGGCACGCAGTTGGATTGGCACATTCTACTGCCCCTGAAGATTTGATGTATCCTACCATTACTACCTCAATACCCCTCATTTCTGAATGTGATGTTGATGGAATTATTTCATTGTACGGTGGTAGTAAACAAAGTGAGGTTGTCTGTGAGATATGACCAAAAAAATATGTCGTTGTTGTAATGTCTTATTTGAGTTAACATCAGGTGATGTTTTCTATGATAATTATTTTTTTCATAAAAAATGTGATCCACAACCAAGCATCCAATGCCTAGGAATTGAAAATAATGTGGAGATGTCTTAATGTCTAAAATTTATGAGTATCCAACTTTTGAGGAAATACATCAAAGGCATCAAGCTAGACAAAAAGAATTTCTTAGACGCATGCAGGAATCGGTGGACTAGATGGCACTTGAAGAAAAATATTCTAAAACATTTCAATCTGAATGCGATTCACTTTCACAAGCCATTCTTGGAAGTTTGCAAAAATTATCTAAAAATCCCAAAGACCCGAAAGAAATTTGCAATTTAATTCAATCAGCAGACACAGTTATGGGTAATGCACGTTTTCTCCAAAATAAAAAATTAGAACAAAATGCTACAAGTATAATTAAATCATTTAGAGGTGTATCAGATGTCCGAAAGAAGATTGAAGAATTTGGAATTGCAGTTGAACAGTTTGGTTCATTAGTTGGGAGTAAGGGGGCTTGCCCCAAAGGCTATGTGTTAGTTAATGGAAAATGTGTTTCAGACAATGCATCTTACATTAAGAATCATACTAAACAAAGAAGTTACAAAGATGGGACATGTTTGCAATGAAACTATCTTGTTTGTATTGTTGTAAATCTTTTGAAGGCAAATCTACTGTTTTTTGCTCTCAAAATTGTAGATATTCCCATATTGCAGCTATTGATAGACGTGTACGGGAAGCAGTGAAAAATGATCCTAGTCACATGAATTATCTTAGTAGAAACTAGATAAATCTCCAATTTTATTTTCCTATTTTCAAATCTACTGGGAAGTTCATCAATTATATTTACAAATTTCTCTTTTAGCCTTGAAATTCTATGATCATTTAAATGAAATTTTAAATTTCAATTATTTGTGAAATTAATTCTTTTTGCACTAATTCCATTAATTCTGTCAATAGGAATAATCTCTGTATCTGCTACAGACTCTGAAATTCCTCAATGGATTAAAAATAATGCAAAGTGGTGGTCTGAAGGTTCAATCAGCGAAGCCGATTACATTACATCCCTAGAATATCTAATAAGTAATGGAATAATCCAAATCCCTATTCCAATTACTGAAGTAACAGCTGCTCAAACTTCATTAACTGAAGAAGAACGCGCTCAATCATTTAAAGTAACGATTTCAGATATTGTTGCACCAATCTCTGTTTCATATTTTGAGAAATTTGAAATTGCAACATCTCAAGTTGGTACAGGAGATGATCCACGTGGAAGAATGTATGAATTTCGAGATGTCAATCCAAAATTCTTTCTAGAATCATTGCCAAGTACAGACAAAAAACAATTCTATAAATTTATTGGGGATTGGATGGATAAAGGAGATCTTCTAAACGAATTTGATGTAGATGTTGAGGTACTAGATGGAACAGGATCTACAATTCAGACTTGGGAGTTTAACAGTTGTGAGATTACTAGCTATGGAACATATCTGCAAGATACTGTTTTCGTATACCAATTTTCAGGAGTTCAAGATTCTGAAATTAGAGATAGAACTCACTTTAGTTGTGTTGGAGTTCATCTGAGAGTTTCTTAGTAACTAATTTTATTCTATTTTAGCCATATTTTCAATGCTATTACTTTGGTAATATTTTACACAGAAAATCTGTTACAGAGTCAGGAACTTTAACCATAATCGACATATCTGTCATAACGAGTTTCGATTTCTTTGTTCTCTCCTGATTTTATTTTGGTGTATTCCTCGTTTTTTCTAAATTCGATATACTTTACAATTTCTTCAAATTCTTTACTATTTGGATAAGATGTGAAGACAGGCTCAACTAGTTGTAAATATTCCAAAGTTTTCTCTCTAAATTCTTCCCTGGTTGGTTTTTTGATGCCATTCATTCTAAACCAGACCGCAGTCCAACTGGCGCCAACTACATGTGGCAGTAAGTCAAAGGCTCTTTGAATTTCAAAACGCTCGTCGTTTCTCATGATTCTTGAAGGAATCTAGAAGCTGATTTTGCAAAATATGTTACTATCATATCTGCTCCTGCTCTCTTAATTGAATGTAAAATTTCCAATGTGATATCTTTCTCATTTACATATCCTAACTGCGAAGCTGCTTTTACCAATGCATATTCTCCAGAAACACTATACGCTGAAACTGGAACGTTGTATTTTCGTCTAGTCTCTGCAATTAAATCCAAATATGCCAAAGCTGGTTTGATCATAACTATATCTACTCCTTCTTCAATGTCTGTTTCTACTTCCATCATTGCCTCTCTAGCATTTGTATATGGAACTTGGTATGTTTTCCTGTCTCCAAACTTTGGAGCACATTCTGCTGCATCTCTAAATGGAGAGTAAAAGTTTGAACGGTGTTTTGCAGAGTGTGACATGATTGATACGTCTGTAAACCCTGCAGCATCCAATGCTTTTCGTATTGCTGAAACTTGACCATCCATCATCGCTGATGGTGATACTGTATCTACTCCGGCTTTTGCTTGACTGACTGCAATTTTTGCAAGCGTATCTAGACTTGTATCATTATCAATTTTATCCCCTTGAATAATTCCACAGTGACCTGTGGATGTAAATTGACATAGACAAACATCTGCCATGATTACTATTTTATCTCCAAATTTTTCTCTAATTTGAGAAATTGCCTTTTGAACTATTCCATTATCATCAAATGCTGAACTTCCGGCTTCATTTTTTTCAGATGGTATTCCAAATAGCATGATTGCTGGAATTCCTAAATCTATAATGGTTGCAACTTCTTCATTTACATCGCTTAATGGTAGTCTTTCAATCTCTGACATTGATTCAACTTTGATCTTTTCCTTCAAACCTTCTTGAACAAATACTGGACAAATGAAATCATTTGGAGAAAGTATTGTCTCTTGAACTAGATTCCTCATCTTCTCTGATGTTCTTAGTCGACGGAGCCGTCTAGTTGGAAATGACATGATGAAATTCTCTTTAGGTAAAATATAATCCTAGTCTGCCTCATTCTGTTTTTTATAGTTAAACAGCTTGCCTGCTAATTCTACCACATCTGGATTGCCTTGTTCTGATGCTTTTCTGATATTGTTCATTGGGGTAGACACGATACTTTCAACAACGGCTTTTGTTAGTGCTTCGATAATCTTGATTTTTTTCTCATCTGTTTCATTTAGCATTTGAAGAGCTTTTTGCAATTCTTTTTCTCGAATATTTTCAATATTCTTGAATACATCTATTACAAGTGGTTCTGCATCTAGTCTTTTCATTGAGGCTTCTAATACAGATACTTCCTCACTAATTATATTTTCAACGCTTTTCACCTTGTTTAATCTGGCATTCATGTTTTTCTCTACCATTTCTGCAATTTGATCTAAATTCATAAGTTTTACACCTCCAATAGTTGCAACTTTTTCATCTACAGTTCTAGGGTTTGATAAATCTAAAATCATCATTCCATTCTTTTTGTTTTTCATAGCTTCTGTAATTTTTTCATTTGTAACAAGAAAATATGGTGCAGTTGTTGCTACAAATATTACATCATAATTATCAAACCCTGAGAGTACTGATTCGAACTTGATTGCACTACCTCCCATTGTTTCACAAAATGTTTTTGATCTTCCAATTGTTCTACTTGTAACATCAAAGGCATAGCCACGTCTTTGTAATGATTTTGCAACTAGAGTTGAAACTTCTCCAGTTCCAATTAGTAAAACTTTTTTTGTTTTTAATTCATCAATGTTTTCTTCAGCTAATTTTACTGCCATAGATCCAACTGAAATACCTCCTGCACCAATTCCACTTGAATTTCTAATTCTGGTTCCTATTCGAATTGCTTTATCAAATAGTGTATTGAGGTGCTGACCTGATGCTTTTTCTTCTCTGGCTGATGTAATTGAATTTTTTATTTGACCTAGAATTTGGTCTTCTCCCAAGACCATCGAATCTAATCCTGATGTTAGTTTCAATAAATGGTGTAACGCATCATGATTTTCTACAAATTCTATATTTTCATCAAATACCTCTCCCTGAAGTCCTGTAATTGTGGCCCATGTCTTCTTTATCTTTTCTAAATCATATGTTTCAGATTTTCCAAATATCTCTATTCTGTTACATGTTTGAATAATTACACATTCGTCCAACCCTGAATCTTTTTTGAATTGCTCATACGCATTCTTCATATCCTTAATTGTAAATTGTTCAAGAATGTGAATTGGTGAGTTACGAAAAGTAACACGTGCATTGATGATATTTTGTTTCATTTCCAATTCCTCAATATTGTACTGACTTTCTTTTCAGCTTTTTTCATCTGACCGTCTTTAATTAACTGATCAATCTCATTATCCCTCATGATGCTACGTAGGCATTCTCGTCTTTGTTCTTGGGTATCCATTACTTCCTTTGCTAATTTCCTTGCCATTTTCTGAATTTTAATCTGTGCAACGTCTTCTTTTGTAATTATTTTTTTGAGCGCTTTTTCTGATTTTTCCTTGATCTTCTTTGACATGACTGGACTTTGCCCTCCTGTAAAAATTGCAATCTGTATCATATTTTCAAAATCAATGATTGCTGGATTAGAAAAGTCACTATCTTCTGGATTGTCTGAACTGTATACTGTGATTCCTTTCTTTTTTGCAGCGTTGATGATTTTCTGATTTATCTTTCTATCATTTGTAGTTGTAATGATCAAATTTGGTTTTAATTTTGAAATAAATTTTGTATCTACTACTTTTTGTTTTATGACTTTGATTTTTTTAGTTTTGGTTAGTTTGGTTATTTGTGAATTTATTGAATCTGCAATTATTGTAATCTCGCATTCTTCTTTGAGTAGTGAATTGATTCTTTTCTGTGCCTCATTTCCTCCTCCTATAATGACGATTATTTTGTTTTGGAGATTCAGATTAACTATCATCGATCAAAGGCACCCCAGTTTCTATTTATGTATTAAATTTCAGAGCGTGAAATACCAGCTACATTTTTAATTGAATGGTCAGGTTACTGACTTATGACTTCTATGGATGAATCTGATAAAGAACTTCTAAATGAAATCCAATGGACATTTCCTCTAGTAACAAGGCCTTTTGATGCTATTGCTAAAAAATTCAATACTACTCCTGAAGATATCAAGTCTCGTCTAAAAGAACTAAAAGAAATTGGTGTTCTAAGACAACTAAGTGCAATTTTCGATACCCGAAAACTAGGATATACTAGTTCTCTAGTTGCCATGGAGATTGAATCTGACAAATTAGATTATGTTGCAAGCCAAATCAATCGTCATCCTGGTGTAAGTCACAATTATGAACGAGATCACGAGTTTAATCTATGGTTTACATTGGCTGTTCCTCCAGGTGCTGATTTGAAAGCAGAGCTTGAAAAATTCAATGTCCTTAAAGGAATTAAAAAAGTAAGGATGCTTCCTACATTACAATTATTCAAAATTGGTGTTAAACTTGACATGGTAGATGACAAGAAACATGAAATTGCACCTAGTGAAGAGAAAAAAGAAGTTAAAAATATAGAGTTTAATCCAACTGAAGAAGATAAAGATTTTATCCGTGAATTACAAAAAGACATGGATATTATTGATGAGCCATTTATCCTTGCAGCAAAAAATCTTGGGATGACTGAAAACGAATTATTTGAAAAAATGAAACACTATGAAAATATTGGAGTCATGCGAAGATTTGCTGCAATCTTGAGACATAGACAAGTTGGGTTTACTGCAAATGGTATGATTGTATGGAAAGTTCCTGAAGATAGAATTAAACAAGTTGGAGAAACATTAGGCTCATTCCCACAGGTAAGTCATTGTTATGAGAGACCTACATATGCTGATTGGCCTTACAATGTTTTTTCCATGATTCATTGCAAAACTCATGATGAGGCATATGAGGTGGCAAAAACAATTCAAGGACAAATCAATGTAGATGAGTACAATATTCTTTTCAGCTCTCGTGAATTCAAAAAAACACGTGTTGAATATTTTGTAGAGAATTCCTTTAATTTAGAAGAAACACTTTCAGCATCTTAGATCTCATTTTTATCGTGTCCTACGACATGAATTGTACAAAAGTATTGATCATTCATGTTGCAATAGTAGGTTGAATCATCTCCACATTCTTTACATGGTGGTTTTTCATCTAACTCTGATAATTTAGTGTGGTATAGTTTACTTCTAGTTGTGATGTTTGAATTTTTGTAGATTCTTGTAATGTTGGAGTAATATTCTAATTCTTCAGGATTTAATTTCTGCTCATTTTTTATCTTTTTAATCATAGATTCCCATTTTTTGTATTTGCCAATTTTGGCTAGTTTCATTCTTTCAATAATTTCAATGGTCTTTTCTGAATCTATGGGGGTATCCATTTACAAATTAACTTGCTTGCGGTGTTGCTTTTAATTCGTATGGAGGCCAAGAATTGTACAACTCTTCAACTTCTTTCATGTCGGAGTCTGAGATGTATTTGCCATCTGACATTTGGGCATAATTTACAATCTCTTCTTCACTGATCATTGTTGGAAGTACTGTTGCAAATCCTTTCTTAGTCATCATGTGTTTCATTGCAAATTCTGTAATGGTTAGACCATTTCTGTCCGCAATTGGTTTGAATTGTTCAACTTTTTCTAATGATGCTTTGAGCCATTCTCTTTTTCTAACTGATCTATGATCATTGTCATCAAATTTTGTATCTGCATTAACTTTCCCTGTTAAAATTCCTGATGCTTCTGGAACTCTAACTAATATCCCTACATCTTTCTCTTCAGCTTTTTTCATTAATTCATTCCCTGGTGTCTGCTCTAAAATATTGTAAACTGTTTGAACTGCACTGATATTTGGTTTATCCATTGCTTCCAATCCTTCCTGTGTCCATCCAATTGCTGGACCTAGAGCAATTTGATATGTTTTGATTGAACCGTCTTCGATAAAACTATCAAGTAAATTGTATATTGAATCATCTCTTACATCTTTGAGCTTTGGATTATGCACTCCATACATGTCAAGATGATCTGTTTGTAATCTCTCTAAACTATTCCTTAGTGCCATTCTAGTATAATCTTCATCAAATTTTTGTGGAAGTTCTTTGTGTCCAATTTGTTCGACATCTCTAAAATCATAACCATATTTTGTTGAAATAACAACTTCGTCCCTCATGTCTTTGAAGACCTCACCGATTAATTTCTCACTTAATCCTTTACCATACAAATCCCCTGTTTCAAAGAAATTAATTCCGACATCATAAGCTTTTTTGAGCATTCTTTTTGCTTCGTCTTCTTCAATCTTTTTGCCCCACCAATCAAGAGCAATTGCCCATGCTCCAAATCCTATCTCTGAGATTTTGATATCTGTTTTCCCTAGTTTATTGTATTTCAAAACTGTCTTCTGATCTGAAATTTCATCATTTATGTTTATCCAAGATTTGCACCTATGATTTTAAAATTATTTGATGGATTATCCTAAACTGGAAATCAGTGGGACTAGGTCTTTTTTAACACATACGATCATTGGAATGTCATTTTTTACATATGTTGAGACTTGAGTTTCTCGCAAATCCATGATCAAGTCTTGAAAATCTCTGATATCATCTACTTCAAATGCTAACATGAAATCTTCATCATGTATTCCAAAAGAGTATGTGGTGTTGAGGACAATCTGTGGGTATTTTCTACTTACTTCGATATGTTCATCCATAATTTCTTGACGCTTTTCTTTAGGAAGTAGATACCATTCTCTTGTTTTTGTAAATGGGTAAACTACGACGTGCTTTTTTGGATCATTTCCTGTAAGAAATCCGTGCACTTTTTGTTCTTGTACGTATAGAGAAGGTCTTGTGCATGACAAATATGTCCTTGATGGAACAATGTATTTTCCAAATACAGTTTTGTAAATTTTTTCAATGACTATTTGAATTTCTTCAACTGTTTTTGCTGCAAACCAGAATAGAAAATCAGCATCATCTCTTAATCCTAAATTAGAATATGTTCTATACATAATCCCTGAATTATTCATTACATTTTCCACCTCTTTTGCAGACTCTTCTTTTGCAAGGTCTGCCATCCATCTCCATTTAGGATCCACTTTGAAAAATGAGAAATTAAAATAATATTGATTATCTTCTTCTGACATATCAATCTCAATTTTGAAACCCTATTTAAACAAAAACTAGATTCTCTACTGTGAAATTTCTATAATTTTTTCAGATGTTTTATGTCCTGACTTTATTTGTACAAGTGCCGTAGATATTTTGAAATGTTTTGCAATTTTCTTAATGATTTCTTTGTTTGCCTCTCCTTTAATCGGCTTTGATTTTATTCCAATTGTAATTTCATCATTAATTATTTCTAAAACATCTTTAGAGAATTCAACATGTACTTTGTATATCAATAATTTTTTAGAATATTCTTTAGTTAAAATTGATTAGGCTGATTGTTCTAAAGCCCATTCGTATCCTTCTGCTTCAAGTTTGTCTGCAAGTGATGCATCACCTGTTTTCAATACTTGACCTCTGGCAAATACGTGAACAAAGTCTAATTTGTCTAAGAATTTTAAAATTCTGGCATAGTGAGTAATGATGATAATTGTTGCATCTTTGTCTGCAACTTTGCTGATTGCTTGTGCAACTGCTTGTACGGCATCAATATCTAATCCTGAATCTGGTTCATCTAAAATTGAAATTTTTGGTTTCAATACTGCCATTTGTAATACTTCGGCACGTTTCTTTTCTCCGCCAGAAAATCCTTCATTGAGATATCTTGATAGGAATTCTTCTTTTAATCCAACTTTTTCTAAATTTTCTTTAAGATATTTTTGAAATTCTCTAACTGTGATGAATACTTCTCTGTTATCTCCCTCCATTGCTTTACTTAGAGAGTTGTATGCTGTTCTTAGAAAGTGAGAAAATCCTACACCTGAAACTTCAGTTGGATATTGAAATCCTAAGAATAATCCTTTCTTTGCTCTCTCATCTGCTGATAAATCTAAGATGCTTTCACCATTTAACAAAATATCTCCTTTTGTAACTTCGTATTTTGGGTGTGCAAGTAATGTGTATGCTAGTGTACTCTTTCCTGAACCGTTTGGTCCCATAATGGCATGTACTTCGCCTGGGCCTGTTTTCAAATTGACCCCTTTTAGAATCTCTTTACCTTCTCTAGATACGTGAAGATCTTTGATTTCTAGTACTGCCATGTTTCGATTTGTTTTGATTCTCTATATAATACCGACGAAATTTAGCTAATCCTAACCGTGATGATAAATAATAAAATGAAAAAGGGGGGTGTAATTAGTTGGCCAGAGATGGTCTCAAAGTAATTTTGAGCTTATAGCATGTTAGAATCTCTTTACATCTATTTCTGATAGTGACCTCTGTAACTCCTGCAATACTTGAAACGTCTCTTTGTAGGACATTTTGACCAAGTAGAACTGATGCTACATACAGATATGCTGCGGCTATACCATTTGGTGCCTTTCCGTCAGCGATGCTGCTGTCTTTAGTTTTCTCAGCAATTTCTAAGGCTAGTCTTTCAACTCTTACCTCAGTCTGTGTCATATTTGCTATCTTTGAGATGTATTTGTCCATGGTTACAACTGGGGCGTGTAGATGTCCCATTTCCATTACCATGGTTCGATAGTATCTAGCTGCAAGTTTTGTTTTTGATTTAACATCTTTTGCTGGACAAATTCCTCGGCAAATTTCTTCTAATGATCTTACTACTTCACATTGTTTGCATGCCATGTAAATCGTAGCTGCTGTAATGCTTACTACTGATTTTCCCTTTACATCCACATGTCCATCCAAGTTTCTGTATATCATAGATGAGGTTTCCAAAACATTCTTTGAAAGATTTAGACTTTCACATGTTTCACCCATTTTTGTTAAAACATTTGCTAATCTTCTTTCTTTTGGTGAGGAAACTCGTACTCTTTGTTGCCACTTTCTGAGATTGTTCATTTGATTTGCGACACCGTGGTTGATTGTTTTTCCACTATAGTCTTTTGAACTAATTGATATCTCAGTAGTTATTCCCAAATCATGTTGGGAATAGGTTGTTTGTCCTGTTGCTCTTGCTAGCTTCATCTTGTCTTCGAAGTTTGAGCTTATTGTTTCTGGACCAAAGTCTGCAATCTGATCATCGACTACTACGCCGCAACCAGAGCAGATTATTTCGCCATTCTGCATGTCATCTACTAATGTAGATTTACATTCAGGACAGTTTTGTTTTTCTAGTATGTTCATTATTTTTTTCTCCTAAATCTTTTTGGTTTATTAGCAGGTGATTCTTGATCAACGTAAACTTGTTTGCCGATGTATTTTTTGATATTATTTGTTAATGGCGTTGCTGATGCATACGGCCTTTTTACTGGACCTATCAGTTCGTTTACTTTTGCAACTCTAGTTCCCGTTTTGTCACAGAGTATCTGTCCTTCAACTAATTCTGTTGATAGTTGAATGATTACCCTGCCACTACCGGCTAGGTGCATTATTTCGCCTACCTCCTGCAATTAGAATTACTAATGATCGTAGTCTTATCATAGACTTCTGTCAACTTTACTTTAGCTAAGAGCTAGAATTCATTTTATTTGGATTGCTTTGATCTTTTTGCCACTAACTTTTCTGAAATTTTGTTTAGTATTTTTGTCTTGGAGGATCCTTTTGGTATGATGACATATCCTGACCTTACAAATGGTCTTTTAGGAAATCTTACCTTGTCATCTGATTCTGTAATTTCAAATCCTCCGGCCTTTGTTGCATCCATCAATTCTTTTAATGAAGGATCAAAAACACATTTTTCTAAACCAACTCTTCTACCTTTAGATTTTTTTAAATTCTTGTTGAAATAATCCAACCAGATTACGACGTGCTCGTAATCTTTCATGTTTACTCCTTTACTAAAATTGCGTTAACGATTCCGTTTTTTCCTGGTTTTGAAACAACTCTGCATTTGCCTTCTGCTGTTTCAAGAATTGCACCTTTTGTAATGATGCCGCGTCTTTGATAATCATTGTTTGTAGCATTTTCTAATACTTTGATGATTTTTGTTTTCTTTACTTTAGCTTCACCTGTTGCTAAATTTACAAAGTCAATTGATTTCAAAGCTGTCTTTAGATTATTTCCTCTAACTCTTCTAGTTACTGTAACTTGAGCTCCATTGATTGGCTCATTTGGATATCTATCAGTTTCATATTTTCTTCTAATTCTAAGTGGAACTCTTCTACCACCAGTAATTTTACTGGTTGCTAAATTCTCTACGGATTTTCTCACGAATGTTCTCTAAATTACTCTAATTTATACAAAACGCAAAAAATTAGCCTTGAGTTAAAATTTTCAGTTAACTTCTGATGCGACAGGTGGTGTTGGAGTTGATTGTCTACTGGCAGTTTTTCTTACTTTGGAGAATAGTCTTTGTTTTAGATCTTCTACATCTCCTTGAATTCCAAAGTATTTTTGGAATTTGTCCGTTGTTGAAAAAATTTTCATTCGTCCTACGTTTTGACTAGAGATGTAGTCTAGTTGTCGTAATTCTTTGAGATGTGCATATACTCCAGATCCTCTTGTTTCAACAAGTTGTTTTGATGAGATGGGTTGCATGTATGCAATGTATGATAATGTTTTGAGTGTTGCATTTGGTAACACTGGTTTTGATGCATATCTTTTGACAGTTGAACTGTATTCTGGTTTTAATTGCATCACATATGATCCATCTGGAAGTATTACAATTTCTAATGCCTTGAAAGCTGACTTTGTCTTTTTCATAATGCTCTCAAGTAGGCCAAGTGTTTTTGTTCTAGATTCTGTGCCTGAAGCTCGTACAATGTCTTCAATTCTAAGTGGCCTACCTGCAGAATATAGTGCTGATTCTATTCTTGCTGTAGCCTCATCTAAATTCTCAACTTTTACCATTTTTTCACCTTTGATTAATTTGTCAATTCATCTTTCATGACGATAATTTTGATGTCATCTTCTGCTTGTTCCAAGTCTACTTTTTGGTCCCTTGCCAAAAATAATGCTGCAAAGAAACATCTGATAGAGTCTACTTGATCAAGGTCTGCGATGATGTCTTGTAATAATCCAAATCCTGCAGCAGCTATTTTTTTCATAATTAGATCTTCGTATTTTCCAATGATGCTTTCAAGTGATATGAAAAATTCTTGAAAGTCTGGTGCTTCAATTGGTTCAATTTCTAAATGCCTGTTTCGTCTGGATTGTGGATTTGCAATTGTACCTATGAGATTTTGTAATAATCCTAACAAATCATCTAGTGATACTGGATATGTGGATTCATGTCTATATGGAATATCTATTAATTCGATATCTACATCCGTTCTTTGATGCATTGGTTTTTTCTCCATTGCTGCTTTTTGTAATGCAAAAATACTTTCTACTTTCATTCTGTAAATTAATGATGATGATAAAGCGGCCATTCCTGCAACTTTGAGATCTTTCTTTCCTGTTTTTTCAAGAATTTTTATTAATAAATTCAAAATTTGAATTAAGTCAATTTCCCAAACGTCTTTTTTAACAACTGATGATGGGCTAAAGAGAATGTTTACTGGTTCCTGAGAAATGCTGTTGGGTGTTTGTGATTCGCTCACATACTTTATCTTTGACTATTCAATAATATCTAAGGGCTCTACTTTTTTCTCACATCCAGTCAACTCTTATATTGTTAGTGTGGAAAAGTGAACTATGAAATCTGCTCGGATCTTGGGCCCAAATGAGCCTCTTGCAGTCTCTGAAAGTGATACCCCAAAACCTCAAGGTACACAAGTTCTAGTTAAAGTAAAATCAGTTGGTGTATGTCATAGTGATTTACATTTGTGGGAAGGTGGATACGATCTAGGTGATGGCCAATTTATGAAAGTCACCGATAGAGGAGTAAAATACCCTGTAACGCCTGGCCATGAAATTGTGGGATCTGTTGAGGAGATTGGAGATTCTGTTTCTGGAATTTCAATAGGAGATCAAGTTTTAGTTTTTCCATGGATTGGATGTGGTGAATGCCCTGCTTGTAAAGTAGGGAATGAAAATCTTTGTGATACCCCAAGATCTATGGGTGTTTTCCAAGATGGAGGTTATTCTGATTATGCGTTAATTCCTGATTCAAAATATTTGGCAAAACTTGATGGTGTTGATCCTGATGCTGCTACTTCACTTGCATGTTCTGGACTTACTGCTTACACTGCCATCAAAAAAGCAAACCAAAATTCACCTGAGTTCATTGTAATTGTTGGCGCTGGTGGCTTGGGATTGATGGGTGTACAAATTGCATCGGCAATCACTGATGCTAAAATTATTTGTGTTGACTTGGATGATAAAAAATTAGAAACAGCAAAAGAGATGGGTGCTCATTTCACAGTAAATTCCAAAGATCCTGAAACAGCTAAAAAAATAATGTCTATCTGTAATGATAAAGGTGCAGACAGCGTTGTTGATTTTGTTAATGCCCCTCCAACTGCAAAATTAGACTTTGCAATTCTTAGAAAACGTGGTAATCTGGTTCTTGTTGGATTATTTGGCGGCTCTATTGAATTATCCCTTGTAACCATTCCTCTAAAATCTATTATCATTCAAGGTGCATACACTGGAAATTACACTGATATGGTGGAACTGCTTGATCTTGCACGAAAAGGTACAATTAATCCAGTAATTTCAAAAAGATATTCTTTAGATGAGGCAAACACTGCTCTTGAAGATCTCAAAGCCCGAAAGATTATTGGGCGTGCTGTGATAAATCCATAGTTCATTAGGCTGCTACAAAATTTTATAACAGAAAAAAATTGAGTGTTACTATTGGATACTAAAACAAGTTGCGAGATTGCATTAACTCATCTTAAAAATAAACAATTCATTACTGCTCATAATCTTTTTCTAAACCAAGCTGAATTAATAAAAAAATCAGACCTTCTAAAGTCTGCCTTGTTATTTATGTTAGCAAGTGAATGCAGAAATAGACAAGGGAAGAATTCTGAAAATGAAATTAAACAGGCAAGTGATTTATTTTTAAAATATTCCAAAGCAAAAGATTCTACAAATGTTAAAGGTGCTTTACTGTGTGCATCAAAATGTCTTCTAAGTTTAGGTGAGTTTGAGAAAGCTAAAGTTGCATATCAAAAAGCAAAATTAATGTTTCAAACACCGATCTCTATTACTAGACCAATTGTAATCATTGATGACAGTAAATCAATTGCAATGAAACTAAAAACATATGCAGAAAAATTGGGCTATTCTGAAATTCATATTTTTGAAAATGGAAAAGACGGAGTAAAGGGTTGCAAAAAACTATTTTCTGAAAATAAGACCCCTGTAGTTTTACTTGACATGGGATTGCCTGATTTAGAAGGCGATGTTGTTGCTACAAAATTATTAAATGAAAAAATCGACTTACAAATTGTAGTAATTACTGCTGATGAGAAAACAACTACTCGTGTTAACAAAACTATTAGTTCTGGTGTTTCTGCATTTATTCAAAAACCCTTCACTCTTGATGAAGTTAAAAAAGCTATGGATATTGCAGAATCTGAATATTCATTACTACAATAACAACAATGACATGTTCAGAATGTTTACATCTTTGATGTCAATCTCATTTATTCTATAATCAATTAACTCATCTGAAAATTTCTCTACAATTTTTTGAGATGTGTTTGTTTTTTCTGAATTTATTTGTAATAGTACAAGCATGTTCCATTCCCCTTCCATGTTTGATATGAGTAGATAATTATCCATTTTTAAAATGAAATCTTTGATTGAGTCTTTTACTGCTTCAAGTGATTTGGATGGCTTTAATTTCATTAACACTGCTTGGTATTGATTAATTCCTGATACGTCTGTTAGAACTGCTTTGTATCCTTTGATGATGCCGCTTTTTTCTAAACGTTCTATTCTTTTTCTAATTGTTCTATCTGAAACATCATCACCTGATTTTTTTAATTCAGATGCAATTTCTTTTGATGGGGTCCTTGCATTATTGTTAAGAATCTCAATAATTTTTTGATCAACCTTGTCTAAATTTGACCATGCATCTTCACTCATATTGTTTCAAATATGTAATGCCTTTTGAATTTTTGGCTGAATTTGTGCTAATTCCTATACTTGGGAAATTCACTCTTCTAAAATCCAACCTGATTCCAATATGCTTTGGTCCTCTATCTCTCCAACGTTTGTAGCATATCTCCAGATGACTTGAGCATCTGAAGTCATCCTCTCTTTAATTTTTAAAAGCGCTTCAGTTTCTGCATTTAGATTTCCATCTGCATTTCCATGCTCTTTGCAAAATTTACATTTTTGATCAAGTGTGATTGGCTCTGTTTCAATCAAAGGATATGCAGTACATGCAAGAGGTCTTTCATTGTATATCTTACATGGTAACCCTCCATGTGGTGATTTGTCTCCACTATCTCTATCTAAAAATGGACATGTATTCCCGTTTTTCTCAGCACCCATTAATTGATATGCTAAAATTTTTGTTGGAAATGTATTTTTATTTTCAGACATTCCAATTCTTGGTAAGATCTTAATTTCTAAATTATTTTTAATTGCAAGATTTTCAATTCTTTCTTTCTCTTCTGGTAAAATCAATACTCCTATTTTGCCGAATTTTTTACTTGGATAATACTCTCTTTCAATGCAGCATTGAGAGCACTCATCAATGCATCTAAATTCCATGTATTTTTTTATCATACTTGATAATAATCTCTTATGCTTAATTTCTGCTAATTTTTCTCATCAGATAACCCTACCAGTTATATGCTCATAATGGAAATAAGTAATATGGGTAAGCGCCAAGTAAAAAATGAGAGTGCACTAAAAGAAATTCGATTACCTGAAGAGGGTGAACTTTTTGGACGTGTTTTAAAAATGATGGGCGGAGAAAATGTCATGATAAAATGCGATGATAATATTACTCGTCGTGGAAGAATTCGTGGCAAACTAAAGAGAAGAGTCTGGATTAGAGATAATGATATTGTAATTATTGCTCCATGGGATTTCAAAGAGGATGAACGTGGTGATATTGTTTGGAGATTTACAATTCCTCAAGTTGAATGGCTCAAAGATAACAAGCACATTGCAAAAGATTTCTAATTTTCACGTGTAACTTTATTTCGTTTTAATGCTTTAGTTAATATAGTGAATATTTTATTTCCAAGTAATGTCAGAAACAGGAACTGTAAAATGGTTCAACCGAACAAAAGGCTTTGGTTTTATTGAAAGAGAAGGTGGAGACGATCTGTTTGTTCACAAATCAGATGTTGACGGATTCATCAACGAAGGCGATAAAGTCGAGTTTGTAGTAGGCGAAGGTCAAAAAGGCCCAGCAGCACAACAAGTCAAAAAATCAGCATAGGCAACAAATTTTTTAATTTAAGATTTCATCTTGTTTTCTTAAACTAGTCTATCTTTTTATTATTTTTAAATCGTTTTTAAAAAACTGTGGTCCCGCGGGACGGAATTGAACCATCGACAACCCGGTTTCTGTATGCCTGATGGGCTGTGTTTCGTTTAGCCATCTAAAGCCAACAACTACAGCCAGGAGCTCTACCAGGCTGAGCTACCACGGGACAAAAAATTTGAAGATCTCTACTATTAAAAAACTATCGTAGATGAAGCACAAATCTGATCGTCAAGATCTGTATATGCATAAATACCCTGAAAAGTTTTGCATGTAAGTATGTCCAGACTAGAACTCTCTCATCCTGGATATGTTTGTGCTCCGTATTTGCATAACCATGATTCTATTAATCTAAAAGAGATTTGGACAAAATCAAAAAATATTGAAGAAATGTACTTTGTTACAGGAACATTTTCTAGTGAAAGTAAACCTTACTTTTCTAATTCTACCAACCATTACATTTTAGCTAAATTCAAAGATAGTGGACTAATCTCAAAAGATCTTGCATCTCATAATCAAGAGAAAACATCATTTGTCTTTAACATCAAAGATGGTCTCTTTGAAAGAGAAGTTCAAGGTGATACAAATTTCATCTCTGTATATTATTTAGAATATGGGGATGAGGGGGATGATTTACAAGAAATTGCAAACCTCTTACTGAAAAGAGACAAAATTGAGATAGCCGGACTAGGAAACATGAATACATTTTGCTTAAACAGTTCAAAATTCACGTTTCCATACTCTGAAAATATTGTTGTAATTGAAGTTGCAAGCGAAAAAAGTCATCAAAGTGTAAAGAAATACTGTGATCAAACTAGACGAGATATTAATCGAAAAGGAATGACAATGACTAATTTGATGAGTCTTTCAATTCTTGAAAAACTAAAGTAGAAAAGTTAAATATTCGACCAAAAACTGTTTTTCATGAGTAAACCTTCTGACCTTGGTTCTTTGAAAATTGGATCATACATTCTATTGCCACACTCAGATCAACCTAGTGGGGAGCCATGTAGAATTGTAGAGTATGATACTTCAAAGCCAGGTAAACACGGAGCAGCAAAAGCAAGAATTGTTGGCCAAGGTGTTTTTGATGGTCAAAAAAGACCTCATGTCGGACCAGTCAGTATGCAAATTCACATCCCACTAATTAACAAAAAAATTGGTCAAATTATCTCAATTAATGGTGATACCATTCAAGTTATGGATTCAGAATCCTTTGAGACTATTGACATATCTTTGATTGATGATGAAGTAAAAGGTAAGTTGGTAAATGGTCAAAATGTAGAATACTGGGTTGTAATGGATAGAACTAAAATAATGCGTGTTAAGAACGATTGATGATGCTGATGATTATCGGAAAAGCCGTCTGATTTCGTGATGACGATTATGAGTATTGAAGCATCTTTTTCAATTAACATAAAAAATTTATTGAATTAAATATTTTTTAGATAATGAAATTAGCTTCTCTTTTTTCAGGAGGAAAAGATAGCACATATGCCATCTATCTGGCACAAAAACAAGGACATGAAGTAAAATGTCTGTTGAGTGTATTTCCAAAATCTGATGAAAGTCATTTGTTACATCATCCAAATATGAAATGGACAAAATTACAATCCGAAGTTATGGATATTCCCCAATTAACTATTGCATCCAATTCTGATGAAACTGATAATGAATTAATCCTTATTGAGAATTTATTGCAAAATGCAAAAGACCGATTCCAAATCGAGGGATTAGTTCACGGTGGAATACAAAGTAAATTTCAAAAAGATAAATTTGAAAATATTTGTTTGAAATTAAATCTAAAAGTTATTGCTCCTTTGTGGGATGCTGATCCAGAAAAATATATGAATGAATTAATTGATTTAGAATTTGATTTTATTATGACCACTGTATCCTCAGATGGATTGGATGATTCTTGGTTGGGAAAAATAATTTCAAAATCTGACATTGCCTCATTGAAACATTTGTCTGAAAAATTTGGTTTTAATTTAAATTTTGAAGGGGGTGAGGCTGAAACATTTGTAATTAATTGTCCTCTTTTTACAAACTCGATCAAAATTAATCAGTCTGAAAAAATATGGGATGGATATAGAGGAAGGTTTGAAATAGTGGATGCGGGGTTGAATTTCCATGCTTGATGGTCTTAAGGCTAGTTTAGGGGATGCAATCAAAAAAATTGTAAAATCTTCAGGTATAGATGAGGAATTAATCAAAGAATTATCAAAGGATGTTCAAAGGGCATTATTACAATCTGATGTCAATGTACGTCTTGTTTTAGAAATTACAAAGCACCTTGAGGAGCGTGCACTTAATGAGACTCCTCCTCCTGGACTCTCTCGAAAAGATCATATTGTAAAGATCCTATATGATGAACTCTCAAAATTACTGGGTAATGAATCTGAATTTGAGTTTAAACCTGATAGACAAAATAAGATTATTTTACTCGGAATTCAAGGCAGTGGTAAAACTACTGTCGCATCAAAACTTGCCAAATTTCTAACACACCAAGGATACAAAGTTGGGGTTGTGGGTGCTGATACGTACAGACCTGGAGCTTTGGTTCAACTCAAAACTATGTGTGAAAAATCAAATGTTGAAGTATATGGTGAAGAAAATAACAAAGATTCTCCAAATATTGTTAAAAATGGACTAAAACATTTTGCAGGACAAGCATTAGATGTAATTCTAATTGATACTGCTGGTCGTCATAAAGAAGAACAAGATCTTTTAGAGGAAATGGAAAGGATAAACAAAGTTGCAGATCCTGATTTAGCTTTACTAGTGATTGATGGAACAATAGGACAACAATGTTTCAATCAAGCTGAAGCATTTCATAAAACCATCCCTGTGGGAGGTGTCATTATTACTAAACTGGATAGTTCTGCAAAAGGTGGCGGTGCTCTTGCAGCATCAGCAGCTACTGGTGCACAAATAATGTACATTGGTACTGGGGAGAGAATTGATGATTTAGAAAAATTCTCACCTACTAGATTTGTTGGACGACTACTTGGCATGGGTGATATCCAAGCTGTTTTGGATTTAGCAAAACGATTAGAAAATGAGGGTGATGATGTAAGAATGAAAAGAATCTCTAGTGGAAAAATGAACATGGAAGACTTTCTTTCACAGTTAGAAGAAGTCAGCAAAATGGGTTCATTACAAGGAATTCTTGATAGCATGCCAGGACTTTCTGGAATGGTAAAGGGAGATCAAGTAGATCAAATGGAAGGCCGAGTTACAAAATGGAGATTCATAATTCAAAGTATGACCAAAGAAGAAAAAGCAGATCCTGAAGGGTTACTAAACTCATCTAGAATCAAAAGAATTTCTCGTGGTTCAGGATGGCCTGAAGGAGAAGTTAAAGAATTAATTAAAAATTACAAAAATTCTAAGAACATGATGAAAGCATCCAAAGGTCGTCAAATGCAAGGTACTCTTAGAAAATTAGGATTGGGATAATCTTTATTCCAATTTTAAAATATGTCTAATTATCAGAAAATTATTCCTATTGCAAATAAAATTACTAAAAAATATACATTATGTGATAATTGTTTAGGTAGATTATTTTCAAAAAAATTACATCTTTCATCAAATAAACTTCTTGGTAAAAAATTAAATCAAAATTCTGTCGAAAAATGTTATGTGTGTAAAAATCTATTTGATAATTTAGATCATTTTTTAAAACTAATGCTTGACAAATCTGCTGGATATTCTTTTAAAACATTTGGAATTGGAGTTATCGTAAAACCCTCAATTGTTGATAGGGATGATTTCATTAGATCTCAGTACAAACTACGGGGAATTGATAGCATCAAGACTGACATTACAAAAGAGGTGGGAAAATTATATTCTAAAGGAACAAAAAAAACATTTGATCCTTTTGATCCTGATGTTACTTTTACTATTAATTTCAAAGAAGAATTGTGTGATTTGCGTTCAAAATCTATCACTTTTTCTGGACGATATGTAAAGACTGAGCGAGGTTTTTCTCAAAAACAAAAGTCCTGTGATAATTGTTCTGGAAAAGGATGTAGAGTTTGTGATTTCCATGGTATTTCAGAATATGGTAGTGTGGAGGGCGCAATATCTAAATCCCTTTTTCAAAAATTTGGTGGTACAACTACAAAATTTACGTGGATTGGTGGTGAGGATAAATCTAGTCTTGTTTTGGGCTCTGGTAGACCATTTTTTGTAAAAATTCAAAATCCCCACAAGCAAAAGGCAAAATTCTCTGATGTTACAGTTGGTCCAATTAAAATTATTAATTTAAAACCAGTCTACGAATCTCCAAAAAAACCACTTAAGTTCAATTCTATTATCAGTGTAAAAATTACTACTGAATCTGAAATTGATTCAAATATGTTAAAGAAATTAAAAGATCTCACATTAAGTCCTGTGATGGTTTATGAAAAATCTGGAAAACGATCAGAGAAGAAAATTTTCAATGTAAAATCTAAAAAAAATTCAAAGAATCTGTTCACTCTAATTATCAAGGCTGAAGGGGGCCTTCCAATCAAACGATTTGTTACTGGAGATGACATTGTACCTGGAATTCCAACTATTGTTGATACTCCATGCGAATGTAGAGAATTTGATTTCCTTGAGATTGAAATGCAATGATAACAATTAACTAGCACTAAATATCGTAAATCATCATGCCAATGAGAAAAAAAAATAAACACATGAGACATGCTGATCAAAGGGCTGAAACTCGTAAAAAAAAGAAAGCAGGCAAACCACGTTCCTGATCTAACCAACCTTTTTACATTCAAAATTGTCGAGGTGTACTATTGGATCCGCTAGTACGTTTCAAAGATGCACATACTAAGGGAATTATTCCTGATGATGTCTTTGATTTAACCATGAAGAGATTTCCGCTAGTAATTGAAGGGATAAATCGAATTGAAAAAGCATCTGGAATTGCATATCCTATTGCATATGTTGAACCCACTCTTGTCATTTCATCCCCCAATCCTAATTCATACGAATTTGGAATCTTGTTTGCAAGAACTATTCCAGTAATGTTTGAAGAAAAATTCCAAGTCGTTATACAAATTTCTGCCCCCTTGATTGCCTATGGTCTAAAGGGAACAATTCATGCAATTTTGGCTCATGAATTTTTACATTTCTTGGATTTGATGAGAAAAATCTCTAAAATGGAATTGCTATCTGATGAAGTTTCTGGAAATTTATTTGAAAATGTTTACAGTGATGAAACTAGATTGTTTGAACCCCGTGCTGTCTTCAAAGATCGTACTTTGCTAAATCATATTACAAAAAAATTCCCTGCAGGATTCCGTGATTTTAAGCTTGAAGATAAGGTGATGAAATTCTGGGCTGAAAAAAATCTCCCAAAGACTAACATTTCTTTGGATACAAATACAGTCAAACTATCTGCTGAATCTCTTTCAAAAATAAAACTTGATCCTGCATTTATTTCAAAAATGGAGTTATTGGAAGAAAAAAGTTCTAAAATTCACAAAAAACGAATCTACTAAAATATTTTATAATTAATTTTGAAATAATTTTTTTATTGTTTAAATTCTGTCAAACCACATTTTCCACAAGTGTTTCTATCTTTATGTTGGGCCATGAAAGTTCCTTTACCACATCTAGAACATATTTTTCTGGTTCTTGATGCTTTGTCTCCTTCTACTTTGTAATATGATGCAATGCTAGGACTGGAACCTTTCTTGCCTTTTTTCTCTACAGGCATTATTCAGTTTTCTCCTCTTTTTTAGCTTCTTCTGCTGGTGCATCTGCTACTTCAGCTTCTTTTGCAGCTGCGTCAGCTTCTGCAAGTTTTGCTTTAGTTCTTTCTAGTCTTGAAAAGATTGTTGGATTGATGTGTTTTTTTGCCAATCCTTCATCATCATAAACATAGAATGTTCCTGTAATGAGGGACTTACCGACTTGAGTTCTTAATCTCATTGGGATGACGACTTTGCCATCTAACTTGAACTCTTTTGTAATCATATCTACAGCTTCTAGACTTTTGAGTTTGCCTCCCAAGCCTGCAAAATTACAAGTTAACTCTCTTCTAGATAAGAAGGAGTTGTTGACGTCTGTAATTGTCTCAATTATGGACATGTATCAAAAATCTCTGGATATTTCATATAAACCTTGATTGAAATTACAGAAGAAATTTAAGAAAATCCCTCAGTACTATATCGTGGAACGTTATTTACTGCATTTTAAAAATGAGAAATATTTGCCTCAGAATTGTAGAGAACTAGCACATAGGGCTCGAGATCTTGTATCTGACATGGATGTTTCAGTTAGACTTGCTAGAGTTGCCTCTAAATTTATTGAATTTGATGTAGCTTCAGAAAAAGTAAATCTAGATCCTCTTGTAGAAAGATTGTCTCCAATTGGAGAACTTGATAATGTAAGGCATGTTGTTGAAGAGCACATAGACAAAGACAAAGGAATTGAAGATGGGATATTTTATTTTAACAATGAACGTTTTTGGGAATGCCATGAAGCATTTGAAGGAGTTTGGAATCAGTGCTATGGGCGAGAAAAAGAACTTGTTCAAGGTATTATTCTAGTTGCAGTTGCATTTGCACATGAACAAGAAAATGAAGAAAGCATAGGTATTGGAATGTTGAAAAGAGCCTTGGAGAAATTGGGCACTTCCCCATCTATGTATTATTCAATAGATGTTGATAGAATTAGAAAAAAAGCAATTGAAATGCAGCAAGCAAAAAAACTAACTAGATTTGAGATTTAATTAATTCTAAGGCTTTTGAAACAACCTCTGCCCCTTGAAGTAATCCTATACTTCCTTTTTTTGCCTGCTCTTCAGTCATTCTAGTGGTTCCATCATTTTTGATAAAATCTCCTGAAACTAGAATTGGAACTGGGTCATCACTGTGTCCTTTGTTAATACATGGAGTTGAGTGGTCTGCAGAAATTATAATTGCAACTTTACTAGAATCAATATTTTCTACTAGTGTTTTGAAGAATCTTTGATCAATCTCTTCAATATTTTTCATTTTTCCAATTGCATCTCCGTCATGACCGAATTCATCTGGTCCTTTGAGGTGTACATAAATTGAATTTTGAGTCTCCATGGCCTTTGCAGCGACTCTAGCTTTTTCTTCATAATCTGTTAGACCTCCAGCTTCAAAGGCTTTCATTTTTAGAACCTCTGAAATTCCAAGCTCTACTGGCATATCTACTATGCATGAAAAATTCATTTCATACTTTTCATTAATTGGAATGACATCTGGATATTTGTTTCCTGCATCTCTTAACAAAATACAACTAAGTTGTTTTTTATTTTCTTCTTGTCTTTTTTTGTTAATTTGACTATTCTTCATAATTTCAATTGATTTGTCTGAAAATTCATTTACTAAATTTGCAGTAAATTTTGATTCTTCAGTATCCTCTAATGGTAAACATTTTTCAATTTTAAGAAAGTCCCCTACAGCTTTTGCAACTCCCATGCCTCCAATATTGCTATATGCTGGATCCGTATTGGTAATTCTTGAAGATAATTTTTGAGACTCTTTTCTAATTCTTACTGTAACTCTGTGTCCTATTGTTGGGGCCACTACTATTGAAACATCTGGAGATGATAGTTTGATCTTTTCTTCAATCTCTTTTGCAATTCCATCTGCATCTTCTTTTTCAATATGTCTTCCTGCCCTTCTATCGATAATTACTCCCTCATCATTTAATGTAGAATAATTTCCTCTAAGGGCCAAGTCGCCATCTTTGAAATCAATACCTATACCTATTGCTTCAATTACTCCTCTACCTGCATAATCTGCATGTTTGAATTTGTATCCTAGCATGTTGAATACTGCAATGTCTGATTCTGGAGCAATTCCTTTTCCTACTGAAATTACTTCTCCAATGGTGCCATTGCTGGCAATTTTGTCTAATGTTGGAGTATTTGCAGCCTCTAATGGTGTTTTTCCATCTAAATCAGGATGTGGAAGATCTCCTACTCCATCTAAAAGAACATAGATCATATGAATATCAGAATTATCCAAAATAGTCCCTGTTTATTCGAAATCCGATGCTCTGTTTTAAATCTTGCAACAAATTTTGCGATCAAAACAAAACAACTGTTCATGAAATTTTTAACTAAATTTTTTCATTGAAATCATTTGATGAAAATAGGATTCTCTTAATTTTTTAAAATAAAATTGGAAAATTATTTTTAAAATTGTTTTGAATAGATCTTAGTAAACGTTTTAACATACATTTTACTTCAACTAACCATTATGGGGGATATGCGCAAAGACTATGTTTCTGAGCGTTTTATGATTGTCTCAAAAAAAGATGATAAAATAATTGATCCTAAAAAATCTCCATTTGCTCCAGGTAACGAAGCTATGACAAATCCATCCGTTTTGTCTCTTGTGGCAAAAGATGGTATGTTACAACGTCTTCAAGATAATGATGATGATTATGTTAAAAATTGGGCTATACGAGTTTTTGAAAGCAAAAACCCTATCGTCTCAATTGAAACAGAAAATTCTTACAGTGACAAGCCATTTTACAGTGAACCTGCATATGGTTATCATTACATTGTAGTTGCATCGCCAAACGTCAAA
Source organism: Candidatus Nitrosopumilus sp. bin_7KS (assembly GCF_054095835.1). NCBI lineage: Archaea > Thermoproteati > Nitrososphaerota > Nitrososphaeria > Nitrosopumilales > Nitrosopumilaceae > Nitrosopumilus > Candidatus Nitrosopumilus sp. bin_7KS. The sequence continues at coordinate 345,437 of NZ_JBSWSO010000006.1, read as the reverse complement.
GATACATTTGCAACAATAGATCCTGAACAATGGTCCAATGTGCTAGTTGTAGTTCAAGATAGATTACGATGGCTTTACACGCAAAAAGGTGTAACTTATGTTTCAATTTACGGTGACCATGGTGAATTAGGAGGCAATTCAAATCCTCATCCTCATCTTAATCTTTTAACGTTCTCAACTATTCCTCCTGTAATTGAGACTGAAGCTGAAGCATCTCATAAAATTTTGAATGAAAAAGGCGTTTGTCCAATGTGTCAGACAATAAATGAAGAAATCAGTGGTCCAAGACAGGTTCTTCAGACTGAAGGATTTATTGCATATTGCCCGTGGGCTCCTTCATATCCTTATGAATTCTGGATTTCTCCAAAAAAACACACTACTAGTTTTTCAAAAATAACTCAAAAAGAAATTAACGATTTATCATTAATTTTAAGAGCCACTCTTGGGGGATTGACAAAAACCGTAAAGAACGTATCATACAATTTGGTATTCCATCTTTCTCCTGAAAAGAAAAATAGTCGACAAATTCATTGGCATATTGAAATTTATCCAATTACAAAATCTTGGTCTGGATTAGAACGTGGATATGGTATTTTCTTAAATGATGTCTCTCCTGAACAAGCAGCAGAAAAACTTGGAGCTGCTTGCAGGAAAGAATTAGCCAACTTAGTTGGCATTGTATGATTTTTTGAATGGTTTATTTATCAACTAGAATCTGTTAGAATTATGGCAATTGAAAAATGGCTTGCAGTGACAAGTCTTGGATTATTTGCAATGTTTGCTGGTGAAATGATTTCTGTTTACAATTTTATGACCGACGTTCCAGAATCTATTGCGTTTTCAATAACTTTTGATGCTGATCCAAAAATATTCCAATTCATTTCCATTGGCGCTGCACCTGCTGGAATACTAGCTGCAGTTCCATACATCATGACAAGACAATATGGTTCAAAACCTATTGGTGGGCTGATAGTTGCAGGTGGAGTGGTCATGCTGATAGGAATGTTTGTCTCTTATTCTCTTGTTGAAAAAATTGATCCCGTCTATATCACAGATGTTGTAAAATATTCTCCTATACTGTTTATGGTATTGTCTATTCCTGTGATTGCTGTTGGTGCTTATTTGACAAAAGAAAAAAAGCGACGTCCAAAAAAAGAATTTTTCTAAATATTATCTAATCTTAATTCATTGCCTACTTGTTTGAAACCTAGTTTTTCATAAAATGGTTTTACATCCTCTGTACAATCTAAAATTGTCTTGTAACAGCCTCGATTTTTTGATATATTGATAAGATATTTCATGATTTTTTCACCAATTTTTTTACCTTGATGTTCTTTGTTCACCACTACGTCTTCAATATGTCCAACCAATCCTCCATTATGGATGAATTTTGATTCTATGAGGAGTGTTGTAGATCCAACTATTTTTCCATCTAATTCTGCAACTGCTATGATGTGATCTGGATTGGCATTAATTTTATCAAAAATTTCTTTTGCTTTAGATTTCTCAATGCCGCTTGCTTGTTTTAAAGAATCAAGTGATGTTAGGAATCCATTCCAAAGGTCATCTTCTTTTAATTCTCTAATTATTGCATCGCTCATTTCTTTCCTCGTTTTTGAGTATGTTCTTTAGCGGCTTTTTCATATGATGCTTTATTTCCTATATCTGTAAATCCGTTTTTTGTAATGAAACTGCTGACTAATTTTTTATTAGTCATGGCCTTTTTTATCACGTCATCCATTCCATATGGTTTGTTCTTTGGAATTAGATTGAGTACTTTAGGTTCCATTACATAGCAACCCATGTTTACATTGGCCTTTATCTCTGGTTTTTCTTTCCAACTTAGTACTTTGCCTGTTTTTGATACATCAATTACACCATATTCTAAATTAGTTTTGTATTCATTTAGACTCATTGTAACAAATGCTTTTTTTGTTTTGTGCTGTTTGATCATATTTCTAAGACTAAAATCAAATATTGAATCTCCGTACATACAAACAAAAGTATCATCAATGAATTCCTCTGCAGTTTTTAGTTGACCTGCAGTAGCAAGTGGTTTATTTGAAATTGCATATTCTATGTTTACTCCAAATTTCTCTCCGTCTCCAAAATAATCCTCAATTGTTTCTCGAAGATGACTTACACACAAAACAATTGATTTTACTCCGTTTTTTTTATTCCAATCTATGAGGTGCTCTAAAATTGGTTTTTTACCTAATAGTAACATTGGTTTTGGAGTTTTCTTTGTCAATGGAAGTAGTCTGGTACCTAGACCTCCTGCTAAAATTACTGTCTTCACAAATATTATTTGAAATATGACTATTTATGTTCGAGGATGTTTTTAGACTGGAATTTTATCCTGTAATTTTTGATAATTTTTTTAAAATGCTTTTGGGGTTATCTCCAAAAATTATTATCATTGGCTCTTTTCCAAAATCTCCCTTGTGAAAAATAATGTCTGGAGGGGATTTCAAATTTTTTATTGCATTTTTAATTCCCCATTCTACTGATGATCCTTTAATTTTTACATCATTGGGCTCTTTAATTCTGTCATAACTGGAAACTGATAACTTTGTTTTTTTAATTTTAGAAATTATTGATTTTTCATATTTTAAATTTATTGCAGAATAAATTTTTGGAAATTTTTTATTTACTGCAAGTAATGCGGTGGCAACATGTTTTGAGCCTCCATATGTCAGATTTCCTGCAACTATGACTTCATTTCCTGCTTTAACAATCCTTCCTGATAACCCTAAGATGTCTTTTGTAGATTTAGGTTTTGATTTTGAATATACAAAATTTGTTTGACATTCAGGAATATTTTTGTAAATATTTTTAATTTTTACAAATTCATTAATTGATTGGGATAATTCTGAATTTATCTTGTCATTGTTTTGAATATCTGTAATCTTTATTCCAATCCCAACTTTTTTTGCATTTTTAATTGAATTATATGCAAATTCTTTTGCAAATTTTATTGATTCACGAATTGTTTTCTTATTTGCTATTGCATAAATAATTGCGGCTGAATAATTACACCCACTTCCATGGTTTGTACTGCTAATTTTGTCACCTGAAATTAGATATTTTGTATTTTTCTCTAGGACAAAATCTACTATTTGGTTATTTTTCCCTTCAATTCCGGTGATTATCACATTCTTTGCTCCCATTTTTTGGATATTTTTTGCAATTTTCTCTACTGTGTTTTTTGAATTTATCTTTAATTTTGATAATATTTCAGCCTCAAATCTATTTGGGGTGATTACTGTCGCAAGTGGAATTATGTATTTTTGAAAATCTTTAATTGCTTTATTTTGTATTAGTGCTCCACCTGTTGTAGATTTGATAACTGGATCTACAACTATTGGAATTTTTAATTTTTTTAATTGCTGGTATAATGTTTTAATTATTTCAGAATTAAACACCATTCCAATTTTTATTCCGTCAATTTTAAAATCATTTAACACTGATTCGAGTTGATTTTCTAATATTTTTTTTGATACTGGTTCAATCATTCCAAAACTTGATGTATTTTGACCTGTAATAGCAGTGATTACTGTTAATCCATATGCTCCAAATTCTGAAAATGACTTTACATCACTTTGAATTCCAGCTCCTGATGATGGGTCTGATCCCCCGATAGAAAGTAGATTCATTATATTTTCTTAGTTTAAAGTACTAATCTGTATTTCCATTTAACGTAAGTTTTTGTAATATCTATTTTATACTTGAATGCCTATCTTTCTTTGATGACAAAAATCCCTATGGTGGATGATGCTACTCCTGACACACTACAGTGTACTACTTGTCTCTTACCAATGCAGTACCAAACAATAAAGGATGATAAATTTCTCTGGCAATGTTTCAAATGTGGCAAGCAATATCTTATTTCAAAAAATATGGATGATACTATGGAGGAGAGCTGGAGTCCACCAAGATAATGGATGTCTCTGAATTAAATTCTCTAAAATTTGAAAATAAAAAACTACGAAACTACATTTCACTAGTTTATGCTGAAATTGAGTTATCTCAACGCCTCTATGAAATAAAACAAAACTTTGCAGATTCTCCTGATTCTAAACGTATTATCGTGCCTATTGTGGATAGAATTTCTAAAATAAAGTTAGAAAAACAAGTTTTAGAAAATGAATTAAAACTGGTGTAATGGTTATGATGTTTGAGTTACACAATCAAAAGAACAGAATTCATCTTTCATACTGTAGAATTCTCTCCCACAATGTCTGCATTCTCTAATTGCTCTCACATCCTCTAATTGCACTTTCTGGCATAAAAGGTCGATCATTTTTCTTAATATAGTGCCAAAGAGTTTTGATGCGATCAGAACATTTCATGATTTTCACGATTGTTTAAATCAGGTAAAAACATTGTATACGTTATGGCAACCCAAATGACTTCTGCAAGACGTGGAGTGGCAACTGATGAAATGAAACAAGTTGCAAAAGATGAGGACGTTTCACTTGAATGGTTAATTCCTAAAATTGCAAAGGGCTCGATAATTATTCCAAGCAATAATGTGAGACCTCAAAAAATTCATAATGTCGGAATTGGTAAGGGTTTGAAAACTAAAGTTAATGTTAACATTGGAACATCTACATTAAATGTAAATCTTGAGGAAGAAGTAGAAAAAGCTAAAGTTGCAATAAAATATCATGCAGACACTATCATGGATCTCAGTGATGGTGGCGATGTTAAAAAAATACGTCGAACACTGATGGATGCTGCACCAATTACTTTTGGAACTGTTCCAATTTACGAAGCTTACAATTATGGAGTCGAAGTCCACAAGAATCCTTTGAATTTAACTGAAGATGATTACATCAAGGCATTTGAAAATAATGCAAAAGACGGAGTTGACTATACTACAGTTCACTGTGGAATTACAAAAGACATTGCAAAAAGAATTCTCAAAGTTCAACGATATGGTGGAGTTGTAAGTAAAGGTGGTACAATTACTGCTGCTTGGATGTTAAAACATGATAAAGAAAATCCATACATCACTCATTATGATTACATGATGGAAATAGCCAAAAAGTATGATGTTACATTTAGCCTTGGAGATGCATTGCGACCAGGCTCGATTTTAGATTCTCATGATGAATTACAAGTTCAAGAGATGATTAACATCTCTAGATTAACTAAACGTGCACATGAACAAGATATTCAAGTGATGGTTGAAGGACCAGGACACGTTCCATTAAATGAGGTTGCTGCAAATGTTAGACTTGCAAAATCTCTAATTGGTGATGTTCCATATTATGTTCTAGGTCCATTAGTAACTGACATTGCATCTGGACATGATCATATTGCCAGTGCAATTGGTGCAGCAGTTTCTGCAAGTGAAGGTGTAGATCTTTTATGTTATCTTACTCCTTCTGAACATTTAGCATTACCAAATGCTGATGATGTGAAGGCTGGATTAATTGCATATAGAATCGCAGCTCATGCTGGAGACCTTGTAAAGATTCGTGACAAAGTTATCAAATGGGATATGGAGATGACTGAAGCACGACGTACACTGGATTGGGAGAAACAACTAGCATTATCTATTGATCCTGAAGAGGCTGCAAAAATTCATAGTAGAACCGGTCAGCATCCTGGCAATAATGTTCCTTGTACTATGTGTGGTGGTGCGTGTGTCTACATGATGTTGCCACAACAGAAAAAATACGAAAAAGAAAATGAAAATTTACAACAAGTTGAATAATACTTTCTGAAGGCTTGGCACTGTTTCATAATTTTCTAATTCTTCAATGTTAATCCATTTGAATTCTGAGTTCTCCCAGTTTAGTTTGATTGTGGGGTTGCTTGATTCAAACAAAAATGGGAATATTTCCCATTCGTGATTTTTGTACTGGGGTGAATGAATTTTCATTTTTTCACTTGCTTTGATTAATGTAATTTTGTCTTCTGTGATTCCCGCTTCCTCAAAAATTTCAATTTTTGCTCTTGAAAGAGGCTCTTCATTATTTTCAATAATTCCACTAATTCCTGCCCATAATCCTTTCATTGATTTTACTTTATCACTTCGCTTGAGAATTAGTAATTTTTCATTATCTTTAATGAATGATGTAACGATCTTTGTAGAACGCATGTCGACTATTTTTCGACTGCTTTTACCATTTTTGTCATTCTTTTGTAGGATTCACTAACATCCGTATGTTTGGCAAGTCTTTCTTGACATTCTTTGATGTAATCTATCACTTCTTCTGTTTTTGATTCTTGAACAGCTGTTAGTAATTTACCAATGTCTTTCCAAAGTTCTTCTGCTACTCTTCGTATCTCTGGGTTTGCAATGATGGTCTCAATTAGTTCTGGAGATTCTGTCATGATACTTTCTGCTAATGTTTTTTGAACTCTGAAAGTTGTACCTGACATTTTTTCTGTGAGATTCATCTTTTCATCTTTTGAAATGATGTTTGCAAAAACTAAATTCATTAAATGTGTTAATCCTAAAATTACTGCTATTTTTTTGTCATGTTCTGCTGCATCTATTGTAACAAAGTTTGCTCCATTGAACAATGTTTTTGCAACCGTTAATTCTTTTTTGGCATCTTTGATTGGAACTGAAATAATATTTTGACCTTTAATTGTTTTTGTACCTGGACCAAACATTGGATGAATGCAAATTGGATTAATTTTTGCTGGCATTTTTGATAATGATGATACTACTTTAGATTTTTCAGATGATATTTCAATAAGATATGTGTCTCTTTTCATCTCTTTTGCAATTAGTCTGATGATTTCCGGTGTTCTTCTCGTAGGTGTACACAAAACAACATAATCTGCTTTTAAAATTCCACCTACTAGTGATTCTGATATTTTAACATCTTTTCCAGATACTTTGTTTTCAGAGTCATATCCTGTTACTTCAAATCCTTCACTTGCAAAATATTTTACAAACCATTGTCCCATTTGACCTCCTGCGCCTATTACTGTGAGTTTTTTCAATTATTACTCCTCATTATGTTACCAAGTATATTCATTCCTTCAACCAAAACCTCTTCATCTTGGCATGCAGACAATCTGATAAAGTTCTTGTAATTTCCAAATCCTTCGCCTGGAGCTACTGCCAAACCTTTCTCTAAGGCACTATTGGCAAAATTGACTCCATCAAACCCTTCTTGATTGATTCTTGCAAAAAGGTACATTGCACCATCAGGGACTATGAAATCTAGTCCCATCTCACTTGCTTTTTTAGACAACACATCTAGTCTGGTTTGTACTGTATTAGTATTGTTGGATGTGTCTGCTTCAAGGGCTTTCATGGCTACATATTGAATTGCTTCAGGGACATTTGTAAGACATAAAGCTTCTAGTTTTGCCATCTTTTCAATTATTTTTGAATCTGCAATACCATATCCTACTCTAAACCCAGTCATAGCATGTGATTTTGAAAATGATTGCGTTACGATACTTTTGTTATAATTGTAACTTAGAATGCTTTTCCAGCTAGTCTTTGCATATTGTGAATAAATTTCGTCACTGAGTATGTATAGATTATTTTCCTTGGCCAACTGAATAATCTCGTCTTGTAATTTTTCATTTAGAATTTTCCCTGTTGGGTTGTTTGGATAATTTAGAATGATCATTTTTGTATTTGAATTAATTGTATTTTTGATCTGCTCTACAGATGGTTCCCACTTGTCTTCAAAAGTTGTATTGATGGTTCTAACTTTAATTCCTGCATTTAGGGCACAATCTTTGTAAGCAGGCCATGCAGGCTCAATTACTATCATTTCATCTCCTGGATTCAAAAGAGTAGTTATTGCTGTGAAAATTGAAAATCTTGCTCCTGGACTTACAATTATGTTGTCTTGTTGAATATTTACATTGAATTTTTTTGATACATATTTTGCAAGTGCTTCTCTGAAGACTGGCATTCCTTTTGCTTGGCCATATTTTAGAAAGCCTTTGTCAAATACTTCTTCTAATGCGTCTTTGACTATTTTTGGAGGTAAAAAGTCTGGCTCTCCTACTTCCATGTGGATTATTTTCTTTCCTTGTGCTTCAAGTGATTTTGCTTTTAAGAAAATTGAAAGATGTGTTTGCTTATTTGTAGATTGAACTTTTACTGATTCATTTAATAGAAAATTCAGAAACTTTGTTGCCATTGTTTCATCTAATCCGATATTGTTACATAGTGAAATTACTTTTCCACGTAAACTGTCTTCTCTTACCTCATCTGTAACCCCTTTCCCGATATTCTTTTTGACTTCTCCAATCTCTTTTGCAATGTCTGTTCTAGTTTTTAGTAACTCTATCATTTTTAGAGTGACTTCATCCATTTTGTTTCGAAGATCGTTGATGTCTGACATTTTCTTAGAGAACTGGTTTAATTGCCCCTGATAGGAGTGCATGATCTGCTATTGTTAATGCCACAAGTGAATCTACTACTGGTGGGGCTCTAGGTACTACACATGGGTCATGTCTTCCTTTGACTTGAAGAATAGTTTCTTTTTTTGTTTTGATATCCACAGTTTTCTGCTTTTGAGCAATAGATGATGCTGGCTTGAAAGCAATTCTCATTGTAATTGGCATTCCATTTGAAATTCCTCCTAGGATTCCACCGGATCTATTAGTTTCAGTAACAATTTTTCCTTTCTTTATTACATACAAGTCATTATTCTCAGAACCATATAGTTCTGAACCTTGAAATCCTGAACCAAATTCTACTCCTTTCACTGATGGAATAGAAAAAATTGCTTTGCTTAAATCTGATTCTAATGAACTAAAAATTGGTTCTCCTAGTCCTACTGGAACATTAGTTGTAACTGATTCAATTATTCCACCAAGTGAGTCGCCTTTCTTTCTTGCATCTAGAATGTTTTTCCTCATGGTTTTTGCTGTTTTAGTCTCTGGACATCTAACTTCATTTTTATAAATTGAATTGATCATTTTACTATTGAATTCTTTTTCCATCTTTATTTTTCCAATCTGTGATGTGAATGAGTTTGTTTCAACACCTAGTGTTACTTTGAGTAATTTCCTTGCAATAGCTCCGCCCATAACATGGGTAGCTGTTAATCTTCCTGAAAATCTTCCTCCTCCTCTGTGATCATTATAGTGATTATATTTTGTCATGGCAGGATAATCAGAATGACCTGGTCTTAGCTTTGTTTTCAAATTTTCATAATCTTTTGATTTTTGATCACTGTTCCAAATTACCATTGTAATTGGTGCTCCTGTTGTGTGACCTCTAAAAACTCCTGAAATTATTTCAACAACGTCCCCTTCTTTTCTTTGAGTTGAAATTAAATTCTGACCTGGCTTTCTAAGATCTAGCATTTTTTGAATATCTTTCTCATCAATTTCTAATCCTGCAGGACATCCATCTAAAACTGCCCCAATTGATTTCCCATGACTTTCGCCAAAACTTGTTAAAACAAGACGCTGACCAATAGAACTTCCCGGCAACATACTATCAAAGTTAATTGATGTTTATAATTCCTCATTCTGGAATCTGCTGAAAATTTTATCCTGAAATTGATTCTTTTTTGGTTACCCTTTACACCTGTTTAAAAATTATATTATTATTGGATAAAACATGAAATAATTATAATATATTCTTAAATATAATAATAACATATACAATATATGGCAAAACGTGTAAATTATAACAAATAATTTGCGCGGCCCTGCGAAAAAGACATGTTATCACGCGAAAGCGTTGTGGGTGAGGAGAATGCTTTTCACTCTATACAGGGTCGCGCCTTTTACCTCCCTGAATAATTTTTTTCTAAAAATAGTATCAATCAACTAAGATTTTTGCACCCATACGATTCATCTCCTCTACAAAATTTGGATATGAAACTTTGACTGATTCCGGATCTGTAACTGTACAATTACCCACATACATTCCTGCAATACAAAATGCCATGAATAATCTGTGGTCTTCTTCTGATATCAAATCTGCACCCGAAATATTTTCTGACACTTCTAAAATCATACCGTCTTCTTTTTCTTGAATGTTAATTCCAAGTTTTACCAACTCTCTTGAAATGATTGCAATTCTATCTGTCTCTTTTAATCTCGCGTGTTTTACATTGAATATCTCAATTGGTCCAGATGAACATAGTGCCAAAATTGCAAGTGGTGGAAGAAGATCTGGTGAATTACTCAAATCAAATTTCCCTCCCTTTAATTTTTCAGGGGATTTAATTTTGATTTGTTCATCATCCATCATTATTTGAACTCCTAATTGTTCTAAAATGTCTATGAACACTTCATCGCCTTGAGGTAAATTTCCAATGTTTCCCTTTATTGTAATGTCTTCTCCGTTTAGAACAGTTGCAGAAAGAAGTAGTGCAAGACTCGAAAAATCTATTGGAACCGTAAATGTAGTTTCTTTGTAAATTTGTGGAGATATGTTGTACCTTTTGTATGGGATTAGTGTTTGCACTGTTACACCAAACTTTCGCATTGTAGCAATTGTAGCATCAAGATATGGCTTTGATACTAAATTTCCTTCAATGGTGAGATTAATTCCTTTTTCAGTTAGCGGTGCACAAATTAATAATGATGAGATAAATTGACTAGAGAAATTTCCTGGAATTTTTACTTCTCCTCCAATTATTTTTCCTTTAATTTTGATTGGCGGTTTTCCATCAGTTGAACTACACTGTGCTCCTATACTTGATAATGCATCTAAGAGCGGTTGCATTGGTCTTTTTTGTAAACTTGAATCTCCTGTTAGGGTGATTTCATCAGAATACAGACTTGCTATACCTGAGGCAATTCTCATTGTAGTGCCTGAATTCTCAGTATCAATTTCAGGTACTTTTGTGCCTATTTTTATTGGATTTTTAACAATTATTGATGAATTTACAATCTCAATTTCTGCTCCAAATTTCTTACATGTTTCAATTGTTGCTTTGGTATCTGCTGAAAGTAAAACATTCTCTACAGTGCTGTTTTTTCCAGCAAGTGATGCCAGAAAAATTGCTCTGTGTGTATAACTTTTGTTTGGAGGACAAATTATTTGCCCTGTTATTTTTGATTTTTGAATTTTACACTTCATGAACTTCTGCCTTTTTGTTGCTAATTTTTGAAACGATTACATTTCCTTCTAATGTTGAGAATACTTTTTTGATTGCCGTTTCATTTTCTTTTTTTGTAATTGCTGCAATCGATGGTCCATTTCCAGAAACTGATGCTCCTAATGCACCTTTTTCAATTAATTCTGTAATAATTTTAGAATCTGAATTTAATATTGATGCCGTAGCTAATCCGTTTATTATCATTGCATCCCAATAGTTTGCTTTTCTAGCCAACTCCCATGCATTTTCAAAAATCGATGAGAGAATCTTGAGTTTTTTTAGATTTCCTCTTTTTCTATTTTTTGGAATAAATATTACTGCAATTAAATTGGATGGTCCTTTTTCAAATTGTATTCTCTTCTTTTTTGCATTGTCTGTAACGTTAAATCCTCCATAATAACAAGAACATGCATCATCATATGCCCCGGTAATGCTAACTTTGGATTCAATTGATGCATCTACTCCTGCAAGTAAAATTTGTTGATCAGTAAATTTTGGTTTGAATATTTTTGCACATGCTAGGGCAACGGCTGAAGAAATAGCACTTGAACTTTTTAATCCATAACCTGTTGGGATTTCTGAATCTAATGTAACTATGATCTTGTTTTGCTCCAAGTCTTTTTTTGAAACAATTTTTTCAATTGTTTTGTTAATCAAGCGTGAACTCAGGCTCTTATTTTCCGATTGTATTGAAATCCCCTTTCCTGGGCTGGTCTCTATTGTAGCCTCTACTTTTAGCTCTATTCCTAAGGTGGCTCCTTTGTGGTTTGCAATTGCATTTACCAATGAAACTGCCCCATGGACTGTAGCCTTTGCTTTTGCCATCAAAATCCCCCTAACAATGCTTTTTTCATGGCATTATAAGGTGCTTCTATACCCTGCCAAATCTCAAAAGCCCTAACTGCTTGACCTAGAAGCATTTCATATCCGTAAATTATAATTGCTTTTTGTGCTTTTGCTTTTTTAATAAAATCTGTGTTCATTGGCATGTATACAATATCATATACAATTGTTTTTTCATTAATTCCATCCAATTCAATTACACTGGATTCGTTTTTGAGACCTACTGATGTTGCATTAACAATAATGTCGTAATTCTTTGCTGAATCTTTAATGTCTTCGATTTTTACGGCATTTGCATCTAGTCCGATTGTTTTTGCAAATTCTGAAAGACTGATTGCTTTTTCTAATGTTCTATTTGCAATGGTGATGTTGTTTGCTTTTTCTTTGGCAAACCCTGCAACTATTGCTCTAGCAGCTCCTCCGGCTCCAATCAAGAGAACTTTGGTTCCATTGATGTTTAATTCTTTTTTCTTAAATGGTTCTAGGAATCCGTCCATGTCTGTATTGTATCCTTTTAAAACTCCATCTTTGTTTGATACTGTATTAACTGCACCAATCAAACTACATGTTTCATCAATTTTATCTAAATATTTCATCATCTCTACTTTGTGTGGGATTGTGATGTTGAAGCCGTCTATCTTTATCTTCTTTAATCCTTCAATACCTTCAGCTAATTCTCCTTTTGGAATTCTATATGCAATGTATGATGAATCTAAATCTAATTCTCTAAATGCTGCACTATGAATATTTGGTGATAATGAATGATCAATGGGATCTCCAATGACAGCAAATGATTTACTCATCTTATTTTCTTGAGTACTATGATTGATTTAAACTCTCAACTATTATTTTTTTAAATCAATAATTTTTTTCACTTCATCTACACTGAATTGCCCTGGAGCTATTGCTTTTCCTAGTGAGACGTAGGTGTACGGACTACCCAAATATAGGCACAAAATCCTTGAAATTCTACCATAATCACCCATTGCAAATGAGATGAGATTATTTTTTCCTTTTTTACTGTACAATTCTAACATTCTAGTTGAATCATCAGTTGATTTTGCAGTGCTGACTATTTTCACATTTGAAGAAAATTTACTCATCTGAGTTATCTTCTTTTTTAGTTCTGTAGAACGTGGGGTCTTTTTAAAATCATGCCATGAAACAAGTAGTTTTGTTTTTGTTGATTGTAAATAATTTGTTAATGTTGCATTTCTCTTCAATGTGTTGAATTCTATATCTAGTAAGAATGGGTTGTATTCTGCAATTAATTTTATGATTGCGATTCTTTCTTTTTCATTTCCTGAAAACTTTCCGCCTTCATTTTTTGGTCTTAATGTGCATACTATTCTATTGAGATCCTTCTTTATCATCTCTAATGTTTCTGGAATTTGGTCTGATTTTAGAAAATCAAATCTGACTTCAACATAGTCTGATTTTGAAAGTGCAATTTTTAATATTTTTTTAGTTTTTGCTGGTGTTTGTTCTGCAATGGAGACACATGTTTTGTATATCATTTTTCTAAGATATATTCATCCGAGACTTCCATTCCAAAATGTCTGCCCATTGCAGCCTTTGAATGCACCATGACGGTATCGCCTTTCTTTAGGTGGGTGACTGAAACTAGTTGTCCGTTTGATTTTACAAAGCGAATTGTTTCTGCGTCTTGTGCAATAATTCCTCCTGTTTCTCCTCCTACAGTAGCTTTGATCATCAACATTGGTCTTCGTTCAATTTTTGATCTTCCTACGGTTGCTCTCCTTGCTTTACCTTTTGAATTAAGAATTAACACTTCAGAACCGGTCTCAATTTCTGAGAGATAACTTGTTGTTCCATCTGGTGATAGTGTATAGCAATGAACTGCACCTGCGTTTACTCGAAATGGTCTAGGTGATGTAAATGATGATCCTACTGATTCATTATGAACTAGAAACAAAAAGTTTGATCTACTGCCAATTAACATTCCTTCCCCTTTGTGAAGCATAGATGCAGTATCCACACAAACGCGTTCTCCGTCTCCTACCTCCTTGATTTCTGTAATCTTTGCTGGCTTCATCTCAAAACTTTTTGTTCCCAAGTATATCATGACTTCACGAACTTCACTAATTGATGATGTGCTGAATATTACGCCATCTACTCCGACTTCTAATATTGAAAACATCTTCCTGACTTCTTCAGGGGTTCTAGCTATTGCAAAGATTTTGGTGTGAATTTTATGCAATTTTGCAATAATGTTTTCTAGTGGAATTATTTTCCAATCTTTTACTTCGATAATTACAAAGTCTAATCCTTTCTTGGCTATGTTGAGGACATTTTCAATATCGGAGTTTGATAGAATTTGGAATTTTCTTCCAACTTTTTTGCCCTTTGGTTTTGGACCATCTTTTTCTAATACTACATAATTTGCAGAACTAGATGGAAATACTGTTTGAAGTTTAGTCTTTTTCTTACCTAGTTTTTTTGGGTCAAGATACACCATCTTGATTCCTTCCTCTTCTAATTGAGGAAGAAGTTTAGCTAATTGTGTCTGTGACACTTTAGGTGAAATTATTAATTCTCTTGATTTACTCAATTTTTTTCATTGCTTCCTTTGCGGTTCCTTTTCTGAAAATTATTTCGGCTAATGCTTCTACCATTTTTTCAGGTGTTTTATGTGCAAAGATGTTTCTACCATATGTAACTCCTTTAGCTCCTGCAGTCATTGCGTCTTCAGTCATTTGAAGAATATCTAAATCTGTTTTAGCTTTTGGTCCGCCAGCAATTACAATTGGAACTGGTGTGCTTTTTACAATTTTTGCAAATGAGTCGACATCACCTGTGTATAATGTTTTTACAATATCTGCACCGCATTCTGCCCCGATTCTTGCAACATGTCCGACAACTTCAGGGTCGTGTGGATTTTTGATATTTTCTCCTCTTGGATACATCATTGCTAAAAGTGGCATTCCCCATTTGTGACATTGATCTGCAGTCATTCCGAGCTGCTCTAACATCTCTGGTTCTTCTTTGCCTCCGATGTTAATGTGCAATGAAACTCCATCAGCTCCCATAGCTGCTGCCTCTTTTACAGTTCCAGTTAACATTTTGCGATTTGGTGCTAATGATAATGATGTGCTACTTGAAAAATGAACTAAAATTCCTATTTTGGTTGGTTTTGGTAATGCTTTGAGAATTCCTTTGTTAATTATTACACTTGTGAGTCCGTGTGTTTCACATTTGTAAATTGTTGATATTGGGTCTTCAAGACCTTCAATAGGTCCGTTAGAAATGCCATGATCCATCGGAATGCATAGCATTCTTCCCTTTCTGAGAATTCGATTAAGTCTGATTTGATTTCCTGATACCATGATTTGATCTGATTTTTGTGCCCTACTTAAAAATAACGTGAATCTTTGAACTCAAATTTCTCAAAAATCGTGCACAAATCACTCGTTTTGTTTATTTCTTTTTCCATTGTTTATTTCTATCAAGAATTAAATAGAAATTCTAAGGGATTATGATTACTTGAGTCAAACTACTGAGCAGATACAAAAAAGTGATATCAAAGACATTTTAGAAAATTCTCTTAATGGACAGCGACCTGGTCCTGAAGATGTTTTGAGATTATTGGAGTCTGATGATATTCATTTGATGGGTCTTGCTGCAGGCCATCTAACCCGAAAACAGTTTGGCAAGAAAGCATCTTTTGTAAATAATATTATTTTGAATTATACCAATGTCTGTATCACTGATTGCAAGTTTTGTGCATTTTACAGATCCCCTGGCGCTGAGGATTCTTACACATTAACTCTTGATGAAATTGAAACTAGAGTAAAAACATCATGTGAGATGTTTAAGATTAGACAAGTTCTGATTCAGGGCGGCCATAATCCTAATTTGAAAATTGAATATTATGAAGATGCATTTAGGATGATTAGAGAAAAATTTCCAACTGTTGGAGTTCATGGATTGTCTACATCTGAAATTGATATGATTTCTAGAGTTGAAAAATCATCTACAAAAGAAATCTTATCTAGATTAAAGGATGCAGGATTGCAATCAATCCCTGGAGCTGGTGCTGAAATTTTAACTGATTCAGTTAAAGAAATTATTAGTCCTAAAAAAATCTCTAGTGCTGATTGGATTAGAATTATGGATGAAGCACACACATTGGGTATTCCAGGTTCTGCGACAATGATGTATGGCAGTGTGGAAAACAATAATGATATTGTTGAGCATTTCTCTAAAATTGTAAAACTACAAGAAAAGACTAAAGGGTTCATGGCATTTATTCCGTGGAACTTTGAGCCAAACAATACCTTGATGCAAGAAGAAGGAATTGTTGATTATGGAACTGGTGGAACTCAACTATTGAAAATGATTGCAATATCTAGACTAGTTCTTGATGGGCTAATACCTCACATTCAATCCTCATGGCTAACAAACGGAGTCGGTATGGCTCAACTAGCACTACAATATGGTGCTGATGACTTTGGTGGCACACTCATTGGCGAAGAAGTTGTTTCTTGCACTGGTGCACGTTCAACAGAACTTACTGAGAAAATAATTGTTGATGCAATTCACCAAATTGGCTATCAGGTAGAAGAGCGAGATAATTTCTATAATCCTATTTCAGTATCATAGTCCATAACTGGACCATTTAGCATCTACTAGATCTTTTGTCTTCTTATCTACTTTGACTTGTTGTTGAATTTCTCTTTCATATCCTTCTTCTCTAGTTTTTTGAGTTGCATCAATTCCCATCTTGGATCCCAAGTTAACTAGTGGTGATGCTGGATCTAGTGTATCAGTTGGAGTGTTATTGATAATTATAGTATCTCTTGCAGCATCTGCCCTTGTAGTGATTGCCCAAATTACATCATTGATATCATGAACATTGATATCTTCATCTACGACTACAAACATTTTTGTCAGTGATAACTGCCCCATTCCCCAAAGGCCCATCATGACTTTTTTTGCCTGTCCTGGATATCTTTTCTTTATTGATATAATTGCAAATCCTTGGAACCATCCAGCAGGTGGCATGCTAAAGTCTATCACTTCTGGATGGAACATTTGAATCAGTGGCAAAAATGAACGCTCAATTACTTTGCCGATATATGCATCCTCTAGAATTGGTTTTCCAACAACTGTTGTAACGTAGATTGGATTTTTCCTTCGCATAATTCCTGTCAGTGTAAATGTTGGGTATGGCTCAACTGGTGTATAGTATCCTGTATGATCTCCAAACGGTCCCTCATCTCTAATGTCTGCAGGATCTACATATCCTTCTAAAACAATCTCTGCATTTGCTGGAACATCCAAATCAATTGTTTTACATTTTACAGTTTTGATTCCCTCTTTTCTTGTAATCCCTGCAAAGAGATACTTGTCCAGCCCTTCTGGAACTGGGGCAATTGATGAAAATACTGTAGCCGGCTCCCCACCAATAATAATTGCAGTAGGAATTTTCTCTCCTTTTTCTTTTGATAGTTCGCTGTGATGTGCACCTCTCTTGTGTTTTTGCCAGTGCATTAGTGCATGAGTTTTATCAACAATTTGCATTCTGTAAACTCCTAGATTTCTTACTCCTGTTTCTGGATGTTTAGTTGCAACTAGTCCTAGTGTTATGAATCGACCTGCATCATCAGGCCATGATTTTAGAATTGGTAAATCATCAAATGACGCATCACTTGATGTAATCTCAGTTACTGGTCCGCTTGATTCTGCTTTAGGAAATGATGCAGTCATTTTGGATAGTTCTGGAAGTTTTTTAATTTTATTTAGTAACCCTGATGGGATATCCATCTTTGTCATATCTACAATACGCTGACCAATTTCCGTAAAGTCTGTCATCTCTAATCCGATTTCCAATCTTTTCATTGAACCAAACGCATTTCCTAAAACCGGCATGTCGTACCCTTTTACATTTTCAAAAAGTATTGCCGGACCATTAGAGTACATTTCACGTCTCATAATTTCTGCAATCTCTAAATCTGAATCAACTTCTGTTTTGACTCTCTTTAATTCTCCATGTTTTTCAAGCTCTGAAATGAAATCTCTAATTCCTTCTATTCCCACATTGACTCTCTAGTCAGATCAAGTATAAGCTTAACTGGTTTTACATTGGTGGGAGTTCTGTTTTTCTATCATGTCCGCCAGAACCGAATTTACAGTAAAAGCACAATTCTGATTCCATGTACTTTAATTGCTCAACTTGAATTGCTCCTAGTTTTAGTGCAATTTTTGTTAGAATTTTATATTTTAATGGCATTGCAGGAATTACTTCATCCATGTACACTCTGTAATGATCTGGACAAAACTTTAGAGTAACTTTTGATGGCTCTTTGCCTTTCTCGTTTACTTGTTTTGTAAAATTGATCTGCTCTCGAATGTATTCATGTTTAGGACATGGACAATCCTTTCCTCCAGGATGTTTGTAGGCTGGAGTATTCTTCCAATCAAAATCTGGATATTCTTTTTCAAAGTCATCCATGAGATCAATTGTGCATTTTAGCATATAAAACTTGATCAAAATTAGTTGGCGGAATCAACCCAAATGTACATAAACCCCAGATTGACCATCAAAATTATGGCAGCTGCTAAAAAGCAAACTAAACAAGATCTTGAAAACAAGATTGCCGAATTAGAAGCAAAGCTAAACAAACTTTCTACTCAGCTAGATTCAAAACCTGCTGAAGTAAAACCAGCAGAAACTAAACCTGCTGAAGTAAAACCAGTAGAAACAAAACCTGCTGAGGTTAAACCAGCTGAGACCAAACCAAAAGGTGTACTGCCTAAAGGAACGGATTCAAAACCAGCTGAAGTGAAACCAGCTGAAAGACCTGCAGCAACTACAAAACCTAAAGGTACACTACCTAAAGGATTTGGAGATGCACCAGCAGAAGCTCCTAAACCACAGGATGCCCCAAAACCAGCTGAAACTACATCACAACCTCCAGCAACTGTACAAGATGCATTAGAGAATGCATACATGACAGCTCCTATGACATCATTCCATGATTATAGGGCCAAAGTCACAGGTTATTCTCCAGCACCTAACAGATACTTTGTCAGACTAACAGCTCCTGTAGGTAAAGTCCCAACCAAAAATTGGAATGATCAAAAAGCAGTAGTAACAGGTTACACTGCACCATCAAACCAATACTTTGCAACAAGAGCAAGAATGGCATACCATCCTGCTGATAAGCGATTTGGAAGTTTTAGTGGAGTCCCAATGACTGTTGACGGTCTTAGTGCACAAACACAAACACAACAAGCACCACCGCAAGAACCACCAAAGCCTGCAAAAGGCACACTACCAAAAGGTTTCTAATTCAAAAATAACTTTTATTTTCTATTTTTAATAGTAATATTCTTCTCTGTTCATACACTATACATGGCTCCAAAAATCCAATGTCCTAACTGTCAACAAAATGAATGGCTTGAAAATTCTGAACTAAGCTATCTTCCAACTGTTATGAAGATGGATGATGGAACTTATGCTGCTGATCCAAAAAATGGAATTCATGTTAGATTGTGGCGCTGCAACAATTGCATGTATGTAATGCAATTCTGGGAACCTGATTGATAAAAAAACTAATGTAATTATTACAAAATATTGTTTAATTTTACTAATTAATTTGAACAAAAATTTTGTATGAACAAAATGTAAATAAACAATGCGATATTTACTGTAAGGAATGGCAGCAAAAAGCAAAGCAAGTACAAAAAAGGATCTAGAATCCAAAATTGCTGAACTAGAGGCAAAATTAACAAAATTAGCTACACAACTAGAAGCTAAGCCTGCTCCAAAACCAGCTGAAGTAAAACCTGCAGAAACAAAACCTGCTGAGGTTAAGCCAGCTGAAGTAAAACCAGCAGAAACTAAACCTGCTGAGGTTAAACCAGCTGAGACCAAACCAAAAGGTGTTCTACCTAAAGGAACAGAATCAAAACCTGCAGAAACACCAAAACCAGCTGAAACTACATCACAACCTCCAGCAACTGTACAAGATGCATTAGAGAATGCATACATGACAGCTCCTATGACATCATTCCATGATTATAGGGCCAAAGTCACAGGTTATTCTCCAGCACCTAACAGATACTTTGTCAGACTAACAGCTCCTGTAGGTAAAGTCCCAACCAAAAATTGGAATGATCAAAAAGCAGTAGTAACAGGTTACACTGCACCATCAAACCAATACTTTGCAACAAGAGCAAGAATGGCATACCATCCTGCTGATAAGCGATTTGGAAGTTTTAGTGGAGTCCCAATGACTGTTGACGGTCTTAGTGCACAAACACAAACACAACAAGCACCACCGCAAGAACCACCAAAGCCTGCAAAAGGCACACTACCAAAAGGTATGGGTGAAACACAGCAAGCACCACCACCACAAACAGCTAATGTTGATGATGGAAAGTCTAGAGGGGAGAAACTTGCAGAATATGAAGCAGATTACTTGCAAAGAATAGAACAACAAAGAATAGATGATGAAAAAGCCTTTGATGAATTACTAGAAGCAGAATCTAAAGCACGTTCTACAGCTAGTAGAGGTACTTTACCAAAAGGATTTGAACCAAAATCGGAACCTGAAGCACCAAAAGCATCTAAAGGAACTTTACCAAAAGGTTTCTAATCTATTAACAATCTTTTCTTTAATTATTTTTATTTTAAATTTAAAAAATCTTCTAGAACTTCTTTAGAATGTCCTGCAGGTTTTACCTTGGGATATATTTTGAAAATCTTTCCCTTTTCATTTACAAGAAATGTACTTCTCATTACTCCCATGTATTCTCGACCCATGAATTTTTTCTTTCCCCAAACACCAAATGCATTTGAGACTTCTTTCTCAACATCTGCCAATAATGGATATTGTATTTTCATCTTGTCACAGAATTTTTTGTGAGAATCAACATCATCTGGACTGACTCCAATAATTTCAATTCCTTCCTTTTGGAATTTTTTATAATCTTTGGAAAATTCATCGGCCTCTGTAGTACACCCTGGGGTGAAATCCTTTGGGTAAAGGTAGATGACATGCTTTTTGCCCTTGAAATCACTTGACTTTACCTTGTTGCCATTTGCATCATTTACTGCAAATTTTGGAACAGAATCGCCTTCAGAAACCATGTGTTCTTGAATGGATTACTCCTGTAATTAATTACTTTTTGAGATCAATAGATCCAAAATCAAGGTCGAATGTTTTATATGGATAAATGCGAGGTTTTAGCTTGATGGTTAATCCAAGAGCATACCTTGCAGAAGTAATTGCAACTTTTGGTTTAGTATTCTTTGGTCCGCTTTCAGTAATTCTAGCAGTTTCTGCATTTGGTGAGGACTTAACAACACAATCAGTATTGTTCATTTCTCTTGGACACGGTGGTGCCATTGCTTTGATGGTTTATGCATTCGGACATGTTTCTGGTGCTCACATTAATCCAGCAGTTACAATTCCTATGATGATTACAAAAAAGATTGGAATCGTAGATGGAGTTGGATATATCATTTCACAATTAATCGGTGCAGTTGCAGCAGCTGCAACACTTGCAGCAATATTACCTGAACTTGGCGCCAAAGTTAACTTTGGAACTCAAGGCGGTCCAAGTGATTTAATTAACAACAGTATTGGTTCTGGTTTTGCAATTGAGGCAATCTTGACATTCTTCTTAGTTACTGTAATCTTTATGGTTGCAGTTCACAAAAAAGCAACTCCTGGAATTCAAGGACTTGCAATTGGTGGAATGGTTTTCCTAATTCACCTAGTTGCAGTACCATTGACAGGTGCATCCGTAAATCCTGCAAGAACATTCGGTCCTGCTTTAATTTCTGGATTCTGGGAATTCCATTGGTTATACTGGGCAGCCCCAATATTGGGTGGAATCATTGCAGGATTGATAATGAATTATGTCTATACCAAACCAGCAGAAAAAGAAGCGTAATCCTAACGTTTTTAAAAATTTGAACTTTAAATTTTACATATGACGTCCTCTGATGCTGTTTCTGAAATGTTTAATTCAGAATCTCAGAAACTTTCTAGTCTCATTGATTCTGCAAATTCAAAAACTGACATGAATATCCATGAAATTGTAGAGACATACTATCAAGTCATGAATGTCTCATCTATGGTTACAATGCTCAAACAACAGGCTGATTCTGAGCCTAATATCTTGTCAAAAATCCAAGAGACTGAAAAACTCATTTCAGAAAAATTTGATTCTGTAATTCATCCAAAAATTATGATACAAATATCTACAACAATTCAAGAGATGACTGAGAAATTACAATCTGGAACTTCTGGAGAAAAATCAAAAGAGCAGATAGAGTCTGATGCTAAACTGTTTGAGGAATTACGTCAAACAATGAGTACTAAGGAATTTGTTGAGCAATATGAGAAAGGTATCTCTCATGATTGATGATATTGCAAAAAACCTGGTTGAATTAAAACAAGAATTCGTTAAAGTATATGATGGGAAAAGTCAAATTCAGGAATTAATTCCAAAAGAAACATCTGAATTATTCCCAATTGAGCAATCTCATTTAGATTTGCTACATGAATTTGCAACAAAGAATCCAATTTACTATAATTCTTTTGAGAAAAAAATTGGTTCTATAGATTGCATTGTGTATGAAGGTGATATTAACAAATATTGGCTGAATAGTATTCAACACGGATCAAGCAAAGCTCCGTTTTCTCCTACTTGGATAATGTCTGGATATGTCGGTGTATTACTTGTAAAGGAATTGGGATATTCTGAAGTAATTGATATTGGTTCCGGTGATGGACGAATTGCATACTGTGCAAAAGTTCTAGATTTGGAATCGTACAGTATTGAAATTGATGATATGTTAGTTGATTTACAAAATCTTTTAACATCAAAACTAGATTTTCATCCTTACTGTACAGATGCTATCTCTTTTGATTATCTTTCTCTGAATTTGACAAGACCAATATTTTTCATTGGAGGATTAGCACAAATGGGTGGAGTCTTTCTTGCAACTGGGGTGTTGGAGAAAATCAATTCAATATCTAATTTGAAAAAAAATTCTGGATGGGTATTTGCTGGAACTCTATCTCAAAAATATGCCCAAGATCCTAAAAATGAGGCTGGATGGGGGACATTAATTGAAAAAAATAATCTAAAATCCATTCAAACTATTTCATTGCCTGCTGCTTGGACCATTCATGAATCTAATGATGTTCAATACATTTTTGCAAAATCTAACTAATAGCAATCCAAATTAAGCGTAAATTTTAAAATATTTTTGGACTCGTTGCATAGCTTGGATAGTGCGATTGCTTGCGGAGCAATAGGTCGTCGGTTCGAATCCGATCGGGTCCGTATTTTATTATGTCTTGATTAGAAATCCAAATAATTCAAATTACAACACAATTTTGCAAATTTATGAGTGATGAGAATTCAAATAAACAAATTCATGATGAAATTAAAATACTTCGTAAATCCATTGACACTCTTCATTCTAAATTTGATGATATTTTAACTCCAAATCGCCCTTGGATTAGCTCTGCTGATGTGGAAAGCAAATACAAACTTGAAAAAAATACATTGAAAATATTTTTCAAAAATTTTGGAAATACACCTGCAACTAATCTACAAATGAAAGGGATTGTTAGTGCTAAGGACGATATTAATCAGAGAATTTTGAATGGTTTGTCTTTTACAGAATCCTTGGCAATTGCTCCTGGAGAGATCTTTTCATGTGTTCTTAATGTGACTATGGACCAACTCATATCTGCAACAACTGGGGATAGTCTGCATTTTGGTGTTGAATTAGAGTATTCATTTGATGGTGACAATAAAGGAAGTACTGTACTTATTGGACATGTTCATGTTACAACAAATTCTGGAATGATCTATTCATTGAAAATACTAAAGTAATTTGTAATATGTTATGAGTAGAAATACGTTTTTTAACTACTATTTCTGGGTTTTGTTATCTTGATTAAAACAGGATTAATTTTTTCTGTAATCTTTTTGATTGCTGTGGGGTTTTTTACTGTTCCTATGTCTTTTGCACAATCCTCTGATGATCTTGAAAAGGAACGATTACAGTTAGAAAAAGAACGAAGAATTTATGATGAATCTTTTCAAAATTTACAACAACAAATCAATTCCCTTACTACTACTATTACTCAATTACAAAATAGTGGAGTTGATGATGATAAACTAGAGGATATTGAGGAACAGTTAGAAGAATTGTATGAGGATTTATCTAAACTTCAAGAAACAGAACCTTCCTTACTTGAACAAGAAAATTCCTTTAAAGAAAAATCATCTCCTCTGCAAAATACTCTTACATCTGAAGAATCTGAATCAACATCAATTCCACCTTGGTTCAAAAGCAATGCAAAATGGTGGAATGAAGGATTAATTTCTGATGGCGATATAATTAATGCCCTTGAATCTTTGATAATTCAAGATATAATTCCACTAGACAAATTTGTAAAAGAATCATCTGGATTGGAGCATACTGCAGGAGTTTCTCCTGGAGGTACATTTGTCAATACATCTGATAAAGGTAAAATTCCTAGTTATCAAAAAGATGTCTTTGGATATTGGAGTAATGGTCAAGTTTCAGATTCTGAAATAGTTGATTCAATTGGGCATTTGATGAGTCAGGGAATTATTAATTCTGCAAAAATACAAGGTGAAATTGCTGAACGACAGGCAAAGTTTGATCAAAAAATGAAAGAATTAGATTCTGCATTGGAATTTACTCCAGATAAAATCCTTGATGCTGCCAAAAATGATCGTGGAGATGATATAACATCTACATCTACTGCTAATTCTGATGGCTCGAAAACCATATCCTGGTCCGATGGAATTACGTCAACGTTTTACAAAGATGGTTCCATGATCACAACTTTCCCTAACAGTGATCATTATGTTGTTGGCGAAACAGATCCATATGGGAGATCTCCTGGAACATATCAAGTAAATACAATTACTACAACAGATGGAATACAATGGCACACTTTCTCTGATGGCTCAACTGACGTTGAATACCCTTCAGGTTATGCTGAGAAAAAAGATCTTACTGGTCTAGTTCAGTTAATTTACGGACTTCGAATTCATATTCCAGGACCAGATGAAATCTCTAAAACAGAAAGTCCTGTTGAAGGTGGAATGCAACAATTAACTCAAGTTACTACATTAGTTATAAATGGAATACACTTTCCACTCTCACAATTTGCAATGTGGAAATGGACTGGAGAATGTGATGATGCATGGCACTATCATACACCAACAACTCAAGCCATTGCTATTGATGGTGTAACTGGAATAACAGATCCTGATCAAGAAAACTGTGGGTTTGGCAAAGTAGGGGAGGTTCAAGTTGCAACCACGTTTATGAGCCAAGAACAGATTCAAAAATTTAGGGATAGAACTGATTCTGATCCTCTTACTAATGAAGCAATGACTGGTGGTTCTGATGATGTGGCAAGTCCTATTGATACTAATCCTGGCCCTGTTTCTGTTGAAGAATCTAATGATGGGGTGAAAATTACTCCAAAAAAGTCTCAATTTCTTACAGATTATGATGATTGGGATGGTGATGGAATTGCTGATGAATTTGATGATTCTCCTTATCTAGTATCTACTACATTTGGATCTTTTGGAGATGGATTGCCTGGAGAGATTCTTGATATAGGTGGTCTTGAAGTTAGACTTATTGGTACTGAAGGATTTGGCGGCGTGATCATTGAGATTACAGATGATGGTAGTATGTTCAAAACATACGAAGATGGTGAAGCACCATATGCTATAATCCAAATTATGGGGGTAGAATTTGAATTTTTACCTGGAATTTATGAACTCTCATTTGGATGATTTGTAATTTTTAGTCCTAACGTATACTCTTCTAATCTAGTCCACAATATCTCCTGACAGCCTTGCTGTATGCTGGTGTACAGAACAATCCTGATAGTTCCATATTGTATTTTAAGACCTTTGAAATACTGTTAACATGATTCAGAAATTTCTTCTAGTTGCATTTGCATTACTACTTGCTGTTTCAATTTCCCCTGCATATGCCCAACACCATTCAGGATCTCTTGCCCCTCCAGTTGATTTTGATGGTATGAGATTGGCTTTGATCACTGCACTCACTCCTGAAAATTTTACACTTGGTGATTCAAAAAATCCTATTCTCTCAATTAGATTGTTTGATAGTGATACTAACACCAATGTCAAAAGTGTAACATATCGTATTCAAATTTTTCATGGGGATAGTCTTGTTGCAAATGAATATTTTTTTGATGAAGATGGAAAATTAGATTTAGAAATTAAACCAAAATCTGAATGCATGAATCAAGAACTTTGGAAATGTACAAAATATTATGGTGAAAAACACCCAATCGCTGGTGGCTACTTTGCACGTGGAGATTCAATTCCAGTTATCCAAGGACCTGTTTTTGATAAGAGTGGAGAATATACTGTAAATGTGTCAATTGTAGGCGCAACAAATCCTAAAACTATGACTACCAAAGATTTCCTTTTTGAGACCTTTGTACATATTCCTCACAAAGAAACGTTTTTGATAAAAACTGCAAATGCACAAGAATATCCAGTTTCAATAAAATCCTACAACAGTGAAACCTCGAATTTCAAACATGATGGTTTGCTAGATGCAATTTCTTATGATACCATTCTTATACAAGAATATTCGTATCAGCCTAACTCCTATGTTGAACAATTAATTATTTTAGAAAAAGATTTTTCATCATTCAAACAAGGATATGATGTTGATGTATTTGTAGATGGAAATCATCTAGATTCTCAATATGTTAAATTTGATGATTCCTCTATTAGTGAAAATATAATTAAAATTAAAATTCCACATGATCCATATATAGAAAAAAATAATGATTCATTAAACATCAAAATTTCATCTGGTAATTTGATTGAATTTAATGTTCTGGATTTAAAATTTGATAACAATATTGTATCCAAAGTATCATGGGATTCAAAGTCTGAAACAGGCAAAAATATTCCATTTACATTTTCCTTTTTTGATTCAGGAAATAATCCTGTAAGTGATATTTTATTTGCATACAGTATATCTGATTCATCTGGAAAAGAAATATGGTCAAATATTGGAACGGGTGAATCATACCTTGGCATTTTAGCCAATAATGGAATGTCTCAAGAATCTATTTTCATTCCAAGTGATGGAGAATACAGATTAAAATTAATTTTAACTGGCCAAAACTCTCAAAACTTTGAAAAATTCCTTGTGTCCCAGTTAGATTTTGATATTTCTAATTCTGTTGTACAAGAGAAAAAATCTGGTGAAATTCCATCATGGATTAAAAACAACGCAGGTTGGTGGTCTGAAGGTACTATCGATGAGGATTCTTTTATTGGTGGAATTCAATTTCTGATTAAAGAAGGAATCATAGACATCCCAGACACTCCGCAAACTGCTGAATCTAAATCCTCTGAAATCCCTCAATGGATTAAAAACAACGCAGGCTGGTGGTCACAAGGATTGGTATCTGATTCTGATTTTATTTTGGGGATTCAGTTTTTGATATCAACTGGTGTTTTGGTAGTCTAATTCGAACATACATTCTAGTGAATATTGCTAATTATCTCTAAACGCTAATAATTTAGTAGGATAAACAACATTATTGGATTATGAAAAATTCTGCTCTCAAATTTTAGATGTAGATCCTAAAGTTAGATTTGCCACAGTATTTGATGAATGGTCAGCCAAAGTAGGGGGTGGAATGAGAGAAGGAGTAGAAAGCTTACTTTCTGAACGTGCATCAAAAGAACTTGTTAATCTTGCAACATTTGATTGGAAATCAAGAAAAGATATGGCTAAAATGTTGGGGAAAACAAAATACACTCTAGCTGAATACGAAACGGTTAAGCGTTTTTCATTTTATCTTGGAGATGATCATTTACTTCTTGTAAGTACTGAAAAAGAATGCGACACTAATACCATAGTTGATCAAGTGATCAAACTATATTATGAAAATCAAAACTAATTCATTCCTAAAATTGAATCTTTTTATGAGTCAACAATGAATAATAATCATGGAATTAAAGTCTGAAAAATCAATTAAAGATTATTTAGAAAAATTACCTGATGATACTATAATCAAATACTATCTAGATGTGGAGTATAGCCCATTTCCAGTATTGCTTATTGAAGAGTACACAAGACGATTCAAACGAAAAACTAAAAATGAAATTATTAAAGATCTTGTACTACAAACTCGTCTTGCCAAAAAGAAAACCAAAGAGCTAGGTTCTATGGCAAAAAAACATAAACTAGTTGATGATGTTACACGAGAGAAATCTGAAGCGGTGATCAAACAAGCAAAGAAAAAGGGATACAAAATAAGTGAAAGACTAGCTTCGAAAGGAAGTATTTTGGGTTCTAAATTAAAAAAGAAAACAAAATCTGGCATTAAATCTGGAATTAAAGCAAAAAGGAATCTCCAAACCCCAAAACATGGAAATCTTGACTTGCTGAAAAAACTTGGTGATTTGCAAAAAGCAGGAATAATCACAAAGAAAGAATTTGATGAAAAAAAGAAAAAAATCCTTTCTAAAATTTGATTTTGATTCTATTTTCAGCTTGAATAAATGCTGTAAAGTGAGGCTAATCTACCTGTATGAAATCGTTTAAATTTTAATCAATTGTTTTGAGTGTGATGAATTCATTTTTGTATAATTTTATGATTATCTTTTTAATTGGTTTCTCGCTAGTTATCTTTAACATTTCTTCAGTTGATGCTATTCAGTCTGAAGGAAAATCCGCATGGGAAGTAATGTCAGACAAAGTTTGTGGGGATGAATTATGCTCAAAAGTTTCATCTGTTGCTGAATCTTCTGCAATGCCCTCCATTGCATATTTCCCTCCACCTTTAGTGCAAATCACTCAAGGCGTTGATCCTTCAAACGTAACATGCACTGAAGGAAAATCACTTGTCCTAAAACAATCAAATGGATTACCTGCATGTGTTAATCCTACAAGTATTGAAAAATTAATTACAAGAGGCTGGGCAATCCATGTTTTACCTGATTATGTTGATGATAACAATACTTCTGAAATTTTTACACTGGGAACACATTTGACAACTTCAGAAATGGTTGCTTACTCTGGTAATACTTCTGGTTACTTGGCAAAACCCGTAGATGATGGAAAATATCCTGGGGTTGTAATGATTCATGAATGGTGGGGATTAAATGACAATATCAAAGAGATGGCAGACAAACTTGCATCTAATGGATATGTAGTACTAGCAGTTGATCTTTATGATGGTAAAGTTGCAACTACATCTGATCAGGCAAGACAACTAATTTCATCATTTGATTCTGAATACGGAATACAAAACATGAATTCTGCAGTTTCATTATTGAGTGATGACTATTCTGCAAGCACTATTGGTTCAATTGGTTGGTGCTTTGGTGGTGGCCAGTCTCTAAATCTCGCACTAGGTAATGGTGAGATGGATGCTACTGTAATTTACTATGGTTCATTGGTAACTGATTCTGAAAAACTATCTTCTATTGATTGGCCTGTACTTGGAATCTTTGCTGAGTTAGATAAGGGAATTCCAGTTGAGACAGTTAATGAATTTGAATCTGCATTGAATCATGTAGGCGTAGATAATCAAATTTACATCTATGAGGGAGTTGATCATGCCTTTGCTAATCCTTCTGGAGAGAGATATTCACCTGAGGAATCAAAATCTGCATGGGATAGAACTCTATCCTTTTTAGAATTAAACTTGAAATAATTTTAATTCAGATTTTTTAATGTTATTTTTCTAAGCATGATTTGCATAGTTTCTCATCCATCATGCTATTTTTAGGTATGAACTTGTTTTCACAATTAGTGCATACATTATGTAACTTTAGTCCCCTAACTGTACTTTGATTCTCGTCTATGTTGATTGTTTTTCCCTCATTTGATTTTTCAAGAGGCTTTGAACTATTGTCTATCCCTTTTAGTTCTTCATCTATTTTGTTGATGTCTTCTATTGATAGTTGAATTTTGAATTCACTATCTTTAGATGTATTCTCCATTTTAAAATCCTAATTAACTTAATTTGCCAAACAAATCCAATTTTATTTTAAATTCTTGAATTCTGTTTCTTATTGAAACTGTGCTAGTATTTGCAGCTGCTGCGATTTCTGTTTGAGATTTTGATTCTCCTGTAATTACACATGCTGCATAAACTGCAGTGGCTGCCATGATTTCTGGATTTTTACCAGATATGATTCCTGCATCTTGGGCTGCAGTTAAAATCTGTGTCGCTTTACGAATTGTTTTTTCAGATGATCCTATCTTACTTGCAATTTTACTAATTGATTTTATTGGATCAACTACGGATACAGTAAATTCTAATTCTCTAAACAATATACGATATGCTCGTGCAATCTCTTTTCTTTTAATTACAAATTGATCTGCAATTTCAGTTAGGGACCTATGGTGCTCTAAATCTCGACATGAAGCATACAGACATGCTGCTGCAATGGATTTTACAGTTCTACCACGAATGATGTTTCTCTCAATTGCCTTTCTGTAAAATAGCGATGCACGCTCAACTACTGTATCTGAGAGGCCTAGTTTTGACTGTACTTTGTCAAATTCTATAAGGGCAAATCTAAGATTTCTCTCTGCAGAGTTTTTTGTCTGTGATCTACTGTCCCATTTTCGTAATCTGTCAAACATTTGAGTAGTTTTTCCAGATAGTGGCTTTCCGACTGCATCCTTGTTTTGTGCCCCTATTCTTGTATTGAGTCCCTTGTCATGCATTTTCAGTGATAGTCCGGGACCTGTTCTGGCAGTATCTGTGGTATCTGAAATAAGTCTGCGCTCTGCTCCTCTATCTTCAGCATTTTCTGAAATAACAAATCCGCAACTAGCGCAGATAGTTTCTCCAATAACTTGATCAGTTACAAATTTTGAAGCATGACAATAATCGCAAAATATCTTTGTTTTTTTAATTACTTGAACTGTAGTCAATAATTTTCCTTAAACCACGACAGGTATTTTTTCAATGATGCAATTAGTGTGGATTTCTTTATCTGTATGAAGATTGCAATTGTGGCAAATAAACTCAATTGGTTTTTTACATTCAGGACAATTTTGATGCACGTCCATATTGAAACCGCATTTTCTACAAGAGGTTATTTTCATTAATTATAGTGTGTTTTCGCTTGTATTAAAGGAGCGTAAAATTAGTGTGCACTAATGATTACACTTACATCAAAAATTAAAACTGAATTACTTTTGATTAATTACGCGACCTTGTGTGTCAAGTATGTTACCGCATGTTTCACATTCCCACTTGTCACTAGATTCTGCTTGATTAATTGTAACTTTGGATGTGTTACAAACTTTACAACGAATTGACATCTTATTTGTATCCCTTACCTTTTAATTCATTTTTTTCTAAATGTTCTTTTTCATGTTGACGTACTTTTTCAAAAGTATCTACTGTTCCTTCCCATTTAAAATCACATTCTTTACAATTATACTTCATTTTGATTTTTCTTCAGTTTTCTTTTCGGATTCTTTGAATGCATTTACATTCTCTGTGGTTTTGGTTTTACAAGAACCAAATCTTAGTTTCTCCATTATTTTTTTAAACATACTCTGAGTAGGTTACCTGTGGTATAAACTGGAGTATTGAGTCAATTTCACGCCTAAAATTCTATAGATATGTTATTTATCTATAAAGATAATGCGCTGGTATATATTGATCATAACTAACTATATAGACATGACAAAAGAAAACAATCCAACAATTATCGTTGCAAACGATGAGAAAAAAGAAGAGCCAAAAAAAGACGACTCTGCAAAAACTGACAAATAGACAACTCACTACCCCTTCTTTTCTAGGGATGATTATTGATTAGAAAATTAATTTAATATTATGATTAACATTAAACTTTGTTTATGATTTATTTTTAAATAATTATAATTCTTGAAATGTGTAATTGATGACTAGTTACATATACTGCATATGATGATGATTCACATGGCAGACTACTTGGGTGATAATAATAAAAAACAAGTTCATGATTTAGAAAATCAACAAGAAGGTTGTCAAATGGATGAAATTAAAATTGTTCATAAAAGATACTTTATTCCAGATACTTTTGAACAAGCAAATGCTGAAGGATATTTGAGTTGCATTCATTGTATTGAAAGTTCTTAATTCTAGTTGATCATACGATGTAGTTCTAACTTTAAAAAATAATGCCTATTTTTTCGCTTAGATGGTAATTCCACCTTTTATCTAATCTGAGTCTAATTCTAGTTAAAATAATGCTGAAAAATTATCTGTTTTCATAATGCCATTTGTATTTGATCCGTGGTACATGGGGTGTAATTACGCCTGAAG
Organism: Candidatus Nitrosopumilus sp. bin_7KS; assembly: GCF_054095835.1. Taxonomy (NCBI): domain Archaea; kingdom Thermoproteati; phylum Nitrososphaerota; class Nitrososphaeria; order Nitrosopumilales; family Nitrosopumilaceae; genus Nitrosopumilus; species Candidatus Nitrosopumilus sp. bin_7KS. Next base: position 313,156 of record NZ_JBSWSO010000006.1, on the reverse strand, counting down.
GCGTGGGTTGATGGAGGAGTTACTCTGATATGAAGTTCTTAAATATTATTATTTTCTAAACAAGTAATGAATTCTGAGAATTTTCATTCTTCAATCTTAATTCAAGATGTAATGACTAGAGCCCTGATTACTGTAAATCTCTCCACTACCGCATTGCAGGTAGCAAAAATGATGGAGCAGGGGGGAATTGGGGCAATATTGGTTCAGGATAATTCCAATCCTGTGGGTATTGTTACCGATAGAGATTTTGCAACAAAAATTGCAGCAAAGAATCTTCCTTTTGATACTCCTGTAGAAAAAATAATGTCCTCTCCATTAATTACGATAAATCACAATGAACCAATTTCAGAAGCTGCTCAAAGAATGACTAGTAAAAAAATTAGAAAATTAGCAGTTACTGAAAACGGTAAAGTGGTTGGAATAATTACATCCACTGATCTAGTTACACAGTTGGCAAAATAACTAGAAAGTTTTAGTCTTTCTGAGAAAAACTGTAACTGATGCCATGTAACATCCTGTGGCAATAATCTCTGAAATTAATGATGCCAAGTATGGCTCTATTCCAATTTCAAGAAAATAGTATAATGTGGGCCATCTTATTCCAAGATAAATAATTTCACCTACTCCAAATGATGAAATCAAAGTTAGTAATTCTTTTTTAATTAAATTTGACTTCATAGATTTGTATCTATCCTTGTTATCCCAATAAAATAAGACTGAAAATATTCCAAAGTAAATAATGTATCCGATAATTATTGTAAATGTTGTATTGAGGTAATTTTCTTGATCACCTAGTAACTGTGCAGCAACTGCTGATAATGATGCAGAAATTATAAAACAAATTAGAAAGCTTCTATTGATTTGTAATAATTGCGGATTTAATTTCATGATGACTCTTTGGTAACTGTTATTTTGAATCATATGATAAACCAAACTATGAAAAAGCGATGTGAGTGGGCAAAAGATGAACCTAACACCACATATCATGATAAAGAATGGGGAACACCTCAACATGATGATAAAATATTATTTGAATTTCTAATTTTGGAGGGGGCACAAGCTGGTCTGTCCTGGACTACCATTCTTAACAGAAGGGATGGCTATAGGAGGGCATTTTCTAACTTTGATGCTAAAAAAGTCTCAAAATATACTGAAAAAAAAGTAGAAAACCTACTCCGGGATGAATCTATTATTCGAAATAAACTAAAAATTAATTCTGCAATAAACAATGCAAAATCCTTCTTAAAAATTCAGGATGAATTTGGAACTTTTGACAAATACCTGTGGGGATTTGTAAACCACAAACCAATCAAAAATAAATTCAAAAAACACTCTGATTTGCCTGCAACTAGTGATATTTCAGAAAAATTAAGTAAAGATCTTAAAAAACGGGGTTTTAATTTTGTAGGCCCTACAATTTGTTATGCCTTGATGCAGGCAGTAGGGATGGTAAATGATCATACCTCTAATTGCTATCTGTATCAAAAATAATATGATGATTATTGTTCTGCTTGAAACTTTTTGAGTGTGTCACTGTATAGGTTCATTGGAACTATTTTGACTGTACTCAAAGATGAAATTCCTACATCGATGCATAGTTTTTCAATGTCATGCGCATGTTCTGCATCAATTACTATAATCCATTCATGCTCCAAAACTGACATGTAAAATTCTACAATTTTATTAATTTGATATTTTTTCATTTCACGGTCCATGTTTTCTTTGAGTTTCATGAATATTTTTTTACTATTTTCGTTGTTTATTGGACATGATTCTGGACTGTGTACTGCAAAGACTCCAAATAGCATAATGACACTAAAATGAAATTACTATTAAACTTAATCTTGAATTAATAATTTGTATGAATTTTAGGTTATATTCTCCATTTTTTAATTATCTTTGATACATGTGAACTCTAAATTCTCTAGCTTTTCAAAGACTGCAGGACCTGGAATTTTATTTGCATGTACTGCCATAGGCGTATCTCATCTTGTCCAGTCAACTAGGGCAGGAGCTGACTATGGATTGTTTATTGTGGGGTTTGTCATCTTAGTAACTATACTAAAATATCCTTTTTTTGAATTTGGTTCTCGTTATGCAAATTCTACACAGACAAGTATCATTGATGGTTACAAAAAACTTGGCAAACCTGCACTGTGGTTGTATTTTCTATTAACGATTAGTTCAATGTTTTTTGTTACCGGTGCAGTGGGATTTGTCACTGCGGGATTTTTTGAAAATCTTTTTGGAATTGATTTTCTTGGAGAGTGGACAATAATTATTTTGTTTGCAGTATGTGTAACAGTTTTAGCTATTGGAAAATTCAATGCACTTGATAGTTTAATCAAAATTATTGCAATTGTTTTAGTTGTATCTACAGTTGCTGCATTCTTACTTACCTTGTATAATGGTCCGCTAGTACCTATTGCAGGATTTGAGCCAAAAGATCTTTGGGATATTTCTGGAATCTTTTTCTTACTTGCATTAATGGGTTGGATGCCAACTGCAGTTGATCTATCAAGCTGGAATAGCTTGTGGACATTGGAGAGAATGAAACAAACAAAATACAAGCCTAGTTTGAAGGAGACTCTCTTTGAATTTCGATTAGCCTATCTGATAACTGGAATTCTAGCAATAATGTTTGTTACATTAGGTTCGTTTATTTTCTATGGTTCTGGTGAAGAACTTCCAAACAGTAATTCCCTTTTTGCACATGAAATAGTTACATTATACACACAGACAATTGGAGAATGGAGTTACATCCTCATTGCAGCTTCGGCATTCACTGTAATGTTTGGAACTATAATTGCAGTCTTTGATGGATATTCTAGATCATTACAAAGAACAGTTGAATTGATTTTTACCAAAAATGAAGAGAAAATTCGCACAAAATTTCGTACTCTATACTTGTTTTTCTTGATTCTAATTTCTGGCGGCTCACTTGTTGTGATATTTCAATTCGGAAACAATCTCAAGGAATTAGTTGATTTTGCAACTGTCTTGTCATTTGTAATTGCACCTGTAATTGCAATTTTTAATTTTAGATTAGTTACTGGTAAATTTCTTGATAAAGAACATCAACCGTCAATTTGGTTAAAAATTCTAAGTGTTTCAGGAATTGTTTTTCTAATTGGATTTGCAGTTATATTTGCGGTATTGAAATTTGGTCTTGATATCTAAATTCAAAATAATGATATTCCAATACTCTTAAGTCTCTAATTCATAAAGAAACTCTATGACTGATGACAAAAAAATGAAAATTGTATGTAAATGGTGCACTGTTTCCCAAACTTGTCATGTTGTTAGCCAAGAAATTACAGATCATCATGGCGCCTATGGAATAGATAGTGTCATGATGGCTAAAATCAAAATCCACAAGCATTTCAAAGGAAAAAATTATTGTAAAGGGGCAGATAGAACAATTGAAGTGCCTCTAAATGAGGTGCAAAAATACAATGAAAAAAACAAAGACTAGATTCTATATTCCAAAGTTCATAATTCCTAAATTGTAGTTATCCTTTCATGAGGGATTTAGTAGGCTATATCGAATGATTAATCTTGAAAATTCTTAATATATCTAGTTCAACTCCTATAATCATGAAATATTGCCATGATTGTCTAACTCCAATTAACAGTCATTCAAAAGAAGAATACTGTGTTATTTGTAAAAGAGATAAAGCGATTAAAGAAAGCACTATAGCTTAGATTGTTTCATTCCCCATTTCATCTTAGCAGGAAAAAACCATGTTACCTTGAAATGATCATATTTTCTAAAATCTCTTGCATTGTCTGAATATCTTGATGCTTTCTTGCAGTCTAGGCAGTCTAACACATTTTAAATGGATTTTGCCAAGTTAATTTATGACTACTCGTGCTCAAGCGTTAATTCCAATAACAATTGCTGCAGTCATTATTGGAGTAATAGGAATGTTGACACTTCCAAGTGATAGTAAGTTAGAATCAGTTGAATTCCCACGTGGCACTATTTTAGTTGATGACATTCCACTTGAAGTACAAATTGCAGATTCAGAACCTCGAAGAGTTCGTGGATTAATGTTTCAAGAACAATTACCTTATGATCAGGGAATGATTTTCGTATTTGCAGATCCTGGTTTGTATTCTTTATGGATGCTTAACATGCAATTTCCATTAGATATGATTTGGTTTGATCAAGATGGAAATGTCGTACATATTGAAAAAGATGTCCCTCCATGTAAGACCGTAGTTGAAATTACCAGTTGTCAAAGCGTTGTTCCAGATGGTGAGGCAACATATGTACTAGAGGTAACTTCTGGATTTGTTGATCAAAATAATATTACACTAGATTCAAAATTAACCATAATTTCTATTTAAAATTGCAAAGCCTTATCTTTGAATAAATAATTTGTAATTCAATGAACAAGCCATTATTGATCATAATGGGGGTTGTGATTATTGTTTTAGGTGCTGTAATTATTTTATATTCTACTCCTGAAATAGAATCAAAACCTGTTTACGATACAGGATTTACATATTATGATATTGAAAAAATCCAAAAAACTTTAGCTTCTCAAAATATTTTTGTATCTTCACCAACTGCAATAACTGATCATACAATTAGTCAATACTGTACATTCTTTGATAAAGGACTGCCAAGAACTGTAGAATACTGTACTACTACTGCTGTAACTGATATCCATGGGAACACTTTGGGAAATATCAACATTGGAGGTGACACTAGTTCTCCCGTCTTGGCAATAGCTAACCTTGAAACCCAAACTTTGGAATCAAATCAAGATGATGTTTTAGCAGTAATTGAGGCTATGATTGAAACCCTTGTTTGTGACTGTTGGGAGGATGAGAAGGCAGATGATGATGTTGAATCCATTTCTGCGTGGGTTGATCTTGTTCACAAATTTTACTATGATTCCAGTGAACGTGGAATCAAATCACAAATTGATGATTTGAGAACTTCTGAAATAACTTTGGAAATCACCCCTAAGGAGAATTCTGTTTTGCAGACATTGATCATTCTAAAGTAGTCTAATTATATACTGCAAATTTCTTTGATTGACGATTACAATGATTGATCAATTATGGTTAATTCCTTTAGGCTTTGCAGCTGGACTATTGGGTTCTATGATTGGTCTAGGTGGTGGAATTATTGTTGTACCTGTCTTGACATTTTTGGGATTCCCGCCTACTGTTGCGGCAAGCAATAGTCTGTTTGCTGCATTAAGTAATGCTACGGCATCTACAATTTCATATTCAAAACAAAAACGAATTGAATATTCATTGGGAATTAAATTGGGACTACTTTCAATTCCTGGAACTGTTTTAGGTGCAATAATATCAACTGATGTTACACCAGATATTTTTAAAATCTTGTTTGGATTTGTATTGATTGCATCTGCTGCTTACATATTTTTAAGAAAAAAAATTGAAACCAAAGAGAAAACAATCTCAAAACAAATGATTGTATTTGCAATTGGTGCAAGTTTTTTTGCAGGAATAATCTCTTCATTTTTTGGAATTGGGGGTGGAATAATCTTTGTTCCCTTAATGGTTGTGGGAATGGGGATGGCGATGAAAAAAGCTGCACCTACTTCTCAGATGATTCTCTTGTTTGCATCTTTGTCTGGAGTGATAGTTCATAGTTTCTTGGGACATCCGGATTTTATTCAAGCAGGATTTTTGGCAATTGGTTCATTCATTGGAGGATTAGTTGGTGCAAGATTATCTATTGATATCAAAGAGAGATATTTGCAAATTCTTGTATCTGTTGTAATCTTAATTGCAGCTGCAAAATTGTTCTTTGATTCTATATCTGTGAATTTATTTTAGAATTTTAGGCTCAATATCCTACTTTATGTTTTTATACAAATTTTGTAATGTATGTTGTTCATTAGGTCTTATGACCTAAGGGCGGGAGAGACTAGTCGGCTCTCCTGTATTTTACTCACTAAAATAGCCCCTTGCCGTGCCTATGTCATGGAATTAAACATCACTGATCCAGATTTGTCATCGCATCAGAATTTTTTAGATTATATCAGAAGTGACAAAACTAGAATAAAATATTCCAGTGACTTGCAAAAGTTTCTAGATTTAATTCCTGATAAAATATTTCAAGAAAAAAATATTGATCATACAGACAAGACTGAAGCATTTGTAACTCTGGTTAGAGATGATGTAAAACTTGGTAAATCAATAATCAATGCATACGTTAGGGAATTGAAAAAGAAAGTTGATGATAATGAAATTTCTCCTGCTAGAGTTTTGAATTTAATTAAACCCATCAAAGCATTGTTTGCAGCAAATGATATTGATTTTTCATGGAAGATGATTGGAAAATCCATTCCAAAACCTGGCAAGTCAAAAGACATGGCATACTCTAGAGAACAATTACAAATGTTAATGGCAAATGCAACTAACTTGGCAGACAAAGTTATGATTTCATTGTGTTCATCAGCTGGATTTAGGATTGAAGCATGGGATTATTTTACGTGGGAAGATGTTGTATTTTTTTACAATGATGATAATTCATTGAAAGGTGGTGCATTGCGAGTCTATCATGGTGATGATGAAGAGTATTGGACACATTTTACCCCCGAAGCTGGCAAGTATCTGTTACTATACAAAGAATCTTGGAAATCTAGATTCATGAGATATCCTAAAGATTCTGATCCTCTTGTAGTATCTGTTAGAATGCATCATCCAAGAAGAATTGGAAAGAGGGGTATGGAATCTAGAATGAATGAATTGGCAAAAAAGTGTGGGTTGAGACCTCCACTAGAACCAGGACAAAAACGTCACAAGGTAATGCTTGATCATGGATTAAGAAAATACTTTAACACAATGATGAGGCGTGCCAAAGTCAATTACTTGGATAAAGAGGACATGATGGGGCATAAAGTAGGCTTGGAATCTCACTATGAACGATATCAAGAAGATGATTTTGAGCGATTCTCTGAATATCAAAAGGCGATTCCATTGTTGACTATATCTGATGATGAACGGATGCGCGTTGAAAATGAGAAACTAAAATCAGAAAAAACAGAACTTGAACAAATTAAAGAAGACAATGAAAAAATTTTGAATTGGATTGCAAGACAAGAAAACAAAAATGAAGATTAAAAATTCTGTTTAAATCTAAATAAATTCTCTGAAGACTAGTTGCATTAGTTAAATATTCTGATGTTTCTAAGAGATCTTTTAGGTCTAACAAAGACATTTTTCAGGGTTTTTACAATAACAAAGAATACGTTTACCGTCTTTATTATTTACAAATTAAACGATATTCAAAAGTTTTCCACTAAATTAATCATAAATTGATCAAAAACTCTTTTTAAATCTAGAAAATGTTGATTAAAATCATGCAGGACCATGTTCAATTTCTCTATGAATTGCACATACTCTATTCATTGTACTTTCACCAAAAGGAGTGAGCTTCCAATAATTTGATGAATCATTCAAACTACGTTTTTTGAAATTAGGGATGATCATTCCCAAAGCATGAAGCTGAACTATTACTTCTTTTATTGCTGCATCGGATGTACCATGCCTATGAATTGACCATTGTTTTTCTCTATAATCTACTTTTTCATTTTCATATATTGTTGCATGTTCAAAGAAAAGTGCATGTGCCATCTCCTCTTCTTTTCCTTCAGGAATCAATCTAGGCAAAACAGATTTTAAAATCTGATTCCAAGTAACATCGTTAGTATATGCAATTGATTGCTTTATGCTCTCACTAGAATAATAATTTCTTCCAACAAACATATCGACAGTGAATTGTAAAGAATATACATCATCACCTTGTGCTAACGTTTCAATGCCTACGGGACCTTTGGTTTCAAAAGAGGCAATATCAATTTCAAGTTCATCAATTCGTTTTCTCAGTTCAAGATTTTCTTTTGACATTTCAGGATCAGAAATATCATTGGCACGAACCCATCCAATAGCAGGTGTAGACTTCATTAATTTTATCATACTTCTGCTTACGACAGAACCTAATTCATCAGGAGTAGCCCAAAATTTACACATCTTTTTCTGAACATGTTCTCTAAATTTTGTTAACTTTTCTTTTTTAACAGAATCTGATTCAGATTTTCCTACAGGTATGGATTTAAGATCTTTATGAAGAAAAGCAATTACAGGTTTTTTTACAGATTCAGCATATTGATATTCCATTTCCGTAAAACTGATACCTTCAGGCCCCAAACTTCCATAACGCCCACCAAGAATAACGATATAATAATCACATTCATCAATTACCTTTTTAATCAATGTCCATTGATCTTCATTTGCTGCTGGAAATAATTCCATTCCGGAAGGCATACAGTCTAATTCCAATAATGCTTGCATTACTTCTTGACGTTCTTTCTGAAGATCTTCATAAGTAGAACTGACAAATACCTGATATCGTTTATCCAATAAAATTAATGAAAATATGATCTTAATAAAGATCAAATACCCCGTTCACTCTTAATTTATTATGGGAAAATTCTGGCAAAACAATGCGACAAATCAAGAAAACAATAGAGAATTCAAGAAGCAATCAACGAAATTACAACAAAGTTTAGCAGAATTAGAGTGTGAAGAAGCAATCATTGAGGATAAGAAAGAGTTTGGCAGGGCAAAAAAGAGCATGATGAATGTTTTGCGAGCAAAGTATAGTGATGATGTGACAAATAGGGCGTTAAGTAGAGTAAATGAAAGATTACCGATGAATTTTTTTCAAAGAAATTAATCACTATGTGGTAATGCTACCTTTGTTTTTAACACTTCATTCCTAAGCGAAGAATTGTATTCAGAAATAGAAAATAAGGGTTCGAACAAACCTATTGCTTTAGCGGATTTGTCGATATCTTCTTTAGACATTTTAATTTCAAATTCTTTAATGAATTCCTCAATTTTGTGTTTTCTTTCACTGGAATCCGCAGTTATTCTACATAATCCTATACCTTTAGTAATCATTGAGTCTAATTGGTTAGCCATTTTCAACAGTTTAGAATTCTTTTTAAAATATAACAGAATTATGTCAATAATTTCATTGGAAGTTTTAAGACTGTCTTTATGACACTGAATAATAATTTTTGATTGTTCAGATATGTTTTCACAATAGACTATTTCACTAAATTTAGAATATGCCCATGTATCTCGTTCAGAAAGTTTTTCAGCAAATTCTTTTTTTATTTCTAATTCAAATCTGTAATCTTCTCGTTCTCTATCAATTCTTTTCTGAGATGATTCTCGTTCATGTTCTATTTCCATTAATTTTTCTTTATGAACTGAATTAAACCACGGAATTAATCCTGCAGAAATTCCTCCTCCAATAATCAATAATCCTAAAGGATAAAGAAAATTTTCTGCAAAACTCATAAAATCATATCATATCATACCTTGGTTTATGTTTTTTGTAAATTACTAAACAATTTGAAACTGGATTCTTATGATACGGTTGAATCTCAACGATACGCCATCCTTCAGGATCCACATAGAATTCACCTTCCGTTTCAGGGGGAGAAGTCCATCCAAACAGACCATAGTGAAAAACAAGCCTCAATTTGGCATTGCATAGTGGACATTCGTTAAGATTCATCTCTTTTCAATTTACTATGTCATTAATTCTCTCAATAAGTTAATTCTCTCATGGGGAATTACGATATTGATTAAATACTCTATTTGAGTTCAAATCTATTGAAATTTATCATGATTCGTCCACATGTGGACGAATTTTCAAATTTTTTGTCTATTAGTAATTGATGGATATCTACTTCAAATACCTCCCTTTGAATTTCTTTTTTTGGATTAGATATCTATCATTTTACGTTATTGGCGGGGTTGTGGGTGTTTGGTGACTTGTAATTTTAGATGCAGTGATGACAATCCCAAAATTATTGAGGTTGAATTTGATACGGGATCCTTACAAAAAGATGATGTTTGGCATCTGTGTGAACGTTGTAATCTAAAGCCTGAATTTTTAAAATTTCGACTGAATATCAAAAAATTAGAGGATTCTGAAGACAAATCTTTGGTTGAATTCTAATTCTTAGTTGTTCTTGTGTAACGCAGGGCGCAAACGATGCATTCTAACTGTTTCAATTTTATAATAAAAAAATAAAATCAATTTTTTTAATCATCATTTCATCAAAACGCACTATCTTATAGGGAATTGATGATGAATGATGATTTGATGATGCTTGCATAGAACACCTCTTAATTTTCATCACAAATCATCATTTTTTCATCATAAATCATCAAAAAGTCACCAAAATCCATGCGTAATGATGATTACTATGACTATGATGTGAAACTAAATTATTTTTTATTATTTTTGTTGATTTTTTATTATTTGAAAATTATTTTCATATTGGGGCAAGTTTAGAGGACAAATGACCTGATTACTGATTAGTTTTCATTAATTTAAGAACTGTATTTTCAAAATTCCATAAAGTCAACTATGTACAGCATTACATCATAATACCTCCCGTAACCCTTTCCTGTCTGAATTTTCGTTATAATCCCATGAAATCTGCAATTCTGATGGATTTGAAGTGTGACTAATTACCCAAAATGACGGACACTTAGATTCAGGCAATCTTTTGATTTTACCTGTGATGTCTTCCTTGTCAGATACAAAATGGATATAATTTGTTTTTTTATTTTCAGAACAAATTGTAAAATGAACTAGATATTTTTCTGATCCAATTTTGAAGCTTGAAGTTATTGTTGGTTTTATTTGTGATTTTAAAATAGGTGCACTGTCTTGGTTAACCTTATGTTTGGATAAAAAATCAGGATCAACATATAATGACAAACATTTTTCCATTATTGGATATACTGGATATCTCTTACGAAAATTATCTTCACCCATCTTAACATATTTTTCATAAATATTTGTACAACGAATCTCATCACTTTTTTTTAAAGAAACTTTTGCTGATGATTCTTGAAAAAGATGGGTTGATAAAATCATTGAAATTAAAAACACAATAATTATTTTTTTCATCTTTTTTTAGAATTAAAATACTGGTAAAAACAATAAAAGAAACATGTTCTGAGTGAGTGGCTTTGACCTAATGTTATTTGGAACATGTTTCTATTTTTTCTCATTCTTCATCGGTGCTTGCTTTTCTTTTTCTTTTTACCAATTTCATAACCTCCAAAAATCCAACATCCAACTAGTATTTCAGATGCATGTGAGTTATGTTTAATCTGAATGAAGTCAGCTGGTTTATCTCGTTATGACTTAAATCAAGAAGTTTTGTTCTTAAATCCTAAACACAAAAAATATTTCTGATGTTTATGAAAAAATCCTACAAATTATTATTTCCACCAAGCAAAGATGTGATCAAAACATGTACTAGATGTAATGCCCAATTTCAAAATAGGGCAAGTGAATTTTGTTCTTCAGAGTGTGCAATATTAGACCATGATGAATTACGAAAGTTATGATGATCCTCTTTGAAAAATAAAAAAGAGAGGATTAACAATCCTCAAAGTCATCATATGATTCCGAGTCAAAGTTATCATCGTCGAAATCATCGTCGTTGTCTTTTGCATTGTAGCCCATGACAAATGTGGGTTAAAATTCTAAAATATAAACAAGATGAACGATTTATACTAAACTTCTAGTAATTACTCAAAATGACCCCATTCTTGGTCCGGATTCTCTAATTGTTCCCATTTGTTTTGAATTATTTTAAATATGTTTTTTTTATTTTTTAATTGAAACATAGATTTCATTATATAAAATTTGTATTTAACCACGACGTAGAAATTATACTAAAAAATTACTGTATTCAAAAACAATTGGAAAAATAGATAAAAATATTATGTTCTCTTAGGATTGGTGGTAGTTTGCTTTGTTTGTAATTCCTTCTGGAAATGTTTTTCCTGCAGGTAAAACAGTGCCAGTATCTATGACTGCATTGTCTAAAACGGTGGTGTCTTTTTCTAATACAACGTCATCGCCAATTTTGACATCGTTACCAATAACTGCATGATCTCCTACAACTATTTTTTTGCCAAATATGCCATCATTACCAACAGTGACATTTTTTTCTAATATACAACCATCTTCCATGGTTACGCTATTGCCAATAACTACATGTTTTTCAATTACTACTTTGTTTCCAAAGATACAGTTATCACCTATTTTGGCGTCACCTTCAATTACAGTACTTTCTTGCATTTTCACGCCATTTCCTATGGTTGCCCTTGGATCTACATTTGTCATACGATATTCTCATTGTTTCCCTATAAGAAACAATTTGTAATTATATTGATTCTAAATTAATACAACTATGCTTGTTTTAATTATGGATTTACAAAATAATTATTCATGTATTTTTTAGGTTTTGAAACCCAGTTTCAGGCTTATCTGCATTTAACTAAATGCCAATCCTATTTTGATCATCTTTGTTGCAGTGGCGTGTGTTGCGCAAATTGGAGAGTAATCTGAATACTTGAAGAGCAACTCATGGCCATTTTTACAATAATTTTCATCTGAGATATCTCCGTTTTGGTTTACATTAATTACAATCGCTGCTACTTTCTCAATTGACTCTATGTCAGTGCCCGCAAGAATTGACGCATTGAACTTACCTGATTCTTGAGGAATCCATGATAATCCGACATTTAGTGTCTGCTCTGGGTTTAGTGTCCCGCTCATCGATTTTGCTGGCTGAATAATTTTGTTAGAGTCATTTTTTATCTCTATGATGTACACAAAGCTCTTCTCTGATTCGTCATTGTTTGTAATGTCTGCTGCCACTTGCAAGATTTGTCCTGATCTTATTTCATCAAACTCCATACCAAAAGAATTTACAATATTGATGTTGTCTATTTGAAAAGTCTCCAAATTGTTCTCTATTGTAATTTCATGCTCTATTGGTTGCTGTGTCTGCTCTGGAAGATCTACAATTGCAACTCCTTCTGTTACTTTGTAGAGATTGCTCCAGTCAACATTGATCTTTTGGTTGTTTTGATGGCCATTGACAATTGTTTGTAGTGCTCTTTTCTGGTCTGTCTCTAGTCTGTTTAATGCATTACTTTTGTTAACTAGCATTTTTTCTTGTGTTTTTTCAAACTCGTCTCTTATCTCGATAATTACTCTGGTAACTTCTTCTTTGGTTATGTCTGAATCTGATTTGTATTGATTAATCATACCTTGTATGATTTTTTCTATCTCATCCTTTTCTGACTGTATCTTCTCATCAAACTCTCTTTGTAGTGTGTCTCTTTTGAGATCGTATTCAGAATTTATTTTTTGAATTTCCTTGTTTATCTCATAAATAATATCATCAGTTTCCTTTTGCTTGTCCTTGTTAAGAATATATTCTTCAAGTGTGTGCTTTTTTGCAATGCTGTCTTGTATCATCTTTTTTGCGGTCTCTTCAGACACACATTGGTATTGTGATGATTCAAGATTGTATACTACTTGATAACTGTCATTGCATTTTGTTGCAGGATTAACTCGAGTGTTCTGTATTGTATGGCCTTCAATTACTAGTCCTGAAACTCCACTTGAAATCCATTTGTTTGCAGTGGGTTCATCAACACATGTTTTAGTTCCAGTTGTTATGCGGAATACTGTCACATCTCCATTTTCACATTTTGTATCTCTTGGAATTGATTTATCATCAGCATTTACCAAGATGTAACTTGGCTGCATTCTATAGTCTGAATACATATTTGCAAGATTTTCTTTGACTGCATCAGATTGGTGAATCTGTCCTGTAGAATTGAATACCTGCTGCACTCTATAGTCTGCAAGATTGTGATTGACATTAAATTGTGAATTTACTTCTATTAGTTCAATTCTTTGGGTAGATGCTACTTGCAGGTATGCATTTCTTGCATCCTCCATTGTTCCACCATTTGTCAAAATATGATTCATTGCAATACGGCCCTCGATTACTTTGCTTTCCATAAACTCAAACTGATCCCAGAAAACACCTTGCACATAGTCTGGTTTCTTGTTAACAAAATTCTCAAATGCATTCTTTGATGTGTATTGCTCTAATACTCTCTGCCATTCAGCAAGATCTTGCTCTAGGTTCTGCATTGAAATTTGGCGCATCTTTTCTAAATTCTCTCGTGCTTGGTTTTCCTCGTATTCTTTTTCTTCTAGTTCCTTGATCATCTTTTTTGCTTGTTCTATTTTTTTGAGAATGTCCTGTGCTATGGGATTGTTCTCAATCTCTGTAATTGATGTTTGAGCAAAGACAGGCTCTATTGTAAATATCAGTGCAAAGACTACTATCAATACAGGAATCATGTACTTTGTATTACTATTCATTGATAGTTTCATTGATTTTATAATAAAAGCCGTTGTTATCAAGTAACACGTATCATTGTTACCTGATATTTTAGAAAAAAACAAGCTGGGCGCTGCTGCTTGCATTGGTCTATGAATCAGGTAGTTCCATGTTGGGGGCAAGTTTTGTGAAATTAGTTAGATGCCTATCAATTTTCTTTATAAATAAAATTATATTTTTGCAAATTTTGTTTATTAGAGCCTTGAACTAAAACACTGTCATTTTGACTGTCTTGATTCAAGTACAAAACTATGACATTATACTATCAAGTATTTGTAAAATAAATAAAAAAAGACTCTAGAGATCTGCGCTTTTCATATTAAGTACAGTCTGTTTGAGTTCTTTTAGTTGGTCTTTGATTGACTTTGCATTATCAGAATCTCCATTTGTATATGCATCTCTAAGCTGTTGCAACAAATCTAGAAATTGAGCCCTTTCAGTGTCAACATCGGCATCACCTGTTGGCTCTGTAAATTTTTGCTGGAATTTTTCAATTTTTCTATCAATTTTATCACTCTTTATTTTTGAATGATCAATTGTTTTTGAAATTGAGGTAAAGTTTGTATCATCACCTGCATCTACAACAAAGATGTTTTTTGTCTTTGTTTGAGATTCTGCATCTCTGTCTATGCTTGTAATGGTCCATACAACATACTTGTTGTCTTCACCGTCTTTTACAATTCCAATATTTGCTTTCATTGCATCAGTAACACCGTTATTTTCAGCAACAGAAACTGCCTGACTAAGAGAAACTGTTACTTGGTCTTTTAGTTCACCAAAAGTTTCTTTTGTCATTTCTGCTGGAAATGTAATTGATCCAGTAAATCTTTCAACTAGGATAGCCTTATGTCCATGCCCTTTCATGTGGTGTTTTTCTCCACCCCATTTTGCATAATCTCCGCCTTCTGCCATTACAGTTGGTATTGTAACTGCAAACATCAAAGCAAAGACTGCTGCAAATGCAGGAATCATGTATTTTGTTTTGCTATTCATTAATAGTTTCATTGATTTTATAATAAAAGGCATTGTTAACAAGTAATACGTATCTTTGTTACCTGATCTTTAAGTTCCAAAAGAAAGTTTTGTGTATGTGGTTCAAATTTGCAAGGGGGTTTGTGAGCAGAAAAAGGCATATTCCATGCCAAATAATTTACGTTACAAATCAGGACAGAAAAGATGTGGGTTATGTGATTGTTATTTTTATACTGATGAACTTTCTTGTCCTTGTTGTACCACTAAACTTAGGACAAAACCGCGAAGTAGGCGATTATGGGAGAAATGATGATGTATTATGGAATGTATTTTTAGAGGCGACTTTAACTGGCACGTGAATATAGAGATCGAATTTACATCAGGAAGGATATTCTCTTGAAACTTTACGAATATGGTGAGATGAATCAGAGTAGATTGATGAGTGTTTGCGGATTGAATAATGTAAATCACAAGGGAATTGTGGATAATATGGTAGAACAACAGATGATTGAAAAAAAAGAAGAACACAGGGGTAAAAAGACCGTTTACAAATACTCTATTTCTGAAAAAGGAAAAAATCTGCTAGAGGATGTTTTACAAAAATATGAAAACTTGTTTCCACGAGATGAGGGAGATGAAAAAAATGTCTAATAATAAAAAGCATGAAAATATTTTTGAAATCTTAGATGGCTTGATGTTCCAATTAAGTAAAACAAAAAAGATGTTCATGATCATGATAATAACAACTCTAATTATTCCACCAATTTCTTTAATTGCAATTACCAGCATATATGATTCCCCATATCAAGACAGATTCAGAGAAGACTTTGACACACGCTTGCAATCAAAACTAGACAATGGTGAAATCACTGAAGAAGAATATAATTTGATAAAGGAGAAATTCTCAAAAAGAATTAAACCAAATCCTTTACTACGACCACATCAGCTAGTGATTTTTGTAATTTCCATTATATGGTTGGGAATAGGACTAAGACAATGGTTTGCCATTTCAAAATGGGATAAACGATACAAACAATTCATGGAATATCAAAAAGAGATTGATAAGAAATTTGAAAATGACTCAGATGATGAAAAGGAAAGCAATTAGGAGAATTTGAAATGAATAAATTAAATATTTTATTTTATGCAGCAGCAGCAACTACTGCAATTGCAGGAATAATCCATGTTGTTTTAGGAGTTCCTTCAAACAATCAGAATATGCAAATACTATTCGTTGTTGGTGGACTGACACAGATTTTCTGGGTTGTTCCAATGATTAGAAAGTGGGGAACTCTCTGGTATGGAATAGGTCTTGGTGGAACCGTCGTCTTTATTGTAATATGGGTGATTACTAGAATTCCTGATAATTTCATTACTGGACGAGGTGGAAGGATTAGTGATAATGGAATTTTAACTGAAATATTTCAGATTGCCTTTATTGGACTTGTAATTGCAATTCTTGTATTGGAAAGGAAATCATTTTCTAAAAAAGGAAGTTCGAGTTAAGTTATGAGTTCTATATTCCAGACAGTTACACAAGTAAATGGCATACTTGATGTTCAAAATGTTTCCAAAGTTTACCAAACTGCAGCTGGAAAAGTTATAGCTCTGAAAAATGTTAGTTTCTCCATTCCAAAAAATCAGTTTGTATCAATTGTTGGCCCATCTGGAAGTGGAAAATCAACTCTGTTGAATATGATTGGGGCTTTGGATAAACCGTCTAGAGGTACTGTGTTAATGGATGGCATAGACTTATTCAAATTACCTGATACTAAACTAGCAAAGATTAGAAATAACAAAATTGGATTTGTGTTTCAATCATTTAATTTGATAAACAGATCATCTGTTCAAAAAAATATTGAAATGCCAGGAATTATTTCTGGGATGGATAATGTAACTAGAACTAGACGAGCTCAAAGTATTCTGAAAAAACTTGGTATATTAAAAAAAGCAAATCATAAACCAAATAATCTTAGTGGTGGAGAACAACAAAGGGTTGCAATAGGTAGGGCCTTGATAAATAATCCTGCAATTGTTCTTGCAGATGAGCCAACTGGAAACTTGGATACTGTTACAGGCGAAGAAATTTTTCAACTTTTAACTGAATTGACAAAAAAATATTCTAGAACAGTAATAATGATTACACATAATGTTGATTTGGCAAAAAGGACAGACAGATCAATATACATGAAAGATGGAGAAATTGAAAAAGATGTCTACAACTAAACCGACTAACATTTTTTTAAAGTTATTATCGATTTCTTTGTTTTTACTCTTGGTAATTTCTATTTCACCAAACTTTGCACATGCTCAACAAAGTGATTGTTCATCATCTACTAATACCAGAGTAGATTCTGATTATAATGGTCCTGTTTACTTGGATGCTTATTGGACTGATAGAAGTGAATCTAGTACTGATACATTAAATCCATCAGAGTTAGAGGTGGGCCCTGGAGAAGGTCCATCAACTCTGGCAGTTGTATTTGTAAATCGCTCCACTCTTGACTTGTATGCCATTACAGGATACCTGCGTCTTCCTGCAGGATTTGAGCCAGGTGGAACCAGTGCAATTCCTGAGGCAAAATCTTACTTTGCTTCTGAGTTTAGTAGGAGTGTTGGAGATGTATCACAGGCCAGTTATTTTGCTAAACTGGTTGAGGGTGAAGTGTTTACTCTATACTTTGATGTTGACATTACTGATGATGTAAAAGTTGGGTCGTATCTTAGTTCTGTAATCTTGGATTATTCAACTAGCCAACATGTGAGAAGCTGTAAATCCGCATTACTTAACGTGCCATTTATTTTACCTGGAAAAGTTATTTTGGATCTAGGTACTGAGAATAAACCTCTGATCCCAAAGATTCCAAATTCTATTGATTTTATAATTTCCAACATGGGAAGCTCTCCTGCAACGGGTGCAATTTTGACAATATTGAGTATTGGAGATGATAGTAATCGTTCATCACGGGATAGTGCAAGCTCTACTGTAACTTTGGAGTCATCTAATACAGAATTGGTTAATCTTGGAGCTAACACGTTTAACATTGGAACTATTCCCGCAAATGGTTCCACTAAAATTTCGACAATAATTTTCCCAGAAGCTACATCTGGTTCATCAGTTCAAAACATTAGCATTCAAATTACATATGGCAATGCATACGGATACAAACAAACTGAATTACTAACTACAGGACTTGTTGTTTCCCCAAAACCATCTGAATCTCCAATTATTGTTTCAGTAGATACACAGCATGATGAACCAGTGGTTACTGCAGGAATTGTTGAAAATATTATGTTCCAAGTCACAAATAATGGGGATGATGAAATTACTGATCTTTTACTTACTCTGTCAGGAGAAACTACGGAAATGAAAATAATGGGCAAGTCCAAGTGGATGATAAGTTCCCTTCCTGTTGGTGAAACTTTTGAGTTTACCACTGATGTCTTTGCATCAACTAGTCTAATCAATAATCCAAGTTCATTTGATATGAATCTAGATTACATCTCTGATGGAGAATCAAGTTTAGATACTGCAAATGTTGGAGTATTCGTTGCTGGAAGCATAGAATTGACACTTTATGATGTACAAGTTAGCAGTATTGGTGGCAAATTACATCTTGTTGGAAATGTGCTTAACCAGGGAAGCACTACTGGTAAATTTGCCAATATTGAACTATTGTCCCTTACAGATGTTTCTGATGTTTCTGATATTTCTCCACAATATATGGGGGATTTGACTGATGATTCATCAATTCCATTTAATATTCCGTTACCCGTACCATCTATTTCTCAAGGTAAGCACCCATTCTCAGTTAAGATAACATATGCTGATGATCTTAGGAATTCTCATGAAATTGTTTTTGATGACATAGTCAATGTATCTCAAATTAAACAGCAATCCCCAAATGAACGTGGTAGTGCAACTTCATTAATACCCGTGGAAATTTTATTAGGAATTGCAGCAGTTGTGGCAATTATTTCAGTGATAGTTTTTAAAATTAGAAAAAAGAAAAATCAAATTGATTCTGGCAGTGATGATTTAGATTTTCTTTTAGGTGATTCAAAGAGTTAAAAGAATTGGATCCCAAAGAAATTCTTTTACTGTCATTTTCTGCTTTGAATGAACGTAAGGTCAGAACATTACTGACAGTATTGATGGTTGTAGTTGGAAGTAGCTTGATGATTGTTCTTAATGGACTTAGTGCAGGACAAACTCAGTTTATTGAGGATCAATTGAACCAACTTGCAGATAATGTCTTGACGGTAACTCCTGGGCAACGCTCATTTCGAAGTGTAGATACAACTCCTTCAATTGTCTTTAATTCTGCAGTTGTAAATAAGATAAATTCATTGTCATCGGTAGTTGAAGTAGTGCCGAGATATTCGGGTTCTGTTGATCTTAATTCTCAAGCAAGAGTATTGCGTACATCCGTATTGGCAATGAATCCTGATGATGTTTATGTTAGCGTACCTGGTCTTGAAATGGAGGCAGGTTCAGTGATAAAACGCAATGATCCTTCTGCAATACTTGTTGGTCAAAGTGTTGCATATCCAGATGGGGCCTCTTTTCCAATAGTGACTTTGGGCCAATCTCTAAAACTTACTTTTAGATATGTAGATGCTGAAGGTGAGCAGCAAGAAGATTCTAGAACATTTGTTGTTTCAGGTATTTTAAAAGAATCTGGTGATCGTACTTTGGATCGTTCTGTAATAATTAATGAACATGTTGGAAATACATTTTTAAAAAAATCAGGCAAGTTTGATAGTCTCTTAGTTTCTTTACAATCTGCAGAATTAATTCCACAAGCAGAAGAGGATTTGAAAGAACTCTTTGGCACTTCGATAGGAATTGCTAGTCTTCAATCTAGATTACAATTCAGACAGCAATTCACTGAAGGAAATAATGCGTTTATTCAAAGCATAGGTGTAATTGCTTTAGTTGTAGGTGCTGTGGGAATTATCACTACATTGTACACATCAGTTACTGAACGAATCAAAGAGATTGGTACGATGAAAGCGATAGGTGCTCAAAATAGCACAATACTTTGGCTTTTCTTAATGGAGGCATTGTTAATTGGTCTGTTGGGTGGAACGGCTGGAATATTGGTAGGTATGATGTCTGGACATGCTCTAAGTTCTATTTTATCTCCACCAGGATTTGGAAATACATCGAACATTGTTCCTATTTTTCATTTTGTTGATACGTTATACGTATGGATGCTATCTGTAATACTTAGTATTTCTGCAGGGATACTTCCTGCATGGAAAGCTTCTACCTTATCACCACTTGTGGCATTACGTCGGGAGTAAATTTGGAGCATGTCGTCATCTAGAAAGGAGAAAATACATTGAAACTAATTTGTATGCATTGCGGTAAATCCTTTGAAGATAAAAATAACAAATTTTGTTCTCAAGGTTGTAGAGATTCCCATATAGCATCACTTCAAAACCGAATTAGAGAGGCAGTGAGAGATGATCCTAGCCATACTACTAAAATGAGTGCAGATGATTGAATTCTTGTTTTGTCTGATTTGTCAATCTGTAGATGTTGAAGGATGGTATGTTGTGTTCACTGTAGAGTAAGGATTCCAGTTTGCCTTTGTTGGAATTGTTATTGCAATTCTTGTACTGACTAGAAACCTATCGAAGATAAATTAAACATTATAAGTTGCAAAACCAATTGACTTCTATGAATTGGAAAATTATTGCTTTATCCACAATCCTATTTCTCTCTTTATCTATCTCTGAATCTTATTCTGAAGAGCCAGCCATAAAAGAATGGGATATACCAACTCCTGATTCATCACCACATGATGTCGTAGTTGGACATGATGGAATCGTATGGTTTACTGAGATTGCAACAAACAAGATAGGGAAGTTTGATCCTAACACAGAACAGTTTTCAGAGTATGTTATTCCTACAGAGTCATCAAGACCTCATGGATTGGTTGTAGATGATCAAGGCAATGTTTGGTTTACTGAAGTTGGAGCAGGACAAATAGGAAAGTTTGATCCAGTTACTGAGACTTTTGAAGAGTTTGCAACACCAACTCTTGATTCTGGTCCCCACACTCCAATCTTTGCTGATGATAATACATTGTGGTTTACAGAACAACGTGCATCTCAGATTGGAAAGATGGATAAAACAACCGGTATTATTGAAGAATTTCCAACAATTACTCCTTCTGCAAATCCTTATGGAATAATAACTGATAAACAAGGAAATGCATGGTTTGCAGAACTAAGAGGTCATCATATTGGCAAAGTTGATGCACAAACTGGAAAAGTTACAGAATATGCTCCATTAACTAATGAAAGTGGTCCCAGAAGAATTGCAATTGACAGCAACGGGATGCTTTGGTTTACTCAGTATAATGTTGGAAAAATCTCAAAGTTTGATCCTAATACAGAAATAATGACTGAGTTTGATACACGTTCCGCATCCTCTGGTCCTTATGCAATATGGGTGGACCCATTTGATAATGTGTGGTTCAGCATGACTGGAACTTACAAAGTTGGCAAGTTTGATCAATCCACAGAAACACTACATGAATACGAATTGCCTTCCCCTCAAACTCATATCAAATTTATCCATACTGACAGTAAGGGAAACATTTGGTTTCCAAATTATAACAACAACAAGATTGGTGTAATTCTTGCCAGTCAATCTACAAATGAAGGTATTGTATATTTTCCTCCTCCATTAAAACAGATTCAGAACGGAGTAGAACCAACAAGTGTGACATGTACTGAAGGATTAGAATTGGTGTTGAGATTCGCAAACGGAAATCCTGCATGCATAAGATCATCGTCTGTTGAAAAGCTCACTGAACGTGGATGGGCAATTCATGTATTGCCAGATTATGAAAAAAATGAAAACAACAACTCTGAGATATTTGCAATGGGAAATTTTGATGTATCTACAGAGGATGTGAATTATTTTGAAAATTCCCAAGGATACATTGCAAGACCTGATTTAGATGGAACTTACCCAAGTATTATTATGATTCATGAGTTCTGGGGACTCAATGACAACATAAAACAGATGGCTGAAAAATTAGCATCTCATGGATATGTTGTTTTTGCAGTTGATCTGTATGATGGCAAAGTAGGCAAAACAGCAGATGAGGCAAGACAACTTAGAAGTTCATTTGAACAATCCCAATGGACAGATAACATGAGTACTGCAGTGACATACTTGGAAGAAAATTACTCTCCTTCTAGTATGGGTTCCATTGGATGGTGCTTTGGAGGTGGCCAATCACTAAATCTCGCACTAAATAATTCGAATATGGATGCAACTGTAATCTATTATGGTCAGATAGTAACAGATTCTGAAGAACTATCAAAAATTAATTGGCCAATACTTGGAATCTTTGCAGGACTTGACAATGGAATTCCACCTGAAACTGTAAAAGAATTTGAAACCTCTTTGAATGAAATTGGTGTGGAAAATGATATTGTGATATACCCTGATGTGAATCATGCATTTGCAAATCCGTCTGGTGACAGATATGCTCCAGATGAAGCCATGGATGCATGGAACAAAACTCTAGAATTTTTTGAACACAACCTCGGTTGATTGAATCTCTCAGAGACTTTTTAAAATATATTTTACGCCTATCTGCGTCCGTTTTCATCCCCAATTTGGCAGGCGAATCCCCGTGGGGTTAAACCTTAATTGAAACTAAAATTAAACACAACTTACATTGAACTTGAATGATGTGATTCCAACATCGAAACTTTGTTCATTTACTTTTTCTTTTTACACGTAATTGAGTTCTACAACATGGACATTGTATTCCATCAAATTCAAGATAGGTATCACATGAAGTACATCTTTTTGTAAAAGAACTATACCTTTTTCTCTCAGAGCGATATCTTTCACAAATTCCTCTACATGCCAATTTAAGAAATCAAAAATCCCTTACATTTTGGGCATTTGTTTTTTGTTTGTGACATTGGGTAAATTGTAAAAGTACTACTACATAACTTACAAATTTTAATTGATACTAATCTAGACATTTTGATTTTTCAGATTTTTTTTAAATGTAATTGTGGGTTTGAATTTAGAAATGATGATATTTGCATCCATGATTCTACTTTGATATAGTTTAACTCTGTGTCCATTATTTGCAAATATTAATTCAGATGAAATTAATGCATTTTCTTCTAATGATTGAATTTTCTTATATGTTGAACTAAGTGGTATCTTCAATTCTTTTGTTATTTCTTGAACGCTTTTTGATTTACTGATAATTGAAAATAAAATATGTCTTGATTCCAAGTCTGAAAATTCGTTTAGAATTTTGTGATTGATGTCAAATTTTGTTGCATGTATGGGGTTTGTTTTTTTCATTGTAAAAAAACTTCAATAGACCAAGTAATAACAAAATCAGTTATTTCAAATGTATAGAATTAACCTTTAGAATTAGTATAACCACTAGCAATTTCAAAATAGTTTCATTCTATGATTATAGAATCAATCAGAAATTTAAATACCATCTATAGAATTTCCGACTTGTTCTTTATGAAAACTAGAATAATTGCTGTTTTTTTAATTTTTTTCGTATATGTAACTTGTATCGATAATCTGTATGCTGAACCAGATACTGCATCCATTAGAACTGCCATAGAATCCACTTCTTTGGGGCTTGAGCAAATTCGAGATAGTTTGAAATCTAATAATTTGGATGATGCAAAAAAACACTCTACATTCTCTTCAGAAATTTTTGGTAAATATGTTCAAACTCTGAGAACTACTGAATATGAACATGTAGATGAAATTCATATTTCATTACTTGATCTAAATTCAAAAATTGATACTGATGCTGATATTTTATCTGAAATTGATAAAATCCAAAACCTGCTTCAACAAATTCCTTATGATCAGTCTTTGCCAGATCATGTAATTGTTAATTTATTATCTATTGCTGATGAGAAATATCAAACTGGAATTCAAAATAACGATGAAGCATCATATCAATATTCAATAAAATTAATCCAAAAAGCTGAGACTCTGTTACCTGAAACTAATTTTGATGATAGACTTGATCTTGAGATTAAATCTTTTTTCAATGAACTTAACAGTATTACTGAGAAAAGAGAGGACTTTGTAAAAGTTGGGTATTTAATAACTGTTATACAAAAAGATATTCTTGGAACTGAAACAGTTGCCTTTGATCAATTAAAACTGTACCAAAATATTTACGTTCTATATGATGAACTTGTTGAATCAGTTAATGCAGGAGATTATGTTACAGCTGAAGAAAAAGCAATTGTTGCATATCTTGATAATTTTGAATATCTGGAACCTGCAATTGAAAAGATAGACAAGGAATTACTTTATACTCTTGAAATAGACATGCGTGAAAATTTACGCGATATGATAAAAAATAACAAATCCCCAACTGAAATAAAACAATTTTTAGAAGAAAAAATTATTCCAGATCTAAACAAGTCTGAGTCATTAATATCTGAACAATTATCATCAAATCCCTCTCTATTAGCTAAAAGTGAGACAACCTCTGATAGTCTTAAACAGATGGGAGATTCTACTGAGGAAGCAAAATCGACAGTTAGAAATGAAGTTGATTTTATACGAGATTCCTTGGATGATGTATTGATTTTTTATGAAAATGGTGATTTTCAGTCAGCTTATGCTACTGCAAGAACAGCATATCTGGATAGTTATGAGTTTGTAGAAATTCCTCTAAGAATGATAGCACCTGATTTTACTTTGGAGGTGGAATACCAATTTGCAGAACTTCGAAATCTTATTGATAAAAAAGAAGACTTGGAAAAAGTCAGAGAGGTTGTAATTTCAATTAATAGAAATCTGGATGAATCTGAAAGACTAGTTAGTGGAACTGGTTCTTTAGCACCTTCAATTGCATTTACTTCCTCATTTGCAATTATTTTCAGAGAAGGATTAGAATCTGTATTAATTCTTGGTGCAATTATGACTTATCTTGAAGCATCAAGAAATAATCAATTAAAAAAATATATTTACTATGGTGTGATTGCAGCATTTGCAGCAACTGCAATAACTTGGATAATTGCATCGTATATAATTGAAATTTCGGGAGCTAATAGGGAATTAATAGAAGCAATAGCTGCTCTATCTGCAACTGCTGTTTTATTTTACGTGAGTTTTTGGGTACTAAATAAAATTGAACATAAAAAATGGATGGAGTTTGTAAAAGCCAAAGTTTGGCAGGCTACGACCACTGGCAGTGTTTCGGTTTTTGTAATGTTGTCATTTTTTACTGTATACAGAGAAGGATTTGAAACTGTATTATTTTACCAAGCAATGTCTGGGTTTGCAAAATATATGGAATTTTATGTTGCTCTAGGTTTTATTTTAGGTATCTTATCGCTTTTGGGATTGTTCTTTGTAATGAAAAAACTTGGAAAGCGATTACCACTACGTGCATTATTTGGATTGACGATGGGAGTTGGAGCATACCTCTCAATTGCATTTTTAGGAAATGCAATACGAGAACTTCAGATATTGGATATTGTACCTTACACTAGTATGATAGGAATAATTCCAAGATTGGATATCAATCTTGCAGCGATGACTGGAATTTATCCTACACTAGAAACGGTAATTGCTCAGATCATATTATTGGGAGTCTATTTACTTGCATCATCATATGTACTGGTATTGAGGCCAAACAAGGAAAAACAACTGGCATCCATGAGAAAATCTAGAGGCGTAAAAGATGCCCAATAATCAAAGAGTTAGAGTGGGAATTGACGTTGGAGGAACTTTTACAAAGGCAGTTGCAATCGATGTTAAGACTGGATCAATTATTTCAAAATCCACTGTACCCACTACACATTCATCTGAAAGAGGTGTTTCAGAAGGAATAGTACAAACTATCTCAAATATATTAAATAATTCTGAAATTGAATTGGAAAATATTGAATTAATTTCCCATAGTACAACTCAGGCAATCAATGCTCTTTTAGAATCTGATACCTCTAAAGTTGGGATAATTGCAATGGGAGTTGGTCCTGAAAGAAAAGATGTGATTAAACGTACCAATTTACAAGACACAAAAATTAATTTTGATCAAGACATCCGTACATGTCATGCATTTTTAGACACTTCCCATTTAATTTCCGAAGAAGAAGTGAAAACAACAATTAAAAATCTACAAAGCAAGGGTGCTAAAGTAATTGTTGCAACTGAATCTTTTGGTGTAGATGATCCTTCAAATGAATTGTTTGTTATGAAAAACGCTGCAGATCTTAACATTCCTTCTACTGCATCCCATGAAATTTCTGGAACTTATGGACTTGAAATTCGTACTCTAACTAGTGCAATAAATGCAAGTGTATTGCCAAAAACTTTTCAGGTTGCAAATTTTGTAGAGCAAGCAATTCGTGATGCAGGAATTAATGCACCTCTGATGATTATGAAAGGAGATGGTGGTGTTACGAGCATGGATACTTTTAAGACAAAACCTGTTCTCACCATATTGTCTGGACCTGCAGCAAGTGTGGCAGGTGCTCTTCTTCATCTCAAGATAACAAATGGAATTTTTGTTGAAGTTGGCGGTACTAGTACTAACATATGTATCATAAAAAATGGAAAACCCGAATTTCAGTATGTGACCATAAAAGATCATCCTACATGTGTTCGTTCCATGGATGTGAGAATTTTAGGTGTTGCTGGTGGTAGTATGATTAGACTCGAAGATAATCGAGTTTGGAAGGTAGGTCCAAGAAGTGCACATATTGCTGGATTGAAGTACTCCTGTTTTGCAGATCCTGATGAATTGAAAGGTGGAAAAATAATCATGATACGACCTAAAGAAAATGATGATGAATATGTGGCACTGGAGTGCAAAAATGGGCTCTATGCTATTACAAACACCTGTGCTGCAAATGCTTTGGGCATGATTGATGAGAATGATTATGCATTTGCAAACAAAGAATCTGCAAAAATAGCAATTGAAATTTTAGCAAAAGAAATTGGTGTAACATTTATCGAAATTGCTCAGTCTATTATACAAACATCTTCTTTTGAGATAATGAAAACCATTAGCAAAATCATAAAAGAATTCAAACTAAATCCTCAAACAACAAAAATTATTGGTGGTGGGGGAGGTGCATCCGTATTAGTACCGTTTGTTGCAAAACAACTACAATTACAATATGAAAAAGCAAAACATGCTGAAGTTATTTCCTCTATCGGTGTTGCCTCATCAATGCTACAAGAAGAAATAGAATACACTCTAATTAATCCAACCCCTGAACAGATTAATCAAACTAATAAAAAAATTCATGCTATAATGATTGGTAAGGGTGCAGTTCCTGAATCAATTGTAATTGATAGCCAGTATCTTCCTAACAGATCAATTTTAAGAGTTACGGCAATTGGAAATGTAGAACTTGACAGTGCTGAATCTACAAAAAATTTCTTTACGTTACAAGAAGCAAAGAGTAGAGCTAGTGAGATATTCCAAATTTCAGAAGAATTAACTGATCTTAGTTTTGAATCTGATCATTATATGGTGTTTTCTGGACATATTACAGAAAAACATCTTTTTAGTAAAAAACATCGTCATCCCTTACTGGTACTTGACAGATTTGGTAAAATGAAAAAATATTTGAAAAATGGAAAAATTTTTCAGGGTGGAAAAATATCTATCCTTGAAGAATTAGATGATTTTTTAGAGTCTAGAAATAATGACGTTGCTCCGCAAGTTTATCTGATCAATGATTTAAAATTAATTGATTATTCCATCTTGACTTCTTCTTCTCACATATTAAATGCAGTAAGACAAGAGTTGGATGAACACGAGCGGGCATCAATAATAATTGAATTGTAGAATTTAGATAAATTTTCATTTCAAATGATTCTATGTTTTTAGAATAGATTTCAAGAATTCACATACCCTTTAAATCAACATTCTCAAGTTAATGCACTAATGACAAAAGTTACAATATTGACACTTCTAATGACATCTGTTCTTCTGACGTCTACATTTTCTCAAGTAGCATCTGCAGAATCTTATCAAGACAAGGCCGATTTTGCTTCCTCACTTGAGGAAACACTAGGACATTTTTGGGCTCTAGAACAAAACCTTGATGATAAAAATGCCGAGCTTGCATTAATTCATGCAACACATCCAGTTGCAGAATTGTATGATTCAATGAAACCTGTACTAAAGGCATCAGATCCTAATCTTGATGCTCAAGTCCAACAAACATTGATGGACCTGCAGAACAAAGCAAATACCAAGGTATCACGAGCACAAGCTCAGCAAGCAATCGATGATGCAAAAGATGTTGTTGCAATAGCACGTTCAACTGTTGTTGGGGATAAATTAAGTGGTGAAACTGCCTTTAAGGTAGAACTAATGAAAGTCTTACTTGATACATCAATAGCAGAA
The DNA here is from genome assembly GCF_054095835.1 of Candidatus Nitrosopumilus sp. bin_7KS. Lineage (NCBI taxonomy): Archaea > Thermoproteati > Nitrososphaerota > Nitrososphaeria > Nitrosopumilales > Nitrosopumilaceae > Nitrosopumilus > Candidatus Nitrosopumilus sp. bin_7KS. Next base: position 284,472 of record NZ_JBSWSO010000006.1, on the reverse strand, counting down.
TATGCTGAGGCAGTATCTGATGGTGTCATCGGTGAAATGGCTGAATTCCAGGATGGCTCTGCATTTGTATGGAGATCACAGCAGATTTTTGCTGAAATAGAATCTAATGTTGATCATCATATGGCTGAAGAGATTGAAGAACTATACGAAGATCTTTGGGTAGCATATGATGCAAGAGCAGATCCTTCACAAGTAGCAATTATAGCTAATGGTATTATTCATGAACTTGATGAAACTAATGAATCAAAAATAGAATTTGCTTCCTCACTTGAGGAAACACTAGGACATTTTTGGGCTCTAGAACAAAACCTTGATGATAAAAATGCCGAGCTTGCATTAATTCATGCAACACATCCAGTTGCAGAATTGTATGATTCAATGAAACCTGTACTAAAGGCATCAGATCCTAATCTTGATGCTCAAGTCCAACAAACATTGATGGACCTGCAGAACAAAGCAAATACCAAGGTATCACGAGCACAAGCTCAGCAAGCAATCGATGATGCAAAAGATGTTGTTGCAATAGCACGTTCAACTGTTGTTGGGGATAAATTAAGTGGTGAAACTGCCTTTAAGGTAGAACTAATGAAAGTCTTACTTGATACATCAATAGCAGAATATGCTGAGGCAGTATCTGATGGTGTCATCGGTGAAATGGCTGAATTCCAGGATGGCTCTGCATTTGTATGGAGATCACAGCAGATTTTTGCTGAAATAGAATCTGATGTTGATCATCATATGGCTGAAGAGATTGAAGAACTATACGAAGATCTTTGGGTAGCATATGATGCAAGAGCAGATCCTTCACAAGTTGAAACACTTGCAGGTGGAATCATTCATGAAATTGATGAAATTTTAGGTGTTGAAGATGAAGGACATAATCTATTAGAATATGTCGAAAATATTCAAGAATTACTTGAACAAACAAAACTAGAATATAGTAATGGAGATAAGGATATGGCACTAAGTCTTGCCACAAAAGCATATCTTGACAACTATGAATTCCTAGAAGCTCCTCTAATCGAATTGGGTCAAAAAGAACTCATGGAGGAAGTTGAAGTTATGTTAAGAGAAGATCTTCGAGGTATGATTAAAAATGGAGAGCCAAGCTCAAAAATCAATTCACAAGTAGATGCAATTCTTGAAAAAATGGATACCATTGGTACAGTTGTTCCAGAGTTTGGTACAGTTGCGATGATGGTATTAGCTGTTGCAATCATAAGTATAGTTGCAATTACTGCAAAATCTAAAATCAGTCTAAGAGTTTAGACTCTTTTTTTCTTTTTATTTGAATATATTCTGGTTTTCTCAGTACCTGTTTTTTTCATTTTGTAGTTTATCTTTCCATACTCTGTTTCTAGGCTTCATTCTAAGTCTACAGCCACAACAGGGGCAAAATGGTCCACCATCCCAGTTGATGAATATTTCACAGATTTGGCATCTTTTCTGTCCTGAACCATATCTGGTTGAATTGGATGGTTTTTTTGCTTTGTATTGAAAGCACGTTTCTTTGCATTCCATGGTTATCAATGAATATGAGTTTGAATTTGTTCAATACCTTGACAGCATTTACACTTTGTTGAAATTATCAATTTACATTTTGAACCTTTTTCATTTTCTGTTATCTCACATCCACAAATTCTACATAATTCATTTTTTAGCGTCATTTAAAAAAAATAAAACATATGTCAGTTATTTTGAAAGAACTGACAAAAGTGGCATTGCATCCCATTGGTACATTTCATAAGTTAGTATTCCTGAACAAATATTTTCATATTTTTTAAAAAATTCTTTTGCTTCTTGTTCAGTTGCTTCAAAAACTGCCATGGATGAAATCTGATTATCAAATGCCCCTGACCACATTATTTTTCCTTGTGATTGCCATTCATCTACTAGAGTAGATATTTGTGGAGAAATCATCTCAAGATCAATGGGTTTTGTTTCTTTTTGTATGCTGCTTACTAATACCCAAGGCTTTATTTCTTGATTCATATTTTTTATTATATTTTTTTAATATTAAACATAATGATGATTTTATTTTTTTATTCTATTTGTTTGAAACTATATAATTTCTAAACTCTGAATCTATCATTATGAAATATAAAAATATAATTTCAGACATTAATAATAACTTGATATCTTTAGTAGTGTTGGTCTTGTATTTGGTCTATCATTCCACACAAGTCATTCAAGACTAAATCATTGGAACAATTGGTATGCAATAGTCTTCATACTTACCCGACCAAGGAAGTATTCCTATTGGCACTTTTTGGTCAACATCCAGTTGTTTCAATGATTATTTTTTTAAAACTTTAAAAACAAATACAAAATTAAGATGTTATTTTTTAATGTATTTTTAGAATATTATGGGACATAATTTTACAACAATACACATTGAAACTGAACAAGTATCAACTCACATCTAGTCTTCCAAAACTTTTTAGTCAATCATTTGTACCTACATAAATTGGCAAATTTACATATGTCATCTCAACTAGTTTCCCTCCTGATGATACTGGGAGAAAATATACAGGTGGATTGATTGTGGTTGAAAAATTTGCCAAATCATATGTTGAAAATAATGGATGCGGAGATGGGGTTGGTCTCATAATAAAGCCTGATTTTTCCTCTCTAGTGTGTGTAAGTTCTGATACACATCAAAAACTTGTACAACGGGGATGGTGTATCTGGACTTGGGGTTGCAGCAGCTGTAGGATTCTTTGTAATTAGTGACAGAAATGCAAAGAGAACTAGCTCAGAGCAGTCAGGAATTGATCCTGCACATTTGGAGTCAGTTCCAATATCCAGTTCTGTTGGTGGATACCAGACAAACAGAGGAACATCACAACTAAAAACCTAGAATATTCAAGAGTATAGTTTTGTCAAAAACAGTATCCTATTGAAACTATGAATAGTCAAAATTATAAGCGTCGTTCATTTTCATTAGTTCATGGATGAAGAATCCAGATATTGGGTAATTCCAATAATTGCCTTTATTTCAGTAGGGCTGTTTTTAGTTATTGGAGCAAATGAAAGAATTAACACGCCAGAGAGATACATAGAACCTGAAGTGATAGTAGAAAAAGATACAGCACCTACAGGACTTAATCCATATGTAGAATTTTGTACTCCAGGTGGTTTTGCCCCTGTTAAAATAATTGAAAACAGTACACACTCATTTAATCATGATACTTGTATTTGGGATGTAAAATAATCTTGTTTGAGTTCAGAAAAGTATGTCAAAAATGGTATTTTTAATTTTTATCATTGGATAGTATAGAAATTAAAAATAACTTTGGTTGATAGTTATTTGAGAAACTACACGCAGAATTATCATAAAGAATAGAAAATCTTAAGAATACATCACCTAGAATTCGGTATATTATGGAAAAATTATCTAAAATTACAATTTACATTGGTATTGCAGTAGGGATTTCGTTTTTTGCCTTGTTTATGATCATAGCATTACCTCATATGATACAGGATTCAGGCAGACAATGGGAAGAGGCATTTGGATCAAAAAAGTCCTCTGAAGAAATTAAATCCCTCTTTTATCAAACAGAATCCTACAAGACATTTTTGGAAAATTACCCCAACGCAGGTGAATATTACAGATATCAAGGAAACGGTGAGGGCAGAATGGAAATTACCGCAATGAATTTTGAGACTTTTAACACATTACTATTGGAATTAAATTTTAACCGATACGATGAATCCGTGTATGAGGAAGTGTCTTGCTTTAATCATGCTAATGACATGCGTCATCAAGTAAGGGGAACTATCACTAAACAGTTCATTGAAGAATCAAAGTGCTTGGATGGCGATGGGATAATTGCATCTCCTTCTCCCTTAATTGATGCAAATGGAAAACCAATCCCTTTCATGTGTGGCCCTGATGCTCATTATGATTCAAGTAATGATGTATGTATAATTATTGAGAAACCAATCCAATAATTTTAGAAAATGAAAACTAAATTTTTAATAATTATTGCGTTTGTTTTGATACTTCCTGTTTACATTGTTCATGCAGAAACTTCCAATGAATATACTGAAGCAAAGTTGGAATGGAGTCAACATAACTTTGGAATAATAAACGGAACTGGAACTGCAAAAATAATTCTAACTGACTTTGACGTACCAAACATTCCAACATATATTGATAAAGTGACAGTCTTTGTGTATTCAGATAGTTTTCCTGAAGGTATTGCTTTGACACTGTATGAAACTGAAAAAAATTCTGGAATATTTGAGAGAACTTTTTCATTAAGTGATACACGCTCTGCCCCTAGTGTTTTATATGCTCGTGAGGGCGACACTGCAATTGTCAAATACCTTGATGATACGCTTCCAACTGATCATGAATTATCTGAGATTCAACTTCGCGAGACTACTTTGATTGGCTTGCTTGGTCATCCAATAGAGCGTCTTCCTGCAACTAATCCTAGAATTGTAAATTTGGATGGAGATAGGCTTGATTTCCCAATACTTGGACAGCAAATATTACTACAGTCTGATATTGCAAACCCGCAAGATATTCTACAGAACTTTATCTGGCTTGCCCAAACTATTGATTCACAAAAAAGAATTGAATCCCTGTCATGGATTAACGGAACAATAAACCCGCAATCTTCTTTTAGTCCATCGACTTCATGGATTCCTACTACTGCAGGAGAATACAGAACTACATTTTTTGTCTGGGAAAGCATTGATAACCCAACTGCCTTGTCTCCTCCAGTTGAGTTGGAGTTTACCGTTTTAGATGAACCTGAATCCAAATCCGAACATTATGACATTGAAATTATTGGGTTGAAAAACCAGTACAAGATAGGTGAGAAATACTCGTTTACTTTTATCATTTCAGGATATGGATATGCGTGTGCAAATTATGATGCCAAATACCACGATGAGAACGGAAATGTTATGGTAATGGGTGCAGAAGTACTATGTGAAGCAAAACAGCGCATGAATACATTTGAGATAAATCACGCAGAAAGAAAAGAAATGATTGGGGATATTGGAATTAAAAAATCTGGAACTTATTCAGTTACTGTTACATTTGAGAAACCAAACCCCTACTTTCCAACTAGTGTAACTAAAACATTTGAGGTTGTAGAATAATATGAAAACTAGAGTTTTAATTATTATTGGAGAAAAATCATGCTAGAATATAATATTGTAATTGTTGCAGTTTTAGCAATAATTCTAATTGTTGCAATAATATCTACTGTCAATAATCATCGTAAGAAAACAAGTTCTAATCAAGAAACATGTGTTTCTTGTAGAGGGATGGTTTTATTCCTACATATACAAGTAAACCAATTCCTCCATGCAAACGCTGTAATGGAACAGGATATGTGGATAAAAAATGAAAATTAGATTCCTTTTTGCAATTCTTTTTTTAACTATTTTCTCTATTATGATATCTGAAAATGCGTATGGGTCATTGTCTTTAGACAAGGGCGGGTATTCTTGGACTGACAAGGTGAAGGTACGATTAATGGTTCATGGTTTTGATCATAAACAAGACACAATACAGATCTCAGTTGGAGATCATGAACTCAAGTCATACAAGTTGTCAAAAGCTGGAAATGGACTGTATACTGGAGAGGTGATCCTTACTGGATTTTCACATGATGTTGATGGTGACGGTAGACCTGACACTAATCCTAGAACAACAGGAAGTGGGCCCAACAACGGCTTTTTGGAATCAATGCGTGATGAGAGTCTTGAAGTATCGGTCCGACTCCAAGACGGAACCAAGATGAAAACAACTACAAAGATTGCATGGAATGTTGGAGAAATTGCTTTTGATATGTCAAATCATCAATTAAATGAAACTGCAAAACTGCAAGCAATTGATCCTGACATGAATCTTAATCCAGAAACTTTGGACAAGTTACCAATACATGTTTTCTCTGATTCAGACAAGGCAGGAATTCTAGTTGATGCAATAGAGACAGAAGAAGAATCAGGGATTTTTGAAACAACAATATCTTTTACACAAAGTAGTGGTTCAAGTGGAAACAGGCTTTTTGCAATATCTGGAGATACAATATATGCCCAGTACAATGATCACACACTTCCAAAACCGTATGACATTCATGCAAATTTGGAAATTGTTGCAGAATCTACAGTATATGATTCTCTAATTCCAGAACCAGAACCTCCATATTTTGAAAATATTGATAAAGAAAAACCATGTGGTTTGGGAACCCTCTATCAGGACGGCATATGCGTTGTTGATAAAATAGAAAATTCTACAGAAACATCCACGGATCCTTCTAAGCGTTGGGGAGGGCCTACATTAAACTATGTTAAATCACCATTAAAACAGTTCAAGTCAGGATTTTCGTTTTCTGAAATAAAATGCAATGGAAACCTTCAGTTGACTCAAAGATATGACGATAGTCCTGCCTGTGTAAAGTCTGAAACAGTTTTTGAGTTGATTAAGAGAGGCTGGGTGAGTAATATGATCATAGCAGTTCAATCTCGAGATGTTTTCCTAGATCCTCAAGACGCAACTTCATCATACATGGAAAAAGTAATTCCTACACTTGATGATTTTAAAAATACTTTATCTGAACCTTACAGCATTGATACCATTTTTTCTAAATTTGGAGAGCCTCATGACGACATAGGAAGTGGGATTCATATCTATGTGTATGAGTTAAACGATTCAACTGAAATTTGGATAGGATACACTGATCATATTTGGTATGTAAAACATGTTGATTTGGACGGCAATGTGTTGGAAGAATTATTGTAGAAAATGAAAACTAGTTTATTGGTAATCATTCATTAGAAAAGGAATATTTTTCACCGCATTTCCCGCATCTGTCATGAAGTTTTTCTGTAGGTTTAGTCAATCCACACAAACCACAAAAGCGCATGATTCCCATTTCGACTAGCTTTTTTGAGCATTCTGAAATTTCCTTAGAGTTGTGTTTACTTTTTGGTTTACCACACATTGGACAAATTTCATCACCTGCAGTTGAATTTGGAGGATCACTCATCATATTGCTATCTTCAAATTATTTTTGTTAATATTTTTAGCTATATTCCATCAATTCTTTCTCTTCTAACAAAACATGCAAAGAATTTACTGCACGATAAACATCTTCTGCTGTCTTTCCACCAGTACAAACAAGTTTCCCTGATGCAAAAATCAAAATCACAACTTTGGGATCAAGCATCCTATGAATTAGTCCTGGAAATTGTTCTGGTTCGTACATGCTTCTGGGAACTGTCCTAGCTGCTTTTTCAATGTGTATCTTTCCTCCCAAGTTTATTGATGCAACAATATTCTGTATGGTCACTATTGCGTCATTTTTTATCTTGATTTTCTTTTCTCTAAGATTTTCAACCACTGTTTTTACTGCATTTTTTGCCATGTCTGCAGATTTGGAACCCGTACATACCATTTTTCCTGTTCTAAATAACAGAGTGGCAGTCTTGGGTTTTGTCAATCTGAATACTGCTCCTGGAAATTGTTCTGGATTATACTCTACTTTGGGAAATTTTTTCTGAATTTCATTAAGATCCAAGTCTTGGTTTATTGTGGCTGATGCTACAACATTTTCAATACTGACTATGGGTCTTGTTTGAGGCATGAATAATTATGATTTGGATTGTATTATGATATTTATGACTTGGTACTAGTCTTGATTCCTAGAATGAGAGAATCATACTTTATCTGATAACCTAACCAGATCATAGTGTGAATCCTACGATATACTTAAAAGATAAAACTCAAAGTTTTCAGAATGGGCAAGGTTAAGATGAATTCTAGATTTATATTTTTCACAATTGCGAGTTTGTTTACAATCCTACTTATTCCTGCCTTTGATTCAGTCTATGCGCAACCACTGCAAAAAGTTAATGCGGATGTGCTTGAATTTGATGGAATTTTTGCCCTTGTAGAGATTTCATGGAATGACAATGGTGCATCATACTATGAGGCTGGATGTGTAAGTTGTATGCCGAACTTGTCTGATTTTACAACTGAAAACACACTCGTTCTAAACAATGTTACTTCTTTTGCAGGTGGCAATGCATTGTTGTATGTAATTGCATATGATGATGGCGATGAAATAATTTCAGCCAAACAAATCATGTTACAACTGTCATAATCTTAATTGGTAAAATGATGAATTCTAAAATTATAATTGCTGCAAGTCTATTTGCAATTGCAATTGTTGTAATTTTATTTACAGCAATACCTGAAAAAGATGCATCCCCACAACAAGAAATTGAAGAATCTATACAAAATGAAATCTCACGATATCCACAAATTACAGGTATCCATGCAAAAAATATTTGTACAATTTTGGATTTAAAATGTTCATCTGAAAAAACATTTCCAGCAATATATGATTCTGATGATGGTTATATGAAATTCACCTATACCAAAGAGTTTGTAGATTATTTTTTTAATGTACATGGTGATGAGCTAGTCTACAGAACATCCAAAAACCCCTCTGTTTGGAAAACTTTTGATGAGAATTGGGCAGAAAATGTAGATTATCTTAAACCAGTATCTTCTCAATTGATCACATATGACTATGAAGATGTTTGTGGATTTCCTGTAACTGACAAGATGAGGCTCGACCTAGTCTATGAGGCAAGTCATGATTTTACAAATGATGGATTGTCCTACATTAAACTGCGAGGAGGTACTTTTACTCACGTTGAACTTGCTCAACATCCTAATCATATTTACCCCTCATTGGAATATTGGTTTATTTTGAAAAATGGCCAGCAAATTAATTTCAAGATTGGAGCATGTGATGTTAAAGATCCTAACGTATCTTTGGGAAGTGCTTTTGAGGAGCATTACAAAATAAAACCTAACACTGGAGAAGAAGAATATGAACATCTGTCTGCACCTGGATTTCCAATGGTGAATTCAGTAACAATGCAGCCTGTACTTGATATGGCAAACTGTCATAGGATGACAGATTATTATACAAAGATGCAAAGTCCAACGATGTTTACACGTGAAAACGTAACTTTTGATCCGCTGTGGAAAAATCAGGTTTTCCCAATAATAGATTATTGTAATGATGTTGGTGAATTTAAAATGAATATAATTAATGAAAAAATAGAATGGAATTTTATATAAAAATGAATTTGAAATTACAAATAAACTTGATGAATTGTTAAATGAACATGAAACCTAGACTTTTGATTATATTTGCACTTGTTGGTTTTTTGTCATTGATTTCGACAACACAAATAGTACAAGCTGTACCTGAACTTACTTTTGATGATGCATATGATTTCTCTGAATTAGTAATTGTTGGTCAAATAGAATCAGTAGAAATTTTGTCCGAACCCATTATAGGAGAAAACACCAGTAGGTCTGGCATAGCTCTGTATGATGTTGCAATCTTATTTTCTTTAAAAAATCCAGATAACATTACAGAAATCACTGTTCCTGGTAAATTCTTAAGAGAACCACATGGGATGTCTTATGATGCATATCCATATGAAGTAGGACAAATAGTAGTTCTGTTCATTCAACCTGATGATTATGTATCTGGTTATGATTTAGTAATTAGATCAGGTAATTCTGAAGTCATTTATCCTGCTTCTGAACAAGATGGTCAATGTGCAAATCACCGTTATTCATATTATGGTGGATATTGTATGAGGACAGAAATTCAAAATCAGGATTTACCTACATGTGATCCTAATCCTGAACATGATTTTGGAAAATGCAAAAAATCTGAACCTGAAAGTATTATCGATGAACGTTGTGGTGTTAATACAGTATCCATTGATGGGGTTTGTCAAGTAGTAAAAGTAAAAACAGTAGGTGACGATGCACCATTCTTTGGGATTTTTGCATATCTTGATGATTTGATTTCATGGATATTTGGAAAATGAAAACTAAAACCCAAATCTATTGAAATTAGAATATCCTTGAATAGAACCATTTATGAATATCTTACTAAGAATTAGACTGAATGCAGTTACAAAGTTATGCAAAAATTGGAATTTGTGTAGGTATTGGAGCAGCTGTGATTTTTACAATAATTGGTATAGTTGGAGCAAGTAATGAGATTCAAGAAAACTGGATTATCTTAACAATGAACAAAGACCAACTGATGGAAAAGATGAAAGTACTTCCATCGGTAATGCTGTTTGCCGAAAAATATCCAGATCATTACTATCTTGAAAATCTCAATAGGCATAGAGTTCAACTTGAAATGTCTGCATATGATTTTGAAACTGGAAATGAATTGAGATTAGATGTCAACTATGATATTTGGGATGAAAAATTTCGTGAATACGTTAGATGTGATATTAATGATAACAAGTTCAGAAAGAGTTTAGGTTCTACTGGAGAATTTACTGGTGGTTTTGTAATTGAGAGGTTATTGCAAGAAGGAAGAGCAGAAGACAAATTTGCACATGACTTTATCAAGTATACCAACTGTTTGGAAATTGGACAAGATGATGCAACACAAGAACTTGAGATAGTTGCACCAGAATATGGAGACATTCCAACTTATACAATATCTGTTCCACAAGGAAGCTCAGTTCCTGGTTGTGAAGAGATTGCACATTGTTTTGAGCCTGAAGAAATTACAATCAAGGTGGGTGAAATTATAGAGTGGAAAAATTATGACGATGCAATGCATACTATAACTTCTGGTAATCCTGAAGATGGCCCTACATCATTATTTGATTCGGGATTGGCAGAACCTGATGCAACGTATGCGTTAAAATTTAACAGTGCTGGAAAATTTGATTACTTTTGTATGATACATCCTTGGCAGACAGGATTAATTACTGTGATTGAATAATCCTCTTGCATTTCTTTTTTAAAAACTAATTTGATTTTATAGAATACTTTATGAATCCCACTTGAATTAAATAGTTTGATTCTAATTGTTATCTCAAAAGAAAAAACAATTAATTTGGTATGCAATAACAATTACAATAATTCTCTTATTGATGGTTGTCACTATTGAAATTTACAGTATAGCAGAGGAAAATATCAAAAACACGTTTATTAAAAATCAAATCGCAATACAAGAAATTGTCACAAAATCCATTTCTAAGAATATAGCGTCTGAATTGGAATTAATTATATTTGAACTGTCTCTTCTTGCAGAATTGGATGAATTACAAAATGATCTTGGCACTGCAGAATCAAATCATTTGATAAATCAAACATTTAATCGCTTAAACTCTATCTCACCTACTGCACAAATTCTTGCCCTTGATGAAAATTATACAGTTCTTTCTCAAGCCAGTAAAAAACATGATTCATTTGTTGGGGCAAATGTAAATGGATTATCTGAACTAATTAACTCTGAAGAAGATGGAATGAAACTTACCCCAAAAATTTTATCAATAAACACATCCCTATTTGATGAACCTGAAATTGCAATTATTTTTCCAGTGATAGATAAACAAACAAACATTTCCAAGGGATTGTTACTTGTAACATTTCCATCTAGTGAATTTTTCAAGCGACACGGAAATATATATGATATAGAATCTCAATTTCTAATGGTGATGGATGAAAATAATGTATTACTCATTCATCCAAATATGGAAAATGTAGGGAAGAACTTCTTTGGAGATGAAATACAACAAAACATTAAACATAATTTACTCTTAAACGAACATATCTCACATGTTCTCAAAGGTAATTTATCAACTATAATTTTTAGTTTGGATGATAATATAGGTGAGAGAATAAATTCTGCAATATCTGTCACTGTTAATGGTAAAAATGAATTTATGTTTGGGGTTGTTACCCCAACACAATCAATAAATCAAGAGATAGATGAAATAATCTTTTTCACAAAAATCCAGACTATTTTCTTGTTGCTATCTACAATTATTGTTTTGTTGCTGTTCTTGCTAAAGCGTACACAAAGCTTCAAAAAAGAAAAGCTTACAGTTATTGGACAGCTCTCATCTAACATTGCTCATGATATACGTAATCCATTGGGTACAATAAAAAATGCAGGAGTTATAATTGATAAAGAAAATAATTCCAAAAATGAAATAATCTCCAGAGAATTAAAACGCATTAATTTGTCCGTGCGACGTATTTCACATCAGATTGAAGAAGTGTTAAACTATGTTCGAACAACACCTATGATAATAAAATACCACTCCATCAATCAAACCATTCAGGAAGCAATAGATACACTAGATGTTTTAGCAAATGTCAAAATTGATATTCCAAAAAATAATCTGGTAATTAAATTTGATCATGATAAGATGTTGATTGTGTTTATAAATATAATTTTGAATGCAATTCAATCCATTGGAAAAGATGGCGGATATGTTCGAATTAATTTACTTGAAACATCCTCTGATGTTAGAATGGAGTTTGAAAATTCTGGTCCGGACATACCACGAAAAGATTTGAAACACATTTTTGATACACTGTTTACCACTAAATTGGAAGGTACAGGACTTGGTCTTTCTAGCTGTAAAAATATTGTAGAGCAGCATAAAGGATCCATACATGTATCTACTAATCCTGTGAAATTTTCAATTAGGTTGCCAAAATGAATATTCTGACATTTACAAGTCTAAAATTCAGGAGAAAACATGTCAAATCCTAGAATTTTGCTAGTTGATGACGATACTCAGTTTTTGGAGGCAACAGAATACATGCTAAAATATGAAAATTATGAGGTAATCACTGCTAAAAATGGAGAAGAGGCCATCAAAAAATACAAAGAATCAATCCCTGATATTGTTCTAATGGATTTGAAGATGCCAATAATGAACGGATATGATGCATTTTTTAAAATAAAAAAAGATAATCCTGATGCAAAAATAGTATTTACGTCATCTTATGCTATCAATAATGAAGAATTTGCACGGGCAGAAGATTCTGGTTTGTTTGGGTTGTTGACAAAACCATTTGATCTTAATGAATTAAATGATATTATCAGATCAACAAATTAATTCTATTTTAAAATCTCTGATTTTTTTAAAACACTATATCTTTCATGGTAATATTTTTTTGATTCTTTAAAAAAAACTAGAAACCATTCCTTTAATTCTACATCGTTATCAAATAATTGATTTAAATTGCTGATTCCACTATTGGTTAAGTTTTCTTTTTGAATTGGTTGATATAATAAATTAATGTAAAACCAAAAAGATATTTGCTCTGCAAGTTTTTCTTCCACAATACTTTCAAAATTTCTTTGATATTTTATGTGTAAATATGACATTAATTCATAGAATGGAATTCCTGGTTGAATTTGAATTTGTGGATTATCTGCAAGTAAACCATTTGATAACAAATTAATTCTATATGCCTTGTCTCCTATTTTTGATTTAATATAACCCCATTTGCCAAAAACTTTTGGTAATATTTTAGAATATTTTTCCGCAATTTTATCAATCTCTTTGTTGCTAAGATTCAGTACATCGATACAATACAAAATACCATACAATGACAATCTGTATTTGTCAGCTACCCCTGTCTTGAGACTCTTACCATCTTTTATTACAAGTCCAACATTTAAAATTCCGTCTGAATGTTTTCCTTTGTCTTTCCTGCCAATTAATAATCTTCTGTAAATTTTTTCACGTTCACGAAGTTTAGATATGTCATTTGGTATTGATATTTTTGCCAAATCCCAAGTGGTCATTGATTCATTTTTGCTCATTATTTTTAGTAATGTTTGAACATTTTGTTGATGCTTACTTAGTGCAGATTTCTTTTCATCTGGTGAACCATAGTGAGAATGTGCATTAGGACGAAGATACAGTTTGTAATTTTGTAAATTTCCATATGTTGCATCATTTTCTAAAGGCATACCGATATACGGTATCTCTTGTTATATATAACTCAGGCATAGTTATTTTCATGAAGCAGCAAATCATACACAATTGGCAACACTCGCCTTCTAAAATTCAGGTTGCAAGCAACCCTGTAAAAGCAGTGTCAAAATCCTTGCAACAGACAAAACCCTCCACGTTCTCTATTGAGGATTTAATGGGTCTATCTTGGATTTTGTTTGAGGATAGATGTTGAAATGCCTGTACAATCTATGTCCCCTAACAATCAGATTGTATGTGATATGATTAGTCATAACCGCCAACTGCATCACCAAGCCAATGTTAATGAGGTGATTAGATGAAACCTTTGGACAACAAATTTTTCACCAGAGGTGGATTTTCATCCTCACAATGGAATCTTGCAGAAAAAGTACATGATGCCCCCATCGTGGACTCTTCTTATCACCACCCACTACATTCTGATGACTTGAAAAAACATCAAAGCAAGTCAAGAAGAGGCCATCAAAGATTTGAGTGTGGTTTGTCAGTATGAGTGTAATTCCTGCATCTAACATCTCGAGAACTCGTGATATGGAATATGCAAAAAGTTTAGCAACATTATGTTTTTTTGGAATGATGTTGAGCATGTCTGTTTTTTTGTTAGACGTGCCAGTGTTTGCAGAGACATCTCAAAGCACCATAATAAAGTTGGATGATGAGATAAGTCTTAAAAAAACTGTAACTACAATGAGTATATCTGAAAATAATACCCTGCCCTGGGGTACTGTCAAAGGTAAAGTCAATGATCCAGCTCAAGGATACCCTGTGATTATTCAATTCTTCAAATCAGTTGAAGAAGATCCTATTCATGTTGCACAGGTAAATTTGAAAGGTGATGGCTCCTTTGAACATCGGTTCAGAGTGTTATCCATAGATGAAGGCAATGTTACCAATTTTTTTGAAGGCGACTATATTGTCAAAATCTTCAAGGTAATAAAAACGCCAAGAGTGGATCTAGATTATGTCTAGATTACCTCCATCTATTTTTTTTGAGGTGTTGTAAAATTGGAAAGACTAGTAAAAATTGGGATTGCCATTGCAATTGCAATAGGTTTGATTTTCTTTTCATTGTTTTTAATAACAATAATACCTCACATTGTTACAAACACACAACGGGATTGGGCAGATATCCTAACGCCAAAACTCACAGATGATAATGCTATGAATATTTTTAGCAGCAAGCAAGTATATTCAAAATTCAAAGAGAAATATCCTGATGCAAGTGAGGTTCTTACAAATTACAACAACAGAAACGCACGTGTTGAATTGACTGCGATGAATTTTACAACTTTTCACTACATCACACTAAATATGGATTATGACATACGTAATCAGATGTTGGATTATTCAATCAGGTGCAATCTTTCAGGCGATGACCGACTTCCAAGAGCTAAAGACACATTGGCAATTCTTTATTTACAATATACCCAATGTTTGCAAATTCCAAAAAAATCCTTTGTAAATAGTGATGAGGATATGGTTTACCGTAACTGGGATCAAAGCGGTGATGCTGTTATCTTGTCTCAATATCAGTTGGCAGTAGAGCGTGAAAGTGCGGGACTTAGTGTCAATTGATTTCTTTCATAGTTTGGTGTGATAAAAAATGATTCCTAGATGTTTTATGATATAATGTTGTCTTACTATACATTGGATTTTTCCTTTGTAGTAGTGTAGAACACTATGAATATCTATTTTCATATTAGTTACTATGGCTGGCAAAATTAGTCAAGTTTTGATGAAAACAAAATTGAAAAAAATTGCAGGCGTTATGGCTCATTTTTCATTAGATCACTCAACTAATTCCCCTGAAGCATTTTGTGCATTGGGTGTGCTATATTATGACACAGGAAAGATGAGTAGTAAGAATAATTGGGAAGATATTGATGTACGTGGAGATTTTGAATTGCTAAAAGAAAATTATCCCATAACTCGAGAGCAATTTAGAAAATTATATAATTGTCCTGCATGCGATAAATCCGAATTTGGATTAAACGAGTTTCTAATACATCTAAATGATTACCATGATCCAAAGAATAGACTTGCAGGAGTTATTCCTTTTACGTTTAAAGAGATTGGGCAAATCCTTGAGAGAGAAGGACTGTAGTGACAAATCAAACTATAATGTAATGGGTTACAAATCATGGATGTAAAATTTCAAAACAAAACAATCAATTACGAACTTGCAACGTTTGATGAATTTCAGTTAGATGAAGATCTTGAATTTTGCTGTTACAGACTTCGTATAATGGATTCAAAATCACCTCTATGGAATAAAAAATCTGCAAAATTATGTTGGGCTGATGCAGTATCTGAAGATGATGTAGTGTATTATCCAATAGATTTTTGTCCTTTTTGTGGTGAACGTTTTGAATATGTTGAAATAAAAGATTAGAATCCTTTATGAGATACATACTATTTAATTTCAATATCTTATGGTTTGGTATCTGATAGCAATTCCAATTGTTATAGCAGTGATTATCAAACTAGTCATTCCATATATCAAGAAAAATTATCTTGATGATACAATGATTTGTGGGATTTGTAGTAGTAAATATAACAAAAAACTGTCTGGTTGTCCTAATTGTGGTGTTGGTAGTAAATAATATAATTTGAGGAGAAAAAGAAAATGAAAACTAGATACAAAATACCGCTCATTGTTGGAATACTTTTTGTCATAATTTGGCCTCAAATGCCCCATGTTATTTGGATTGCATGTGAAATTTTGCCTGATTGTAATACTGAAACATCTTATGCATCTGGAATCGGACTCCCATGGATTTCTATTAACACCAACCTTTTTGATAATTTGTCAGAAGGTCTTGATGGATTTTTTATGTTAGGTATTTCATTTACTCTGATGATTTTTTTAGTTCTTTGGAGGATTAAAATCAAAACCCTGTACAAAATTTTAATTCTCTGTTTTGTTTTTACAATTCCCATCTTTGCTTTTATGTGGATAGAATATGGTACTGTATGTAATGAGCATGTGGTACAACATCTTCAAAAACATTCCAATCTGTTTGATGTGAATTATGATGGCGAATTTGTAATAAACAGTAAAGATTATTCTTTTGGAGTGCATGAATTAAACATTCAAGAATGTGTAAATTACATACTTGAACAAAAGACATTGGATAGGAAATGAAAACTAGGATTTTGATAATTATTGGAATGATTGTAATTCTCGTAGGTTCTTTGGGCATTTTGGCCATTTCACAACAAACAGAGATAGAATGCTTGAGACTTTACAAGGAGATACGAGAGTTATCACGCACTCCAGAAATGTCTCTTGCTGAACGTGAAACGATAGATTTACACAAAAGATCAGTGTTTGAATATGTGGAAAAAAGTTGTCCAGATTTTCCGGACTTGGAATTTATTTATGACAACTATCTACAGATAGGATTACAATCACCTACATCATCATACATGGACAAAATAGTTCCCACAATAGATGATTTTAGAAAGTTTGCATCAGATTCACCTGATATCGACAACATATTTTACAGATTTGGTGAACCTGCAGATGACATCGGAAGTGGAATCCACATCTATGTGTATGAACTAAATGACAATACTCAAGTTTGGATAGGATATTCAAATGAGATATTGTATGTACGTAATGTTAATGCATATGGAAATGTTCTAGAGTCCTTGTTTGAGGTAGAAAATGAAGACTAGATACAAAATAATTATCATTGGAATAGTTTTAGCAACTACAATTTTTGGCACATATCAGTCTCTAATGTATCAATGTGGAACTTTGCCAATATACATGGAAACTCCCAAAAACCCAAACTTGTGGCATTGTTTAGAAATATGGGAGAAACAACATTATCCTCCACCGTGTGCTGGATGTCAAGATAATGAAAAAGATGCAACATTACATACTGAATACAAACCACATTTAGGTCTGGGATTGTTAAATCAAAATGAGCGAAAAACCACTGTATCGGATCACACTACAGTACAACTTAAAGCAGTATTGGAGTATTGCATTGATTCTAAAGATCTTGTAGAGATGGTTGGTCTATCATACTATAATGAAACTCATTTTATTGATACAATAACTTGTGAGTGGCAAAAACATGATGGACTACAAATTGATTCAGAAGGACTTGATTCTGGGTGGATCTCAGATGGAGTTGTAAAACATTATTCAATTCCATCTGCACAAGAATTTTTACAAATGGACTGCGAAGATCTAAACCATCTTTATCCTGAATTTCCAAATGAAAATGTTGCAGACGCATGGATTACCAGAATGCATGAATGCCTTAATGAACAAGAAAATGAAAAACAAAAATTAGAAGATTTTTGTGCATGGAGTTTTCCCAAAATTGAACATGAAATGTATTATGCTGATTGCATGAAAGGACATCTTGTTGGAGTTAATCAATGGGTACAAAATCAAGAGAATTGAAATATGAAAACTAGACTTTTGATAATCATTGCATCATTTCTTGTACTAATTCCATGGGCAGGAGGATTGGAATTTGGAATAAACAACGAGGTCATGGTAGATGGTTTTACAATTAGCGCCATAACAGTGATGATTCTTACTCTTTCCTTCTCTATGACATCATGGTTTTTACTTTCATGTGCATCAAAAAACATCAGCATTCCAGGAATTTTACTGAGCATAATTACGGGAGCATCATTAGTAATTCCATTTCTCCAAGTTCTTGGGCCAATGGCAGGAGTGATTGTAGGCGTTGTAGCAGGATTTGCAGCATTTATGCTTCAAAAAAAGATGACAAATCCTTTACAAACCAAACCTTTGAAGATTGCATTTGTAACTATTGCCGCGACATATTTTGTTTTGATTGTGATGGTTCTAGCAACTCAGACTCATTCAATATGGGATACAGGAGACGGCATAGGTGAATGGACTGGTACGGCAGAAGGAATGGAGAGGGCAGGATTTGCCAGTGTTTTAGGCAGTGATATTTCATTTGCTTTTTTTCTAGTGATCCCCGTTTTAGTAATCACAGGACTGATAATACAAGACAAAAAGAACATCCAGATTAAAATTATTTTAGTTGTAGGAATAGCATTGATCATAGAAGGTTTCTTTGCAACAATATATTCTGCATTTGTTTTGTTTCCTCCAACTGAACCACCAATGATGCGACCGCTTGAAGGAATGGATTATCTGTTTTTCATACATCGTCAAGCGTTCATGATTAGCGGCATTGTTGGAATTTTTGTAACTATTGCAGGAATTATTTTTTGGAGAAAAAGAAAATGAATAACACTTTTTTAAAAATTGGAATAATCGTATTACCCATAATCATAATGTGGCTCAGCGGATGGGCATATGTTTCTGTTTCAATATTACTTCATCCACCTGTATTATCGATGATGATGGAAGAAGGAGGTATGACTTTCAGCAGATCAAACCAATTACCTTATCTTGGAAGTTATGTGGTTTTAGGACTATCAATTTATCTATCTATCAAACTCTGGATAAAATACATACATTACGATAAAATATGAAAAATTCTTTGATTTTAAGATGGATAGTATTTAGCATTAATTTGTTAATCGCAGGTTTTCTTATCTTTGCTGGTGGTCTTATGATCGTTTTTGCTATTTGGATGGGTACTGGTCTTCCAAAACTATTATCAAGTATTGCAAGCCATCCAATACATCTAACACTAGCTATCTTTGCATTTGTAATAATTGCATTATTGCCAGTATCTTATAATTTCCATGAAAATAAAAGAAACAAAATAATTTTTTGTGGTACAATAATTGGAATTATTATTACTACTTCGATACTGTTATCCATTTAAGATGAAAAATGAAAACTAGACTTTTGATAATTCTAATAGTTGTTGTAGGGATGGTAACTGCGTATGTAATTTATTCTGAAATACCAAAATATGGTGCCACGGCTAATGGTGCTCCTAAAACCAATCCCTATTGTGAAGGAACTATTCAACATGGATTTTTTTCAGAGGTTCCGATTATAGAAGAATTGATTTTAGACCATATGGAAGATTCTGATTCTAGACTTGCACTTGAAATCCCCTTTAATGAGTTTGAATCTTATAGAAATTTCATGATCAAAAACTTTGGTGAGCCAAATCCTGATTGTTTTGTATATGAATACCAAGATAAACAATATGATGTGACAATCCTTATTGGACCAAAGGGGTACTTTACACACTCTTTTTTCCCATAATTCTCACATTCATCCAAATTCAATAAGACATGCTATCTTACAAGTATTTTTTTAGGACTCGTTTATGTTAATCATATTTTTAATAAAATAAATGCAAACCTGTCCAGATTTGAACTGCTCAATCTTTACAAAATATCTTTCATGGTTTAGGAGAAAAACATGGCAAGATTGTCTGTGTTTTAGAAACAAAGTATTATTCATTATTCTTAAATAATAATTAAAGATGGATTAACCAAATGAATATTTTTTTATGCCTTTTGATAACAGGTGCAGTGATATTTGGCGGAATGTCTGTATTTTCTGCATACACAATTTCTGATAAAGATGACATTGCTTGTAGTGGCCTTCCAAATCCTCTTGGATGCCATAATGAGGATTATTTTGCATTTGGATATCATGAAAAAGAAAATATCAGAAGCATTGATGATCCAATACTATCAATTCAAGACAACAAGGCAAATATCGTATGGGAAAATAGAATTAACAATACTAATAGGGATTTAATTTTTTCACAAGTAATAGATGGCAAAACAACCATTCAACCAAAAATCATAGTAGAACTATCTAGTATTGGTGACACAAAAATTATCACTGAAGACAATGATATTTTTATCATTTATGAGAAATCATTTTACAAAGATGGAAGGCAAGAAAGACCGCCATTGTTTGAAGCAGTAATTAGCAATGATGATGGTGAAACATTTACCAAACCAAAACAAATTATAACTACTGAAGATATACATTTTGAAATTAATCATGTAAAATTAGTTAATAGTAAATTATACACATTTGGCACCCAGTGGACTAGGGGAGAAAATACAAGTTATGTGTATTATAATGTAAGTGATGATTTTGGCAAGACGTTTTCTGAACCAACAAAATTATTCAATCAAGGAAAGACTCGTGAAAATATTGCAATAACTGTATCTGATGATGTAATTTATCTTCTGTTAGACGACCAAAAAAACTATGATGAAAAAGGCCATCTATATCTAATCAAGATACTACCTGATGGCACAGTAACAGAAAAAGTCAGTGTAAACAATGCCGATACTGAAGTTAGTGCTCAAGATATTGCAGTATCAGGTGATGATGTCTATGTTGTTTGGTCAGCAAGACCAGGAGATCAAAGATATGTTCAAACATTTGCAGCAAGTCATGATGGAGGCAAAACATTTGAAAAATCAAAAAGCATGCCTATTGATTCAAAAACGGTTGACATAGTTCCAAATGATCCTCTTAGAATATTTGTAATTGATGATACAGTTCACGTGATGCAAAGAGCTGAATATTGGGATGGTGAAACTCAAACTTTTAAAATATTTGTAGCTATCAGTGAAAATAAAGGCAAAGACTTTGAGTTAGAATCACTTCCACTTAATGGGGTTATTAGTGATTTTAATTATATTTATTCAGTAATTGATAATGACAAACAATATCATTTCAAGAGTGCTTTTAAAAATTATCCCCATCAACACATTGCACTCCATTTTAACATGAAAGATACTAGTGGAGAATATTCTGAAATTTATGATATTTTACAAGATTATAAACTAAAAAATTATTTTATAGAAATGGCTGTTAGTAATGAAAATATCCACATACTTGGCGAACCAATTAGAGATGGAAATTGCTTAGGATATCTGTATAGTTCTAATGATGGACTGTCATTTAATACAATTTTAAATTTACCAGACAATGATGATGAATGTTTTTCCGATAGTAAGGAAATAGATCCACCATCTAAACAATATGAAAATGGCATAGAAAAAAATAATATTCAATGCAGGACAGATATGCATGATAGTCGCATCCTTTTTCTAACAAAAAATACTGGCAAACCAGTTTGTATTTCAAGTAATCACTATTATGACCTCACAAAAAGAGGGTATCTTGATGAGGATTCTTTTACAAAACTTGCAATCTTGTCAGGTGAGCAATTCTTAGAATCTGTATTATCTGACAAATATGATGCAAATATACAAAATCTCAAACTGAGTTATAATGGCCAACGAGATTCACTTCCTCCACTTGTTAGTTTAGGCGGAACGTTTGAAACTGATAAGCAACTTTATCCAACAAAAAATACTGATGATTACAAATACACTGTTGGTATCGGAGTCAATAGTGTCAATCATGTTTCTAAAGTAACTATAGATAACAACTGGGATTTATTTGAGCAAAAACCTGTTGATTCGGCAATACAAAAACTCTTAGAAAAACCTGTAACAAAAGAACACACTATTCTCACCCTTGAGGATCCAATCAACAAACGCGGTTTATTACCAGTTGCAATAACTGAAGTAAAGACAAATGTTAATGGTAAAGTAATCTGGGATCGTTTCCCAATTAGGGATGATGGAGATAAAAATAGAGTAGACTGGGGTTCATTGCCTGATGATTATGGTGTATGGACCTTTCTTGATAAAGATGGGAATGATGCTTGGGATAATTCTGTTATTCCTTCTGATCAATTTGCTATGATTATGCCAGGAATTTCATGGATTGCTATCTGCGATGATAAACGAATTGTAAAAGCTGGTGGCATTTCACCAACAGTTCCAATATTGCCTGAGGTGGAGACAGTATACATGACACAAAAATCGATAGGAATTTTCCCAACTAGTGAGGGCAATTATCATTTGGAGTTTATTTCATTGTATGAAACTCTAGTTAATTTACCCTCAAATGCCACTAATGTTTCCGTTGATAGCATCATCTGCAAACACGAAGCCCCTAGAAATCTTGCGGACTATGCTTTTGTTACAATAATTGATTTTAATTTAAAAGAGTAATGAAATAATGTTTGATCTAAAATCAAAACCTCTACCTCTGAAAGAGTGTTGAATTATCGGTTTGATGTCGTCATTTTTAATAAAATATGTGTAAATTAATCAGATTTTGAAAGGGTTAGACTCGTAACATGTAAAATCTATTGCAGATAATTATCAAAAACATAGATTTCATCTCTTTTCCATCATGTCCTGCTTTCAAACACATAATCTACACATTCTTGAATATTTCCTCCATGTACTACAAATGGATAACCCCTTTCCAACATGCCAGATGGGTCACCTCTTTCCAGCATGCCAAATGTTTCCCTAGTGGTATTTTCGTCAAACAAGTTAGAGTATTTTCTAAGATGATCAATCACGTGATCATTGCAAACAACACCGTATTCAATCCACAGTGAGACAAATACAAGAATCAAGAAAACAATACAGGGAATTATAATCTTGAATATCTTTTTTAATTTAATCCTCCAAACTACTAGAAAAGTCATCAAAGAAAATGAGATTCCCAATATGAGAAATCCAGACATATTTTCAGGCAGATTATCAAAAAAATTGGTGTTAATAGAAATCCATGGGAGTCCGATTCCAGATGCATAAGATGTTTCAGCATTACAATAAGGCAATATTTCACATCCAATCCAGATAATGTGAGGTATTTGAGGCCAAATTATGACAAAAAGTATTCCAACAATGAGTGGTATTTTGTATCTAGTCTTCATTTTCTTTTATTCCTGCATGTGCTAAAAAAGATCCACCTAGAGTCAACAAAACTCCCAATCCCAAAAATAGCTTAACAATGGCAGATTGAAGCAGATGTAATTGCATATGACAATTAGTTTCTAAAGATTTGTTCAAATTATCTAAAATTTGCGATGATATAATTTTGCAATTAGATTGAATTAAAAATGTTTCAAGATATGTAGTGTTTAAACTTGAAAAATAAAAATGCAAAGTAATCCCAATTGTTAATAATATTACTCCGATGATTGTCAAAAACCCAGTTTTCATTTTACTCCCCCGTATCTTATTTTATCAGTGACATCTAGAATTTCTGAAGATGATTTAATCCAATGTGTTTTACCGTACATTCCAGTAAACTCACATGAATTTTCTTTATCTTTGCTGTTAATGTCATAAATATTTCTACAATTTTCAATACAGTGCGATTCTGAACTTACACCACTGCTTGTCCCTCCTCCTAGTTGAAGTGTCCCTTCACCCGATACTTGATATGATGTGATGGTACAGTATCCTGATTCCCATTGTGGGATTACATATCCTGATGGAAGTAAAATGGAAAATGTGGGTATGAGTATTATTATTAGAATGGATATTTTTCGATATTTTTTTTGTTGTGGAAAAAATGAGGGTTTCACATAAATGAACGCCATGTACAAAAACATCGCTAACATTCCAAATCTTACAAAATTAAATCCAAAAGTTGCCCACGTCATATGATCTACAGGTAATGAGATTATTTCAAAAATAAGGTGGATTGGAATGTGTCCAAAGTAGAAACTAATTATTCCTAAAATAATGTATTTTATTCTTTTTTTCCAGTTTTTCTTATAATCAATCATTTTTTATTTTTCCTAGTTTTCATTTTCTCCAAAACATTTTCTTCAAAGCATGAAGATATAATCCAAATACAAAGCCAGTTGATTTTGCCATGTATTTGAAAACAAACACTCTGGTCAAATTCTCAATTTTTATTTTTCGTTTGTATTGCAGTGCCTCATCCAGATGCTCAAATTCCAATTCAGTCTCTTTGAACATTTTCTTTATTTGCTGAATTTCCTTTGATGTCGTAGATAATGGCTTTTCAAAGGCAAATAATACGTCATCGCATGCCCAGAGATTGGCCTTTACTGCGTGAGAAAAGGACGTTTTCACACTGTATGGCAATATTGCTAAACTCATCATTAACAGCAAAATTGCGTTAAATGAGGCCTTGATTTTCTCTATGCTTGGAATTGACTCGGGAATTTCTTTTCGAATGTCTTTTCCATACAAAATCCTACCCGTACTTTTGATTCTGTGCAAAAACATGTTCAGGGATGCAAGCACTGAGAGGCCAATCTGAATTTTAAGATCATGTCTGATCTTTGCATTCTTCAAATCAAACTGGTCTTCAGATAACACAAAGAATGGGCGTCCGAACATCATCATGCTTTCAACTTTTAAAATTAAATTCAATGCAGGGTTTGGTGTTTTTTTATATGTGGTACAAGTTTCAGATAGTCCTAGATTGTATTTACCATCCAGTTTAGTCAGTAAATTATCAAAGGATTCCTCAATTAATTTTCGCATCTTTCTGTCTTTGATTAACACGATACAATCAATGTCTGATTTTCCGCGAATCCATTCTCCAGTTGTTGCAGAGCCAAACAGTACGACTGAAACAATTTGATCTGGAAACTCGTGTGTTATGTCACTGATCATTTCATCTAGAAAATTTTTCAAGACTTTATCGTGAATTGACAATTAATTTTTCTAAAATTGCTACTTCTTAAAGTAACCGAATCATTTCTAAATCGTATAACATTAAACTAGATAATATGATAAAGTTGGGCTAGACTTTTTGCCCAACTGTGAATACTAGGGTCTGGCACATACACTGAAAATGACTCTTCTCAGTAGTATGAGTATATTCTAACAAATTTGTATAAAAGAGACATGTAGAAATCATTCATGCAAATTATAAGCAATTGCTAAATACTAAATTGCATTAGTTAGTTTAGTTGGACTTTCACCAAGTACCTAATCGGTTTTGGTCTTAAGATCTATTTTGTGTACTGTTCTGTAATGTTTATCTAGAAAGCCTTGACCGTGTAAGTCTTTGATTTTTTAATTTTTTTGGTTCAAACCTAATAGACTTTGAATTTGATTTTGCTTTCTAAGGATAGGATTCTTCTTTGAGTGCAGTTATTGCATACTCTAATGCATGTGATCTATTGGCAAACTTTTTCTTTTTAATGCCGTTATCAATCCATTTCACAAGTGACTCATCCATAGATACTGAAAATTTCTCTTTTGCCATCTTAAACTTCTACTCTCCATCTTGATAATTTGGATAAAACTTCTGTGTGAATGTCCCAAGTATGGAAGTCTTTCATGCTGTAATACTCAGTGCCACTAGCTAGTATTTTTAAGCAAGTACTACAAGGTAATACAAGGTAGTACAGTGTGGCATTATCAATATGTAAAAAGGAATCAAAATACTACAAAATGACTTGTATTTTTGATGGATGTGATGCTGTGCTGTCTATGGATGATTTAGGGCATCACATCAAAACTCATGTTGCGAACATCATTGAAGAGATAGATCGTATTCAAAACTAGGATTTTTTTCCAAAATGTGGACCTCAACAGATTTGAACTAATAGGGAATTGAACCGATATTGTAAATCTCTATGAGCGAATTGCAAATATTTGCTGTAAAATGATTTCAAACAAATCTCTGAAAGGGAACTGTCATTGTGGTACAATACTCTATCTTACCTGATCTCTTTTACATGAGAAGAGTAAGAAATCCTAATAACCTAAATTTCAGTAGTGATATAATTGGTTTTTAAGATATTCATATCATACTCTCAAGATGATTTCTTTGGAAGAGCAAGAGGCATCCATAATTATTTATCAAAAATGTTTCCTGATGATGATATTTTTATTGATCAATTGAAATCAAAAGCAAAAAAATGGAGAGAGGAAAATGACGAAAAATTAAGAGAATGTGATTTAGTTATTTTGATAATTACGCCAGGTGCACAAAAAAGTGATGAAGTAACACGAGAAATTGAAATTGCAAATGAAATTCAAAAATTAATTCTTCCATGCAAAATAAGTGCATTGAATCTTAATTGGGAAGAATTAAAATGGAATATTGGAACTAGAGAAGGAATCTCATTTGAAAATGATGAGGAACTCAGAACAAGTCTTTATGGTGCAGTTGATAAAATAAGAAAAGAATTTCCAGATAAACTACAGAATATTT
Source organism: Candidatus Nitrosopumilus sp. bin_7KS (assembly GCF_054095835.1). Lineage (NCBI taxonomy): Archaea > Thermoproteati > Nitrososphaerota > Nitrososphaeria > Nitrosopumilales > Nitrosopumilaceae > Nitrosopumilus > Candidatus Nitrosopumilus sp. bin_7KS. Next base: position 257,663 of record NZ_JBSWSO010000006.1, on the reverse strand, counting down.
CTAATTTATCATCTGATGCTATTACTGTTAGTGTAGACAGACAAACATATTCTAATGGGAATATAATTATCATTTCTGGTAAGGTCAAGGAACTTCTTTCTAATGTACCCGTGAGTCTTATCATCATGTCACCACAAAATCAATTGGTAAGCATATCACAAGCTATAGTACATTCTAACAAAAAATACGATACAGAATTAACAGCAGGAGGTGCATTGATGCAAGATGAAGGCAATTATACAATAAAAGTTCAATATGGTAATATCTCTAGATCTGCGGAAACCACTTTTCATTTTGAAGGTTCAACTGAAATTTCAAAATCTTTAACCACTGTAGACACTATTGTTTTAGAAGGTAGTAATTCTCAAATAAAATATAGGATATCAGGTGGTAAAATTATCAATGCGGTAAAAGATCCAGGAGTATCTTCATTAATTATAGATATTGAAGCCACAAAAAATGGTGAAATTAATCTTACAATTCCTAGAGATGTACTTGATGCACAAATTGACAATATTGATGATAGTTTTTTTGTATTAGTTGACGGTGATGAAACAAGTTTTGATGAGGTTAAGGCAAGTGATGAAAGGATTTTGACTATTCCTTTTTCTTTAAACTCTCGAGAAATTGAAATTATAGGAATTTCTAAATCAAGTAAATCTGCTTCACCTTTATTTAATAAACAATTTACTTTTGGTGCTAGTTTAAAATTACCTGATCATACCCATGCAATTTCTATTTCTACATCATTTGACAGAACTGTTTACCCATTAAAGAGTACATTGTACATACGAGTAAATTGTCAAGATATAATCTTTGGAAAACCTATCGATTTAGCAATTTTAAATTCAAAAAATGAAATAATAACATCAAAACAAATTGATCCTGTTACTCATCCTGATTCAGAACTAAAACTAGCAGGAATTTATCAAGAATCATTCCAAATGAGTGAAACCGAAATGGAATTAGATGAAGTCTATACTGTTCGTGCTTCACATGGTAATGCTTGGGCAGAGGATACATGTGTTGTAGATGAACGAACTCCCATTATTCAGACAGACAAATCAGTATATCTTATGGGATCAGATATGATTCTCACTGTGATAGATCCAGATGGTGATAAAGACTCACAAGAAGTAGAAGTTATTGGAACCTCACCAGAGTCTTTTATTACAATTTCATCAAGTATTGATAAAATTGAAGGTTATCCTTTATGTGAAACAGGTGATTCTACAGGAATATTTCAAGGAGTAATTGGTCTTATTGGTACACTTGATGATGGTACGGTAATGCCTTATTCACATACTGAAAATTTTTCTAAATTTTTAGAAGAAAGAGGCTCTGCTAATGTTGGATATCTTAATTTTAAACAAAATGATACAATCAAAATTATTTACACAAGAAAATCTGATGTTACTACCTTAGTTGCTCATGCTACAAATAAAATAGATCTAGGCACAAAAAAATAATTTTTTGTGTGTTTATACAGTAAAAAACTGCAATAGAAACCACTTTCTCTGAAATTAGTACTTTCATTAGGAATCATAACTTTGGTTAAAGCCTCCTTTCATTAGTCATATAGCTTCAGCTAAATTTCAGAGTTTAGCTAAGGGAAATTTGTGAGGCTTTATTATTCTGCAATATATCAAATATGCATGGCAGATATTACGACTATAAGGATTACCAAAGACACTCACAAAGAAATACTCAAAATAATGGGGCAGATTCAGGCAAGAACTGGAGAGATCCCAACCTTAGATGATGCATTGCAAGAAATGCTTAGCAATTACAAGAAGAAATCTAAAAAATAGATAATAAGATTCTTCAATAAATTCAAAGATATGAAAGGAATAAAATCCCATTTTGTACCACAAACATATCTAAAAAATTTTGGCGAGAGGTTTTTTCAATATGACAAACAACGTGGAAAAATTAATGAAGCTACTCCAAAAACAGTTGCTCATAAATCAGACTTTTATGGTCCTGAAATAGAGGGGAAGCATCCATTAGAAACTGCATTTAGTCAAATTGAAGGAAAAATAAATTTTGCATTAAAAGAATTAATGGAAAAACACATAGTTTCAAAAAAAGAAGATGAATACTTTAAAGAACTTTGCGAGTTTATTGCACTACAATATATCAGAACAGATGAAAAAAGACAACAAATTGGGGAAATGGGGAATTTTGCATTTAGAGAATTATTTATTGCAGAACATCCAGAATTTGATAATGACCTTGTCAATAGGTTATTTTTGACAGATGAATTTAATCTTAAAATTCATCTCAATGCAATTAGTGAATATCAGAGATTAGCCCATGTAATATCTAAAATGAAATTCATAGTTTTAAAAAATAACACATCATCCCCATTTTGGACATCAGACAACCCAATAGCGTTGTTCAATAGTATCGATTATACTCCATATAGTGGATTAGGACCAACAGTAGAAGGAATAGAAATACACGTACCCATTGAACCAAAAATTACATTATTAGTATGTGATCCAAAAAAATTTGAAAAATATCCAGATGTTTTAATTTGTGAAAAACCATTTAATGTTTTACAAGAAAATTGGTTACAATTTGATTCATCAACACGATTTTTATTCTCAAATAACAGTAAGTTTTCGGAGATTAGAAAATTTCAAAAAATTATAAAATCAACAAATCAAAAAAAGAAAAACAATTCACGAGTAATTTCAGGACAAGAATTACAAAAAAAAGAATTAGTATTTTGGGCAGATAAAGAAACACTTGCAATTTTAGACCCTCAACTTAAAGAAAAAGAGAGGCCACCATTTATCAAAGCAAATCCAAATATTGAAAATATTATGACTAGTCTTAAACGAACTAAATCAATTTATGATCCAAGAATTTATGAAGTGAAATTTGATTAAATAATCAAAAACGAAACGCATCATAATATTCATCGCTAATTGATTGTACATGTTGTGAATTGTAAAGTGGAGTAAATTGTTGGATTAACTGTTTTTCTTTTTTCTTAGTTTCCTCATGCGGTAATTCTTCAATGTATATTCTTTTGATCTTAAACCAATGATAATCTATAGCTAATGGAGTAATTTGTGACATGCCTCTTACTTCAAAATCAACCCAAGACTCTAGAAAATCATTGTCCCATTCAGATCTATTTTGGGGATTCCAGCCTTTTTTTTCAAGCATTCCTCGATAAAACATTCCTTCACAATGAAAAAGATAACACCTATGATGTCCTCTTACTCGAGACCGGAGGTTCTTTGCTTTTCCTATGTAAAGTAGTTCATCATCATCCCCATAGAAAAAATACAAACCAGATTTACCCGTAGGAATTTGCAAAATCCCATCTAAGTTAGGTTCCATGTTTAATCTCAACATGAATAAAGTAATTAAATAAAATTAAAAAAATTCAATGAATTTTATTAATATTAAAATCATTTTCAAGTAGATGTAGAAGGCTCGGATTGGATTGATGGTGGTTGTTCATCAACAGGATTAGAGGGTCCATCTGCAAATGTATCAAGTCGTTTTCTAGCATCATCATGGATTTCTTGAAAAGTTTTGACAGAAATATTGTGTAAAAATGTGTTAAAATATGGAATAAATTCATCCATATCATTGCCAATTACTATCAATCCTTCATAAAAGATAGATTTGCTTTCCTTGATGATAGGAGTATTTTCCTCTAGTGCGGGATTATTTTCCTCAGGTGCAGTAATATTTTCCTCTGTAGATTTTTCATGAATTTCTTTGGTATATTGTATTAACTGAGAAATTGCATTCCCAATGGTGGCAGTAATTGCGGCTCTATCACGATATTTCTTTACAATATCAACATCAGGACGTTTTAATTCAATAATTAATCCTTTTTTAAAACCAAGATAACTGCCAACAACCAAAACATCAACATATGGGTGAGTAGTTACATCAACATCTTTTTCATTGTATGTAAAATCTATTATCCATGGATTTTTTTTCAAATGATCTTTCAGTTTATTTTCGAGATTAGATTTTTTGCCTGGTTCATTTTCCTTTTTTTCTTCATGTATCAAAGTTTCAAATTCAATTAATCGCTCATCAAATAATTTATAATTTTGTTCAATTCTACTCTGTAGAAAGTTAGAGGCATTATCAAGCAGATTAGATAAATCATCTAAAGTATTAATTTGATATTTTTCAATCAAGGTAGAAACATCAGAAATTGAAACTTCATTTGCATTCATGATCAATTGAAGTTTATCAGGTTTTTCTATTAACCAACCACGAATAATCTTTTCAATTTCAGGATCTGGAAAATCATACATAAACAAATTTACAAAATTTTTTCTTGTTATCGCCTTAGCAAATTTTTTAAAATAATTAATGTTAATTATTAAAACTCTATGTCCTTTGATTTCAACATCCCTCATATTGAAAGCCATAGAATCAGATAAAACCAAACAATAGAACTTGTCATGGATAATTCTAAAAAGATCTAAATATCCAGCCCTTATAGCATTCCAATAAGCACCATCAGGAATGTTATAATCAACAAAAATCCAACCAAAAGTAGTAACACCATTCCAATGTTTTTTTAGATCACGTTTAGAATGTGTGATTCTTTTCACAGTAGTACCAATTTTAGTTATAACATCATCGGCATCAGAAGAAGTGTCAGATTTTAATTTTGAAGTAATATATTTTCCATTTGTATTTGTTACATTAGATTTAGTGGAAGGATCATAATAATATTCCAATACGCAATTCAGAAATACTATGTATATAATATAATTTTATGAAGTTCCTAGTAGATGTAAACCTCTCAAAATCTAAAAAATTTCTCAAAGACCATCCAAATTTACTTAACGTAGTAACTGAAATTGATGGAAAAATTACTGACAAAAATCTCATAAAATATGCTAAAAAGAACAATTTGGGAATCTATACTCAGGATAAAGAATGTGCCTTGTATGGTTTAGTTGCAGGTATACCAGTGTGGTATAGAGACCAAAAAACAAAAGAAAGTTACAAACTAAAAGCACAAACTATTGCTAAAACAAAGAAAGAGAAAGAAGATAGATTATAGATTAGCATTACAGTTCATGCAATACCAAATTCCTTCAGGATCTCTATCTCTCATTTTCTTAGGATGTTTACAGTTAGATTTTAGATTATTTTGAAACAATAATTTTTGTTGCAATACCTCCAAAAATTGGACATCAGTCTGGAGTGAATCTATCAATGCAGAAGTAAGACTAGATATTTTATCATCAGACCAAAATTTTATCTCATTTTCCAATCCAGAAACTAGTTGTTTTTTTCCTTCCAAATAGATATCAATTCCTTTTAGGATTTTTTCTAGAGACATCGTGTGGTGCGTGTCTTGTCATTTAAAAAAAGTTGTCCAAGATTCAACGCCAACCGGACCAGTAGAGCAAGTTGGACCTAGAAAAGTCCCAATTATGCGTAAAAAATCAACAAGATTAAGAAAAATTAGAATGCGAGGAAGAATTATTCATTATCTTTTAAAAATTTCTGATAATCTAAAACTTGTTTTTTCATTGGTTCTGATTCAAAAAGATCTTTTATCAAAGATATAGGGAGAGACAAAGTTTTGTTTTGTTTTGGATTCAATGTAGGGACAGATTTAACAATTCCTACTAATTGGGGGAAATTAGATTTACTTTTAACAAAAAGAGGGCCTCCGCTTGCTCCACCTTGTCCATTAGTGTTAGTAACAATTCTATCAGAATCATAGAACATTACAGTCCCAATTAGAGGTATTGGGAAATAACCTAATGCGCCATCAGCATAAGTAGCTCCAAGTTGTTCAGGATATCCAATATGAATAATTTTTTCGTTTGGCTCTATAGAATATGGAATATTCCAATCAGATTCACATATCACATGAATATCCATGTAATCCTTTACAGTAAATGGGATAGCAGAAATATCTATTAAATTATCAGGATGATGAACCCAATTCAAATTTACAATATCAGAAAAAGCACTAGTACTAATTCGATGTATTTTTTTTCCAGTATCATAATAACAGATCATTGGATTTTTACAAGCATCAAGAACATGTGTTGCAGTAACTGCAAAAACATTATTTTGATATTCTACATAAAATATAGTTCCTTCAGTGTCAGTAGGAACAATATTACCAGGTTCGGTTAATACCGGAGCTGCACTTTTCAGCCATTGGGTTGGAAACCATTCTAAGGAACTCATATTCATCCACACAGTCAAACATAATCAAACAGAGTTTCTGGTTTCTGAAATATCCCCATCATGGGAGACTATGCAAGTCATAGAAACATCAATTCCATTTTCATCTACAGAAGAAATTTCAAATGTAGTTCCTTCATTAGATGTGCTTTGATAAATTAAGACAAAAACTGGAGGATAATGAGACCTGTTCTCTTGAATATGTTCTCGCAAAATTAATTCGGCACTTGTTTTTGGTAATCGAATCTGTATTTTTGGATCACGATTTCGAATAATTTCAATGCCTTTAGTTGTATAATTTGCAATGACACCAGAAATAACACCTAAAATAATTACATCAACAATACAAGAACCTTGAGAAATAACATATCTGGTGCGAATACCTTCTTTTCTAAAAAACTCTTCAAGATCTGCCATTAACATTGAGGCTTTACCAAATTCGTCATGGACATTATTGTAGTCTATTCTAAAAGAAAATAATGCAAATTGAGTATATTTCACAAACCCATAATCATCATTATTGTTAGATTTGGACATAAAATTTCTAGATTTGTATGAACTTAAGATTTTCTAAATATTAAAGATCAGAATTACAATTCATACAATACCGCTGACCATCAGCAGTTTTATCCCTCATCTTCTTTGGATGCTTACAGTTTGGAATTAGTTCCTTTTTGATAATATTCAAAACTTGGATGTTGTTTTTATGACAATCTGAAAGAGTCTTTGCCAATTTACTGAAACTATCATCTCCGATATTCCAGAATTTGGAAGGATCACTCATGCCATTGTACATCCTAGTTTCATATTCAATAAGAAAATCAAGTAATTTCAAGGCCTTTTTGACTGTCATCATGCCTGAGACAAGTCACAATTAAAAAAATATTCTCATATCTCATGTAGAAGAAATCATTAATGTTTAGATATTAAACAAATTAGAGGTAAAATGAAAACACCATTTCTTTCGGAAAACAACATATTTTTGAAAAATGAAAAATGCCCAATCATCGAATTTATGAATGAGAAAAGAAAACAAATTCCAGAAGAACGTTTAGAAGAATTTGCATCATTAGCAAGAGTTATCCAATATAACTATATTTTTTTAAAAAGAATCATTCTGAGAATTCAAAAAGATGTGGAGATAAATGAAAAATATTGGGATGCGTATTATAGATTAACAGACCCATATGACGAAGGATTAAAAATTACAAATGATGACAAGGAAGTGTTATCATTGGGAGCAGAAGTTCTTGAAGATGTTCATTTAGACATAGCAAATTTTTTCATACATGCAAGTATATTTGTAAATCAATTAACTAAAATTTCAGGATTTGCTTTAAAGACACAAATACGGTCATTATCAAGACATAGAAAAAAGATTGAAAATACACAATTGCCAAAAGAGTATAAAGAATTCATCGAAAAAATGGATTGGTATGATAATCATTTAAAAAATTCAAGAGATAATTTTGTAGTACATCCACAAAATACATTTTGGGCAATTTCTACAGAGGGAGGAAAATTAACTGGAGCAAGTAAATTTTCTTTCAAAAAAAGATTTAGACAAAAAATTGATTATTTGAAAGATAAATACTCTGAAATTACAAAGGACGAGAATTATGATACAGTTTTAAAAAAATTAAGGATGAATATTGAAAAATTAGAGAATAATGATAAAACCATGTTAGAAGCAATTGAAAAACAATGGGGACATGATTTTTCTTCAATTGATTTTGTTTCACTAAAAATATTTGAATATATGGAATTTATTCAGAGATATTTCAAAGATAAATTACAGTAGCAAGATTACTTGTGTCAAATCTAGATACAAAAACATAGAAAACACCCATCAGCAGGTACGGATCTTTAGAGGCTCAACTATCATTTTGGGCATTTCTTCCGTGCCATTATGGCTGACCTCTTAAGTCCAGAGTAGCATAATGAGCCAATCTGGCTTGCTAAAGAATTATCTTCAGTTATTAAAGATCATATGATTTTCCATATTCTGGATAAATAATATTCTTAACAACTCCCCCATATTCCTCTGGAGCCCCTGAATGTATAGGAAATAGTGTTTCAGCATCAATTTCTTGAACTATTTGAAACAAATCTGATCTATTCGCATGACCTGAGCAATGAATTTGCTCATTTGACAATCCAAAATGTTTAACCCAATTATCTCGCCTCTCCACACTAAAGGTCTGTTCTTCACTCCAGGGTTCGGAAGCTGAATGAATGTAGGTTCCACTTTTAATTTTCATGTCAATGAATTGAGGGAAATTATAAAATCCCATTGCACAAAGATATTTTTCAGGATTTTTTCCAATCTCTACAGTTGTTTTAGTATTAACTAATTGAACATAATCTGTAAATCCACGATAATCCGAATCCTGAAACATTCCAGAATATGTTCTGGGTTTGCATAAAATTACATCAGGATCATCATAATTTGGAATCTCTAGGTCTGGGAATTGATGAAAGTATTTCAGATATGGTGCATTTTTTATGTTGATTACTAGTTTTCTTCCTGTTCTTTTTGCAATCTCATAAAATGTTCTAACTCTATCAACATCTCTGAAATTAAAATCAGCACAAACAAAACTACTGGACCTGGATACTACTTGTAACCCATCTTCGAAAACTTTGGATTCACTTTCATCTTTAGGGGAATCCGAGATGTGTGTTCCTTCTGCAAGTAACGCTATGGGTTTTTCTTTTTTTGCAGCATCTATGAACTCTCTAGTCATCTGAGGTTTTGTTCCATGTAATCTTAAATCACCAGTATACACGACAGGTCCAGATGAAGTGTAAATGATGAACCCATATGCTCCAGGAATAGAATGATCAACATGAATTGGTAAAATTTCCAGTGAATCAATTTTGAATTTTTCCCCAGAAGTAAATTCCCTAATATCTCTAGGAATTGGAAAGTCTCTATAGCTTGATCCGTGTTCTTTAAAATCTAAAATTTGTCTATCTCGTCTTCCTTGAATTTCAAAGAATGCTTTGAGTATTCCTTTTGTTGTCTTTCCCATGTAAAGTGGAATATCTTTATGAAGAAATGTAGCATAATCAACATGGTCTGAATGTGCATGAGAGATTAGCACTCCTTGAAAATCTGCTTCTTTTTCAGAATATCCTTGCTGTTTTACCAAATCATTTCTGTATAATCCATTAATGTCAGGTAACATCCCTAGGTCGATGTAATCACCTAATCCATTTGATTTTCTAGGCTGGATATATCCTTCAAGATATTTTCCTTCTTTTGCATAACTTTTTCCAAAATCTAGGAATATTTTTGTGTCTTTATCTTGGAGTAGAATTTTGTTTCCTCCAACTTCATTTACCCCACCGTAAAAAGTTAAAGAAGTCACATAAAATCTACAGAATCCAACCTAAAATACTTGAGTATTATTTTCATAAGGCAAAATCCTAGAGAACCTGATGGATGTTCAAAAAAGAATTTGTAAAAATATTTGTAAAAAGTTTATTGTTAAAAAACCAACATCTGGGAGTAGATACGGTGTAGGTCAAGGACGTTGTCAAACATGTGAGGTGTGGATTGATTATAGGGGAGCCCATATAAAAGATGGATCAAAAGCATCCAAAGATACTCTGAGTTGGTTTTGTAATTGTTGTAATTATAGAATTAGACAAAAGCCTAGAAACAAAGTATACAAAGAAAAATTATCTGTAGAGATGAAAATAAAAAAAGAAGGAATAGAATCAATTAACCAAAAACCATGTCCCAAATGCAGTATAAAACCAACTAAGGACAATATAGAATCAATTTTTGGAATGAGGATGTCTAATGGTAAATCAATTAGACAAAGTTATTGTCGAAATTGTCGCATTTCAAATTCATTAAAAGATAGAGATAATGAAATATTAGAATTTATTTTGCTAAATGCGCCAGCAAATCCATATGATATAACAAAAAACTTTCAAAGAATTAATTTAGCACAGTTAGAAAGGGAAGAAAAGATTCAATGGGATAAAACGGGGAAAGGTTGGATTTTAACACCAAATACAAGAAAACAAATAAAAAAATACATAGATTAATGCTTCAACTTATTCTTAAGAAGATCTAATTTTTTTCTATCATATATCGATTCATCTAATTCTTCAATAATCTTTTTCTGAGTGGGATAGAAATCTAATAAATCAATCATTCGAAGTATAGATTTCTTAGAAAATTCTTCTAACTTATTTGCAACTGTTTCTAAATCAATTATTTCTGAATTTACGGAAAAAGTTCTTTCTTTAGTTTCATGTAAATAACCACTTCTAAATTTATAAGCTGTTTTTACAAAATACCAAATCCATAATCGCTCATCGTCAGTTTCACCTAAAAGAGAAGCCATCCTATGAGATAATTTTAAAGTTGAATCACCAATATTTGGCACAAGTAATGATTCAAGACAAATTACATAATCTACAATTGTGTCAACTGCTTTTCTATGATTAAATGACATACCAAAACGTCTAATTGCAGATTCAAGGAAATTTGAATTATCTAGATTTGAAAATTTTTCATTAATATTTTCAAAAAAAGGGACAAATTCTTTAGCCAATTTTGAATTTAATACATATTTTTGAGATGATGCAGGTCTTTCATGGCCTTTTTCAACCAAATTTAGCCCATCAACATTCCAATTTTGAGAAGAAAACCAGTACAGATTGCCAAACTGAGGATTTCCAAATTTGAACAATTTCAATGAATTGGCTACATGTTCAAAATACTCTAAAGCAGTTGGGATAATTTTCAGATTTTTTTTGCGAATAATTTTACATACTAAAACATAGTTTAGTCTTTTTTGATGAGGAGGTATTTCTTTCAAGGGTAAATTGTCAATGTTGACAATTTTTGCAAATTCAAATCTAGTGATTTTTCTAATCCATAAATTTGGAGACAATTGTATTTCTTTAAAATTGCCATCTACATTGTATAATGGAGAAAGATAACAATGTGAAAAAAAGTCTGTTGTTATATACTGATTAAAATTTTCCAGATTTTTTTTAAATTTTAGATTATCAAAATTACTTCCATGTTCTTTTAAATATTGTAAAATAAAATTAAAAAGTTGCTCATTAGTTAATTCTTCATAATCTATATCTAATTTGTATTTATTTTTAGATTCTATTTTTGTAATATTTGTTTTAAGAATATTTTTAATTATTTTAAATAATGAATTCATTTCGGGGTATTTTTTAATTTTATTTTTTAATGCATGGATAAGCTTGTCATAATCAACAATTGTAGAAGGTGTTAAATCAACCAGCACATTATTCCTAAACACAGGTTTGTTGACAGTTTTTTGATAGGTAGTTTCAGATTTTTGAATTTCTTGGTTGCAGGTAGCCAAACCTGATTTTAGGAATTCTTTTAAATAATTTTTAAAAAGTTGTTCTTGTTTAACCATCTTTAATCACAGGTAATGATTTTGAAGGAATTCCTAAACGAGTCGTAATTTCTTCAGATAATTTATTTCCAAAAGAAGCTCTAGAGCCATCAGTAATCACAATTCTAGGATTTGCTTCTTTTACATATCGTAGAAGATCTGAAAATTCTGCATGTTCATCAGAAGCCATCCAATATTTTTCGCCATCATGTCTCATTATGGCTTTTCCAAATCCACCCATCATTGTTAAACTAGTCATTTGTTCCCTTTCCTCTCTTTTAGTCATCGTAGGAGTTGGTCTAAATTCAATCCAAGGGTAACTATCGTGAGTAATTTCTTCAGCTTCATATGATTCTGTATCAATTAAAGGACGAATGCCTATTCCATATTTTGCATAAACTTGAGCAACTTGATTATCTACATGAGAGCCCAAAAATGATACTGTTTCAGGGATATCCACATGGTTTGATAATAGATGCATTATGTGCTGTAAACGTCCTCTATGTGCATGAACACATACAGGTTTTCCGTTATCTATGGATTCTGTAACTATTTCAAGTAATCTACGTTCTAAACTTTGATTATCAATAATTTTATCAAATCGTGGATCACCATGAGTAGAGTCAATAACTAGTACATCACATTTTGGTGGATGATCATTTGGAGAAATATCTCCAGAATACAGAATTTTTAGTTTATCATATGTTTGAAGAAATACTTGACTCGAACCAAGCATGTGGTTTGACTCAAGTAATGTCATAAGATCACCATTTCCATTAAATTTTATCATTTGAGGAGAATCATAATCTATTCTATGTAATTGAGTTCTTGCAATATAGGTATCTTCAGTAATTGATTCTAGTAATTCCCCAGTAATTTTTGAAGTATAAACATCATATTGATGCATACAAGTTTCAAAACTATCAGAAATATGGTCAGAATGAATATGTGTGAATACTGCAGCTTGATATCCAGGTTCAAAACCATCACATACAATAGATTTCCCTAAACAGATTGCTCCACTATCAGTAATTTTAACTTGAGAAAATAATTCTTGATCGTTCATTTTTAAAATCCTTCCTTTGAAAAAATATCATCTATCAAATCTTTTCTTAATAAATTATTTTTATCAATATAAGAACGAATGAATTCCCTACCATCCTTTGATAAAGAAAGTCGCACATAATCATCATGGACTTTGATTCCTTTTACTGACTGAGATGGAAAGACTTTTGAAATAATTTCTAATGCAAATTCATTTAGATTTTTACTACTTTTCTCAGAGGCAATTTTTAATGATTGGACGATTGATGGTTGAATTCCACTTATGAAAAGAAAATGTTGTATAACTACGGGGCGAGTAACATTTAGTACTTCTGTAATACAATCATCAATTGTTTTTTTAGAATTTCTATTTTTTAGACTAATAATTCCCTTTACTTCATCTTTGGTTACAGGTCTAGGCACACTATGAATAGCACTGACAAGTTTCAAAATATCCTCAGAGCTGTTTAATTTTACCAATTCTTGAGCAGATGTAAAAGAAATTTCCCCTGTATCTTGTTTAGATTGACCCCAAATCACAATATCTTGGATTTCCATAGGTAATTCCAACAATCTTAGAAATGCTTTAACCATATCCAAAGAAATAGGTAATCTATTCACCAACTCATTTTTATCATTATGTAATTCCGACAACAATTCTTTAATTTCTTCAGCAGTGTCTATTGGGCCTAAGGGCCTATCTGAATGTGTAACATTAACACTGGCAAGTAATTTAGCTAATCTCTTTGGATTTTTTAAAAGAGACATTAATCTTCAGCAGAATCTAAACCTCTATCAATTAATTCTACTGCAGCATCTTCTGTTTTATCGATACTTTCATTCTTTTTGAATTTATCAATTCTTGATAATTGATCATCAGTTACTTCAACAGTGAATTCGTTTAGTTCAGTTCTCTTGGTAGCTTTTTCAGCTGCTTCAGGTGCACCAATTGTTGGCTCATGTTTCTTTATTTCAACAAATTTCTTTCTTGCTTGTGGAGATAATTTTTCAATTTCTTGTGCTGTTTCTAACAATGAATTTTCATCTACAGTAGATTCATCTCCACCTAATGCATCAAGAGCTTTAATTGCATTTGATGCAGAAATATTTTTAGCTTTAACTTCCTCTTGAATTTTTTCAGGCAATCTACCAATTGTAAGATATTTTCGCACAGTGTCTACGGATAGTCCAAGTTCTTCAGCAACTGTTTTCGTTGAACCATATCGATCCATAAAAATTTGAACAGTATCTACATAATCAGCATGTTTCATATCTTTACGTGCAGCATTTTCAACTAGAGATATTTTTTTTGCCTCAAATTCATCTATGTCTTTTTCAACAACATATGCCTTGATAGTAGGTTTCTGAAGAATTTCATGGGCTCTAAATCTTCGCTGTCCAATCAATAATTCATAATTATCATCAGGTAATTTTTTTACAATAACAGGACTAATCAATCCATCTTTCCTAATACTATGAACAAGATCATCATCTTCTTCAACTTTAGTATCTCTTTGTCGGGCTTGACTTGTAGCCAAAGAAATTTTTTCTAATGGAATTTCTATAGTGTCTTTTGGTAATAGGCTCATACTACTAAAATTCCATTGAGGGATAAAAGAATTGTGTTAATTTTTAATTCTATTTTATCATGATTTTACGAATTTCTAAAATGGATGAAAGAAGTTTAGACTGTGCATAGTCAATCTCATTTTGTATGTTCATACGTCCAAATCCAATTCTAATTGATGAATGGGCACGGTTTTCGTCATAGCCCAATGCTAAAAGAACATGTGAAGGTTCAACAATTTGAGTGGTACATGCAGATCCAGCTGAAATTGAAATTTCTTTAGAGACAGAATTAATTATTGCTTTACTTTCAATTCCTGGAAAATATATGTTCAGATTATGGGATAATTTCTTTTCAGGATGTCCGTTTAGTTTTCCACCCACTTTCTCAAATTCTTTGAGCATCAAATTGGACCATTCCTTGAATCGGTTATTTTCTGAATCCATCTCTTTTACTGCAATTTCCATTGCTTTACCAAATCCAACAATTCCAGGAACATTTAGAGTTCCTGAACGAATGTTTCGTTCTTGTCCTCCACCATGAAACAACCCATCAGGTTTTACTCTGGGTTTTACTCCACGTACATACAAAACCCCAATGCCTTTAGGACCATACATTTTGTGAGCTGAAAAGGACATTAAATCAATATTCATTTTCTCCACGTTCATTGGAATGTGTCCTACTGCTTGTGCAGCATCTGTATGAAAAATAACTTCATGTTCATGTGCTATTTTTCCAATGGATTCAACATCTGCAATTGTTCCAATCTCATTGTTTGCTGCCATGATACTAATCATCACAGTCTCATCTGTAATGGAATCTTCTAACTCTTTAAGATCAATTTCACCAAATTCATTTACAGGTAGATAAGTTACTTTTTTTCCTAAACTCTCCAAGTGTCTTGCAGTATCAAGGACAGCCTTGTGTTCGGTAACACATGTTATCAAATGATTTCCCCTATCTGCATACTTGTTCATTGTACCAATCAATGCAATGTTATCAGACTCTGTAGCCCCTGATGTAAATACAATCTCATCATGTCGTGCACCAATTGCATTTGCAATTTTCTCACGTGCATCCTCAACTGCTACTGATGCCTCATATCCAAACGGATGGTCCAGACTAGATGCATTACCAAATTTTTCAGTAAAATATGGCAGCATCTTCTCTAAAACTCTAGGGTCTACAGGAGTTGTAGCATGATGATCCAAATAAATCGGAAATTTGATTTCACTCAATGTGATCTCTCAACTTCAATCATCTCATGGAAATTAGACAAGTCATGAATTCTTGCAAATAATGCAATTGTTCCTCGATTCAAATGAGCCTTTAACATTTTGTTTAGCATTTGCGAATCCAAAGTTAAGTTGTCTGTTTTTAATCGCTGTATCAAGAGTGCACGAAATACATCTTCATATTCTCCAAACAATACTAGAGGACTAATTTCAGATCCCTTTTCATCAAATTCTTCAGGATTTGGAATAGATTTGTCCTTTAGAGAAAGACATAGAGAAAATCGGGCCAAAATATTCGGAGTCAGTCCTGTTCTCTTCTTCATTGTTCCAAGCAAGTTTTGTGAGCGAAAGCTTATTCGGATTCTATTAAATCGCAACTATTTTCTCCCCCTCTTCATTCCAAAAATATCCAGAATTTTTCTGGGTTTGTCCTTTTTCAGGCACAAATTCCATAGCATAAGACCTATTCAGATATGGTTTTAATTTCTTGTAATGCTCAAAAGTGATTTCAGTATCAGTTGAAAATATTGCCACTTGGTGTGATGCTAATGGAAAGAATTTCTCTATCAAATTTACTCTATGCCCTTCATCTAGTCTTGCCAATGGAGTATCAATTAAGAAAGGTAATGGCTTTCCAGATGTTTTTGCCAAGGCCCACAAAATTGCAGTTGCAAACATTTGTTTTTCACCTTTAGATAACAAATCTTTTGGGAATGGATCATTGTTTTCTCTATACAATGTTACTTCAAATGAATCCTTATCCACAGATACTCTTTGAATGAATTCTTTTTTGTGCATTAGAATACCAATTGCCTCTAAGAGATATTTCTCTAACAATTCTAATTTTTTTATTTTTAGTTTTTCAACATACTCATCTAATACCACTTGAACTTTTTCTGTCAGGTCTGCTTGAGTTTGTGCCTTTTTATTTTTAAATTGACTGGACACTGTATCTCTAATTTTTACATTGATATGTCTCATCATACTATCATTGCTAACAATTTGACTCTCTAAATGATCAATTTCTGCTTGCAGAGCACCAGATTCTGAATGTTTTTCATTTAGTTTTGCAATTAATGGTCCAATCTCATCATCTGAAGGTGCACTGGCAATGGATGTTTCAAGCATTGCTATTTTCTCACGTACTTCAATGAATTTCATTGTATCTTTTTCAAGTGTAGATGTTGCAGTTGTGCTTGCTTGATTAATAATTTCTATAATTTTTGATGCTTGGCCCATCGACAAATTAAATAATCCCTTCTCCTCAATTTTCGGAGAAGTTGATTTTTGTAATGCAGATATTTTAGTTAGTATTTTATCTTTAACATCAGATGATATCTTAAACTCACTCCAAAAAGAATCATCTTTTAAATTGGAATTTATTTCATAAAACTTTGATTTGATAATTTTCTCCTCAAGTGATTGTTTTTGTATCTCCTCATCTAAAATAATTTGATTTTTTAATTTCTCCATCTCTTGGGGAATCAAACTAAATGGTAAAACAGAACTACATGTTTCTCGAATTCTCTCGCTGATATTATCCAGTGTGACTTTTTGTCCCCCCAGAGAATTTCTAGTCTCTTCTCTATTTTGAGCAAATTTACCTCCTATTTTTGAGACTTGAGCCTCTAAACTATCAATTTCTGCGCGTAAACTATCATATTCTGACTGTTTTCGGGCAATTTTATCATTATAGTGTCCAGTTTGCTCCAACAGATCGTTTTTCTCATTTGTGTATTTTTCAAATTCAGATTTTAGAAATTTATCATCATTTGTTAAATTTCTCATTAAATTTACTTGCAAATCTTTTCGTAATTGTTCTACAACATCTAATCCTAATAGAGAGCTAAAGGAGGATTTTATCTCTAAACTTTCAGCCTCATTTTCTGCAATCTCTACAATTTTCTCACCATCAAAAAAGAATAGTTTTGCAATTCCTTTCGGAATTAATTCCTCAATAAATGACTGCCAATGATTCTTTTCAATTGTATTCAGAGATTCAAATACATTTTCTGATTCCAATCTCTTTTTGATGTTTAATTCTTCAAGAATTTTCCCATCTTCTTTTCTCCAAGTTCTCTCCACTTGATAATTAATCTCATCTCCTTTATGGAAATATTTGAATTCAACAATAATTGATGCAAAATCAGCAGATGTGGAACTACCCAAATATCTATGAATTTTTTTTGCAAGAAATTCATCATAGGATTTTTTGGTGATTCGCTTCCCTAGGGTAGAGATTCCATAAAAACATAACATGATGGATTCAAAGAGAGTAGTTTTTCCTGCACCGTTACTTCCACCAATTAGTATGATTGGCTTATCAGGTGTACATGTAAAATCAAATTCATTTTTGCCCTTGTACACTCCATAATCTTGTAAAGTTACTTTGGTTAGTAGCAATTTATCGTCCTAAATCTTGTTTACTCTTTTTTCTATCTTTGAGGTCTTTTACAATTTCATCGAGGTCTTCTCTCCATTCTTCTGAGAGAATTTTGTTTAATTCTTTGTAGATTTTTGAATGCTGTGACATGCCTTGAGCGTCATACTCTGCGTTTAGTAATTTTGATACTAGTAATTGTGGAACATCATTTTTAATACAAATCTCTTCAAGAATTTCTTGCTCATCTGAGCCGAATCCATTTAGGTCTTCTTGTGGAGGGATAATTTGTTCGCCAAAGACTTTTTCATAAATCTGATATACAGAATTCTTCCAGTCTCCTCGCTCCATACGCCAAATTCGTTGAATTTCATGTAGTTCTGACTCTAAAATTAACTCCATGTGTGGGTCAGGACCGTTTTGTCGCACCTTTTTTTGTCCTCGCAGTAATTTCTCTAAAAATTCTTTACAAAACTCCATAGTGTATGGTCCCGGAATTAAAACAGAATACGGGTCTGTGCTTTTTAGTCGTTCAGTAATACTTGATCTTGCACGGGATTCCTGAATGTTTTCCTCAAATGCCTTTTTCTTTATTTCATCAACTAGTTTCATTTGTCCAGATCTTCGTTTTAGTTCTCGTACCTCTCGTCTCTTTTCTGGGTCTTGTGTTGCTTTTAGTTCTGTTCGCAATTCTAACAATGGCTCCATCCATTCAGCGCCGTTTTCAATTGTGTTTTTCAAAGATACATCTTCAGATACTACAGTGCATACCCAACATCCGAATCTTGAATTGCCACATGAAGGAGTACTAGTATCAACTACCAGAGGACATTCTGATGAATTTGCATTTTGATATAATGCAAGTAAATCTCTATTCTTTGCACCCCACGGATTCTTGTTTTGTAAAAGATAATTCCAAACATCTTCTGTGATAAAATCACGCAGTGGAGTATACACATAGGTTTGAGGAAATTTTGAATGTCTAGATAACAAACTACCTTTAATTTCATACATGTTCATCAATTGATTTCTAGAGCCACTCTCATCTTTTCTTGTACCTAAACATACAATTGCTTCGCCGTATTGAGAAACTTTTTCTTGAATGAATCTATCTGCATTTTTAATTTTCAATCTATCAGTACACCATCGAAATAGATTAGATGGTGCTGGAAATCCTTTTCCTAAAAGACATACCCAAAAACTATCCTCAATTTTGGGTCTTACAAGATTTGTAGATATTGGAAGGTTTGATTCCTTTGCTGCCTTCTCCATTGTATCTAATGAAGTAGTGATTTGGTCAATTACTGTAGGAGATTCCACCAGAGTATCAGATGATATAATGTAAATTTTCTTGAGTAATTTCTCAGTCGGTAATTCAGATAATGCATTCCAAATTAACTGAGTCATACAGGTAGAGTCTTTTCCACCACTAAATCCAATAATCCAAGGGCGATTATCATTGAGGTATACCTCCTTGATTTCATCATGAATCTCTTGTAGTGTGCGTGTTTTGAAGACAGATTCGGCAGTCATCTATTTGCCCTCAAATTCATCCAAAGTCTTGTTTAATCCACAATGCTGAAGAATTTCATTTGCGGCTTGTTTAATTCCCAATCTAGTTTTAGTCATTCTACCATCATTCATAATTTTGCCCTCCCAAATAGTACTTGACTTTTGCCAATCAACTTTTTGTAGTCCTTTGAGTTTTTCTTTCCAGTTATCAGGAAATTCAGTTGTTAATGCATATCCTACCATCCCTAAAGCATTTAGAATATTGGTATGTGCATGAACATAGTTTGTTCTTAATTCAGAAGGGGAAACTTTTTTCTGAATCAAAAGATTCCATTCTGGAATGTTCTTTGATACTGTATCCCAATAGTCTACTGCAAGTTTTTGTTTCTCTGCTGCAATGGATTTTGTTTTTAATTTTAAAAGATATTTCGTAGCATCAGCAATTCCATTTAATGTGAAAAATGCCGTAGAGCGATTTGAGATATTTGTTTTCTCCATTTCTGTTCTACCATGAAAAACATCCACATCATTTGCCAATGTAACAATAAATCTTGCAAATGTATCACGATGATCATACAATATTCCAAGTGAACTTGTAGGCTTTACTGCATGTTTATTTAAATCTGAAAACATCTGTTGACTACGCTTTAATCCCTTATCCTCAAAAATTACAACGGAAACTTTTTCGTTTCCTAAAGAAGGATTTTGTTCATATGCATATTTTATTGCAGCACATCTATGTTGTCCATCATTAATCAATATTGGAGCATCAATTGGAAGAATCACTTTACCCAGTCTTCCTTCTTCTCCCTGTCCAGGTGATGGATTAAATCCCACTTTACCTCCAACAGAGACTGTGATTGATGAAAAAATGTAATCTTTAGGGTTGTTCAAAATATAATTTCCCATCTCAGGGATTCTAGATTCTCGGAGTTTTCTCTGGGCTCTCAAAGCAGCTGGAATTTGAGGGTCATTGTTGAATTTGAAATGATTGTAAATTGTAGCAAAGGAGCACATTGCATTGTAAAATTCTCTCCCTGCTTGTCTACCCCTAACAGCTTCAAAAAATATTGTACCGCTATCCTGGTCAACTTCATTTGAAGCAATAGTACTCATCTACTAGTGTATAATGGAAGCATGCTATAATAGTTGTGGAAGCATGTTCTAATATAGGCACAAATTATGGCATTTTTAGAGTTTTGCTAACTTTTTGATATCTGCAGGAGTCAATTCTAGAGTCATTTTTGCAGCATCGGGATGTTTTACATTTTCTCCTTTATGGAAGAATTTGACTATAGTTTTGCCACCTGATTTTTTTGCTTCGTATGGATATCCGCCAATTGTATCTCGCATAGTTTTGATAAATTATTAATTGCATATAGAGTTATTGGATTTTCTTGAAATTCGAATCTATTCAAATCAATATACTAAACTGATGCCAACATGATTATTTTGATATTAGCTAACAATGATTAGCTAAATTCATGCTCTCATAGAGATTTGATATATTGGTTTAATGCTCTGACGTGAAAATATTTTAGAAAAAATACTCTCATGGAGATTTGAACCAAATTACTTTCAATATCATTTCATTTTTTGTAATGTTTAATTTTTTCTTAACTGAATTGATTTTTTATAAAAATCTTAAGAAATCAAACAAATCCACAATTTGTGCCTGAGACCAACGGACAAAAATTACATTTTTGTGGATTTTTGTCACATTTTGTGTCCGTTTCTGTAATTTTTCATGCCTGGAAAACGGACAAAAATTACAAAAAGACAATTTCCCTATGTTATGGGTGATTGTGTCTGTTTGTTTGTAATTGTAATTATGAAATTATTGTTCTATAGATTAAATTAGTTTAATGTAATTGATAACGCGCACGTCTAGAGGAAATTATCTATTCTTCCTTGTGATTTATTTTGATGAACTAATGTTGTTATAATTTTTCTTTTTCTTGTAATCCTTTGATGTAGTTAGGATCTGTGAACTTTTTTGCTTGTTCTTCAAATAGTTTGACAACTGAATCATTCCAGTCCTCATCTCGTTTCTTCAAGTTACTTTGCAGTGTTTGTATTGTATTTTCAAGTTCTTCTATCTTTTCAGTATTCTCTTCTAGTTCTGATATTTTCTTGTTTTGCTTGTTGATTTTTATCTGATTTCTAAAGTCCTCCTCAATTGTTATCTTTGGTTCAAGCTCAATGTATTTCTCTAATCTGTCCTCGTCACTAAGTCTATAGTATTGCTCTAGGTATCCACTGTGTCCTATTAGTGCATGAGCATATTCCAGTCCATGTGTGTTTGATGCTTGTGTCTCAAAAAATGCTCTAAAGGAATGCAAAGTTATCTTGTGTATTGTAGAGTTTTCATATTTTGTGTCAAGTTCGGTCTTTTTCCTCAAATGCCAGAAATTTAGGATTTCATTGTTAACTGACTTTCTAATGTCCTTGTTTGTACTAAAAACAAGATCATCTTGATTCATTCTTTTAATTATTGGCAATAGATAGTGTTCTGCCTCTTTTGAAATGTAGGTCTGTCGTTCTGTGTTCTTTTTTGTGATTTTTGCAGGGATGGTGATTCGTATTCTTTCTTGTGAAAAATCAAAATCTCGCTTTTTCAAGCCCAATGTCTCTCCTATTCTCATCCCTGAACTAATCAGTACTGTGTAGAGTGCTTTTCTCTTTGGTTTAGAATGATCAATTAATTTTCTAATCTCTGGCAAAGTTACAGCATATTTCATGTTTTTTGGATCCTCTGGGAGTGTAATGTCTCGTCTTAGATTGTAATGGTTGATTCGCAATTGGTGATATGCAAAATACTCTACTGCTGTCTGGTAGTATGCAACTGAAGTGCTGGCCTTTGAGTCCTCATGTTTCCAATGAAGATACTTTTGAAACAAGTCGACCATCACTGATTCGTGTCTTGGTTCTGGAAGTTTTTTGACATCTTCAATCACTTGCTCAGTAGTGTCTTTGCCAAACTTTGCAAACGCAAACTTGTCAAAGCTGAGCAGTGCACCCTTGCAAAAATCAACTGTGCTTGTAGATTTTGACTTGTTAAACTTGTTTGTGAGAAACTTGTCTCTGGATCTCAACACATTGAGATATCCTAACTCATCAATCTTCTCACGCTCAATCATATAAAATAATGATGAGATCTGGTATTAAAGAAATCCTAACCCTTTCAAAAACTAATTGATTATCTTTCTAACTCTTTGATTTTCTGGGCTGTGATCTCTGCTGCTCTCTTTCCAGAGTATAACATAGAGCCAAAAGTTGGTCCCATTCTTGCCAATCCATGGGTTTCAGTTACTGACATTCCAGCTGCAATTAATCCTGGGTATACTTCACCCGTCTTGTGAACTACGTGTTCTTCACCGTCGTTGACATGCATTGGTTCCATTCCTTTCCATTTTGCTAATCCTCTATCTACAAGTCTTTTCACTGCAACTGAATCATGACCTGATGCATCTATGATTATTTTTGCTTCAAGTGCAATTGGATCGACACAAGTAATGTTACGTGGTAATGCTGAAACTGGCATCCAATTGACAACAATTCCTGCAACTCTTCCGTTTTTCAAAACCAAGTCATCAAATTTAGTTAATTGTAAAAATTTTACTCCTGCATCACATGCAGCTGCAATTAATTTTGATACTGCGTGTGGTCCTGGTGTTAAGTATAATCCCTCTGCAACTTTTTTGTATGGTATTCCAAGTTCGTCCCATATTTTTTGTGCTGGTTCTCTAACTGTAACTGGATTCATCATGTATCCTCCTAACCAGTAGCCGCCACCTAGGTAGTTGTTTTGTTCAATAACTAGAACTTTGTATCCCATGTTAGATAATTCTCTACTAGCTGTTAATCCTGCAGGGCCTGCACCAATAATGATGACGTCTGATTCTGCTCTGTCAATTAATACATCATGAAATTCATTTGCAATTGCACGTGTAATTTCAACTTCACGTACGTCTGTAAAAATTTTCTCTGATTGTTCTGCAACTGTTGCTTCTTGCATGAAGACACATCATTTCCTGAACAATTAATACTTTCCCACATCTAATTTCTAAAAAATTAGGTAATACTAATTATTTCTAAAATTCTACTCTTCATAGATATAGGAAAATTTTGTACTTTGAGGAAAGTATCTCTCCTAAAACCTCCAAATTTCAAAAATTTATATCCAAACTAAAAGAAATTCCTTTGTATTGACCATATCAGATCTTAAACAATCTCTGCCCGATTCTGTAAAATCCAAAATAAACTGGGCTAGAATTGAGGAGGCTGATGATTTTGCAAATACTGTAAAGTTATTCCGTCAAGGGAAATACGACGAAGCTAGTTTTAGACGATATAGATTACAACATGGAGCATATGGAACTAGAATGACTAGTGACTATGCCATGGTTCGAATCAAACTCCCAGCTGGAGAGGTTTATCCTGATCAAATTGAAAAAATCTCTCAACTAAGTGAACAATACTCTATAGGAAGTGCACATTTTTCCACTAGAGAAAATATCCAACTACACTGGGTAATTCTTGAAGATGTCTCTGAAATATTCAGAGGTCTGGCCGAAGTTGGTTTGACATCCAGAGAAGCATGTGGAAACTCTGTAAGAAATGTGATGTGTAGTCCTTTATCTGGTGTTTGTCCTGATGAAGAATTTGATGCAACTCCATATGCACTTGCAACTGCACGATTCTTTTTGAGAAATCCTATGGCTCAAAATCTTCCTCGTAAATTTAAATTCAATTTTACCTGTTGCGAGAAACATGGAATGGTAAGAATGGTTGATGTGGGATTGATTCCACAGATTAGAGAAATTGATGGAACTACTCAAAAAGGATTCAAAATTTTCCTTGGTGGTGGTTTAGGAAATAGATCTTTTGTTGGACATCAATTAGAAGAGTTTACTCCTGAAGAAGATTTACTTTACACATCAATTGCTGTTGTGAGAATATTTGATAGAATGGCTGATAGAAAAAATCTTGCTCGAAACAGAATGAGATATTTGGTAAATGATATGGGTTGGGATAAATTCCAAAACCTTGTATTAAAAGAAAGAGCTGTAGTTCGAGCTACGCAGTCAGTTGTAACTCAATTAGAAGTTGATCATACTCCTGATGTTATCAAAAGACCAATTCGAATCTCTGATGAGAATGGTGGTGACACAACTCCTGATGGATATGCCAGATGGCTTAAAACCAATACTGTAAAGCAAACCCAAGAAGGATATGTATCCGTATTTCTTACACTTGAAGCAGGAGACATTACTTCAAGTCAACTAAATGGATTGGCTGATATCATTCGTAATTTTTCATCTGAAGGTAAGGGAAGATGTGGATTTACACAAAATATTGCTCTACGATATGTACATGAGGATGATTTACCTCGCCTGTATTCTAAATTACTTGAGACTGGATTGGCAAAATCTGGTGCTTTAACCATGACTGCACCTATTGGTTGCTCTGGAACCACATCATGTAATCTCGCATTAACTAATTCTCATAGATTAGCAAAAGAAATCCAGAGAAAATTCCTAGAACTAAAACTGGATGAAGATGAGGACCTTAGTGATTCTTCAATTAAGATTAGTGGATGCCCTAATTCATGTGGACAACATGGAATTGCAACTTTGGGATTCTTTGGTGGTGGTGGACGTGTTGGAAAAGACATGTATGCAAATTACCAAATGTCTGTTGGTGGTCGTTCTGATGGAGATACAATGTTGGGACAAACTCTACTTCGTGTTCCTGCAAAACGAGTGATACCTGTAATTTTAAAGATAATTGAAATTTTCAAAGCAAATAAAAAATCTGATGATACTTTAAAGTCTTGGATTCATAGAGTTGTAAATGGAACTGAAGATTCTGAAATTAAATCCATCGTTGATATTAAAAAAATTCTGGAACCTCTAATTATTCCGCCAACAATTGATGAGGATCCTGACTTTTACTTGGATTATGGAAGTGACTCTAGCTATCACACAAAAACCGGCAAGGGTGAATGTGCTGCTTGACAGACACTGTTAAAATTACAACTGATGTGGACTCTTTGCGTTCAGAGATTCGCGACAAAAGTGTTAGAGTAATTGATGTTAGACGAGAAGCCGATTACAAACAAGATCATATTCCAACTGCTGTAAATTTACCTCTTGCAAATTTATTGTCTGATGATAGCCCTGAACGTGTTTTAAAATTAGTGAATTCTATGGGGATTGACGATGAAACTTCTGTTGTAGTTTATGATGATACTTTTGGTGCATTGGCATCAAGAGTTGCATGGACCTTGGAATACCTTGGGCATTCAGATGTAACTCTGTTAGAATCAACATATAGTCATTGGAAATCTCTTGGATTGGAAAATGATTCTGCCATTCCTGAAATTCAATCAAAGGAACACTCTATGAAATTAAAACCTGATATTTTGGCAACTTCAAATTATTTGGAAACTGCAAAAACTCGAGATGATGTGATTTTAATCGATAATAGGGAAAGACTGAACTTTCTTGAACAGCATATTCCGGGTGCTATCAGTTTACCTTATCGTACTTTGGCCTCAAATGATAAAATTTTACGCTCAAAAGATGATATGAAACGATTATTGGATAATCGTGGAGTTACAGGGGATTCTGAAATTATCACTTATTGTGGTAGTGTTGGCACACTTTCAGGTTTGGCATACTATGCGTTGAAATCTACTGGATTGTCAAATACAAAACTATACGTTCGTTCTTTTAAAGAATGGAAAAATCTTCAAAAACCAACTGAAAAACAAGCAGATGCTAATTACTGGGATTTATCTGCAGAATAATTAAGAAATCTGTTCTCTAAGTTTTTTCGTTACAGTTCCTTCAATGTTATCAAAGAGATCTACCATTTTGTCTTTGTTGTCAATTAGATAATCTACTCCTCTATCTTTTAGTCTAATTTTCCATAATCTAATTTCTCTATGTTCATCAAAGAACGTCTCAATCATTTGTTCACCTGATTTTGTTGGGTCGATGAATTCATCAAACAGTTCAATTGTTTTATCAACATCTTCTTCTTCTATTGCTTCTCTAACTGATTGAATAGCTTGACTAAGTTCTTTCAAATTTTTAACTGGTCGTGGTAATGTTTTCTTTGTAATTCCGAATAATCCTTTCTTTTCTTTGCCTAGTTTTTCTGCAATGTTATCTGCAAGATCATATATTGGGATTTTACTTAGACCATCACGTTTTTCATTTTGAACAATTAACCCTTTCTCTAATAATTTTCTCAAAGCAGTTTCTGCATCCACTTTATCTAGAAATGTTGTCCATACGATTGCACCTATTGTATGATATCCCTGTCTAATTGATTCTAAAACTACAACTTCTTCAATTCTTTTAAATCCTTCTTCAATTTTGACATTTGTAAAATCTCTATCTCTAATTGATCTTCTTGCATTTTTAACATCAATTTCTATGGAGCGCTTCAAAGCTTCAAGTGATTCTGGAACTTGATTTAGTAATGATAAGAAACATGCTTTGTTGTACCATGCCATTCCATATGTTGTATCTGACTCTATTGCTTTCTGTGCTGCATCTAGAGCTTGAGCATATTTTTTCTGTTCATAGTGCACTAGCCCTTTGAGATTCCAAGCTTCTGGATTTGTAACATCAATTTCTAAAACTTTGTCATATACTTTCAAAGCATCTGAGAATTCTTCTAGGTGGAATCTGGCATATCCTAGTTTCATCAATACTTCAACATTTTTTGGGTCAATTCGTAATGCTTGCTCAAACATCTCAATGGCGTCTTCTAGCTTTTCATCAGCCATCAAATTGATGCCTTTTTTGTATAGTCTTTTTAAATTATAATCAACATCTACTAAACTTCTTTCTTGCGGGATGGTCTTCTCGACTTTTGTTTCCTCTTTGTCCTTTGATTTTCTTCCAAAAGGTTTCTTCACAGCTCAAATAGGCATTTTATCTAGATAAATACCAACCTTAATTGCGCCTAATCTTGTTCGTACTCGATTTCAGATAGAACTTTGCGATCTAAATACAGAAATACTTGAAATATTAACAAACGTTTGTGTCATCTCAGCCACGTTTAGAGATTCAAGGACAGGCACCATTCAAACAATCTGGTGTCTATGAAGCTCAAATTGCAATTACTGATAGTAGGCCCTCAGATGACGATATTCGTTCAAAACAATTTTCAACTTTATGGCGAGGCAATTTCCATCTTAGAGTAAAAGATGGATTCTTTTCTGAAACTTTAGGTTCTCCTGCAAATCCACTTCCATCATCTATTGCTAATCTTAATCGAGTTTGGATTGTTGTCACTGATTTATTTTCTTCATTACATACTGTGTTTGAAGTTCCGTTATCTAGATCATCCACACAACCTGAAATAAAATCCGAAACAAAATCTCAAACAAAAACAAATACTGATAATCAAAAACCTACTCGTTCTACAAACACAAATGTTGTTGGAACTGCAGGTCAACCTGGTAACAAAGGTCCTGATGGTCCACCTGGTCCTCCTGGTAACAAAGGTCCAATCGGTCCACCTGGACAACAAGGACCAATGGGCATTAAAGGTCCTGAAGGTCCTAAAGGTCAACCTGGTGACAAAGGAGCAACTGGTGACAAAGGTCCTCAAGGAGATAAAGGAATTTCTGGCGATAGAGGATTAACTGGAGATAAAGGAATTACTGGAGATAAAGGAGATAAAGGAGATAAAGGAATTGTTGGTCCTCCTGGTGACAAAGGAGAAAAAGGATCAACTGGACCACTTGGTGACAAAGGTCCTTCAGGATTAAAAGGACCACTTGGTGACAAAGGAGAAAAAGGTCCTACTGGATTAATTGGTGACAAAGGAGCAACTGGATTACGTGGTGTACCTGGTGACAAAGGAGATGACGGTCCGCAAGGATCATCTGGAGATAAAGGATTAACTGGTCCAACCGGACCACCGGGAGAAAAAGGTCCAACTGGATTATCTGGTGTACAAGGAGAAAAAGGAATTCAAGGTGGTCCTGGTCCTATTGGAGAAAAAGGTCCTGCCGGACCACTTGGTGACAAAGGTCCAATAGGTCCACCTGGTCCACATGGAGATAAAGGATTAACTGGCCCTGTCGGACCACTTGGAGATAAAGGCCCTGTCGGACCACCAGGTCCACTGGGAGAAAAGGGAAACAAAGGTGTTGAAGGTCCTATTGGAGAAAAAGGTCCACAAGGTCCACAAGGTCCTGCAGGTTCTAAAGGATTAACTGGAGTTCCTGGTCCACAAGGTGAAAAAGGTGACAAAGGTTCCATTGGTCCTATTGGAGAAAAAGGTCAAACTGGCCCTCTAGGTGCAACTGGTGACAAAGGTCCACAAGGTCCACAAGGTTCACAAGGTGAACGTGGAACAACTGGTCCTATTGGAGAAAAAGGTCCACAAGGTCCACAAGGAATTCAAGGACCTCAAGGTGAACGTGGTCCAACTGGTCCAATAGGTTCTATTGGTGAACAAGGTCCTGTAGGGGGACAAGGTCCAGTAGGTCCAGCAGGTCCAAGAGGTCCTCCAGGTGCACCCGGAGAAAAAGGTCCATCTGGTGGAATGTCTGCTGAACAGAAAGCACTCTTCAAAGATTTACTAGAAATATTAACTGACAAAAATGTAATTTCTACTGAAGAACAAATTAAATTGATGAGTTATCTTTACTGAGAAATTTAATTTTTAATTTAAAGGAATTATTTTAATAATTTCATTTTAGAATTATAAATTATAATAATCTCTTTTTTAATTTCTGTTAACTTTATTTAAAATATTTTTCCCTTTTAGTATTTTCATTTTTCTTTACCTTTTGTATACATGTTGTGTAATGTTGTAAAAAATTAACAAACTGTAAATCTTTTTTTAAAATTGATTGTTCTATAGTTAACACTATTTTAAAATCTGAAAAATGAAAACAATTCGTCGTCATTAAGACGATTGTTAATTTGTCGATTAGATTATCGTCTTTTTGCTGCTGCTTTTCTCTTTGGAGCGGCTCTGCGTTTTGGTGCTGCCTTTCTCTTTGGAGCTGCTTTCTTTGCTGCAGTTTTTCTCTTTGGAGCTGCTTTCTTTGCTGCTGCTTTTCTCTTTGGAGCGGCTCTGCGTTTTGGTGCTGCCTTTCTCTTTGGAGCTGCTTTTCTCTTTGGAGCGGCTCTGCGTTTTGGTGCTGCTTTTCTCTTTGGAGCTGCTTTCTTTGCTGCAGTTTTTCTAGTAGCTTTTCGTTTTGGAGCTGCTGCTGTAGATTTTTTAGTTGATCTACGTTTAGTTGCAGCTTTTCTTTTTGTAGCCATACAGAATTCCGCAATTTCATCGTTTTTCAGTGGTTAAACTAAAGAAATTTACACAATTTGATTACAAATTGTCAAGTAATTTTATTTGTATTTTTTTTATTTTGATCGTAAAATTTCTATTTTTTTCTTTTTCACACAATTTTTTTGGCCTCAAGAACAATTATTCTTCTATTTTTTTTCATTTGTCATGTATTTTGGTCGCAATATTGATTATTTTTTTAAAATCATTTTTTTGTAATTCATTTTTAATTAACTTACAAAAATTTATCTTGCAACTTTTTTAGATCTATTTTTGATTATACACCACGTCTTTTGATGATAGTTAACACATCTTCATCAAGCATTATGTGCGACAATCCTACACGCTGTCCTCCAAACTTTACACTCTTTCCCCAAATCAATCCATATCTGAATTCTCGTTTTAATCTTCGATGTAGTTTATTACAAATATCTTCTACAGTATCTCCTTCTCTTGCAATAAGTGGGTCTACGAAATCTGCTTCGCCTCCTTTTGGTTTCAAGTAAATTCTAATGAACTTTAATTTTTCATATATTTTTTCTTTAAGCAACTCGATGTTGGTATCGGAGTTTGCAGATACTTCTATTACATCTGATTTGATTTTTGTTTTCAAATCTTTTAGAAATGCATCATCAACTAGATCAATTTTATTTAGAATGGTTAATGCTTTAGAATAACTAATGTTTCCTGCAATATGATCAGCTAATTGCTCTGATGTCACGTCTTCTCTAACTACAACACGCGCACTAACTAAACCATAAAGGTGTAAAATATCTTTGAGATGATCTACTGAAATTTTTGTAAGCTTTACTTGTTGAGCAACTGCAATTCCGCCCATTGATGCTTTTTCAATTGTAATGTTTGGTGGCAATTGATTTAATCTAATTCCTATATTTCCTAATTCATTTACTAATACATCCTCATGGAATGGTTGAAAAACATCTAACACTAGTAAAACAAGATCTGCAGTTCTTGCAACTGAAAGAATTCTCTTCCCTAATCCTTTACCTGAAGATGCCCCTTTGATGATTCCTGGAAGATCTAATACTTGGATATTTGCACCTCTATATTCCATCATCCCTGGAACTACAGTTAGTGTTGTAAACTGAAAAGCTCCTATGGTTGAATTTGCACTAGTCATTTTGTTTAACAGGGTTGATTTCCCCACACTTGGCAATCCGATAAAAACAACAGTTGCATCCCCACTTCGCCTTACATCAAATCCATCTTCTTTCTTTCCAGATTTTTTGACAACCTCCTCTTCTTGCTCTCTTTTGAGCTTTGCAATTTTTGCTTTGAGTAAACCTATGTGTTTCTCAGTAGCCTTGTTAATCTGAGTTTTTGCCATTTCATCTTGAATGGATTTGATTTTTTCAGGAATTCCCATTACTGTTCACTCCTTTTCACTTTCTTTTCAAATAAAACCGTATAACTTGCACTTAGTAGCAAATATTATTCGGTTCAAAAAACGATTCTTATGAAAAAGAGAACATTTGCAGTAGATATTGATGGAACTATTACTGAAAATGGTGGGGGTAGAATTCATCTTGATGCTCTTGAAGCATTACGCCGATTAACTAACATGGGGCATAATGTAATTTTTGTAACTGGAAGGTCTTCAGTTGAAGGATATCTTTTATCTGTTTTTGGTGGAACTACAAAAATTGCAGTAGGTGAGAACGGTGGATGTATTACAACCGATTCTGATGAACATATTTTGCTTGGAAATATGGATGAGTGTAAAAAAGCATTTGAAATAATTAAAAATAATATTGAAGATGTACAAGAAAAACATGTTTTTCCAAGAATGACTGAAGTTGTTTTGGAGAGAACATTTGATTTAGAATTGGCAAGAAAATTACTAAAAGAAAAAAATATTTCAGTTGAATTATCTGATAGTCAATATGCATACCACATTAATTCTCCGGGAATTGACAAGGGAACTGGATTTACTAAAATCATGGAAAAATTGTCTATTTCTACTGATGATGTGATTGCAATTGGGGATAGTGCAACTGATATTCCACTATTCCGAGTATCTAAAACAAGTATTGCATTAGGTAATGCATCCGATCATGTAAAATCTGAGGCAACTATGGTGATGTCGGCCCATGCGGGAGATGGAGTTCTTGAGGCATTAGATAAATTAGCACCTATATTATCTGAGATATAGAAATGACTTTCAAATCAATTCTTGATGAAATTGAAAATAATCTAAACAAAATATTATTTGACCTATCTATTTCTAATGTGACGTTTTCTGTAGAGCCTGCAAAACCTGGATTTGGAGATGTAAGTTCTAATGTTTCATTTTTACTTGCAAAACAACTGAAGAAAAGTCCTAAAGAAATTGCTGAACTTCTTTCTTCAAAATATTCTGATTGTACTAGTATGCTTGTTCTAAAATCTGAGGCTCATCCATCTGGATATCTTAACTTTTTTGCAAATTGGGATAAACTAAATCAGTTGATTTTATCTGAATCGTACCTTGACACATGTGGTGATGTTGAAATTGGTAATGGCTCTAGTGTAGTAGTTGAGCATACTAGTGTTAATCCTAACAAGGCACTTCACATTGGACATATCAGAAATATAATAATCGGTGATACAGTATCTCGAATTTTAAAGAAAGCAGGCTACAAAGTAAATGTACTAAACTATATTGATGATTCTGGATTACAGGTAGCTGACATCATAGTTGGATTCAAACATTTTGGATATACCCAAGAACCACCTAATGGAAAAAAGTTTGATCATTATTGTGGAGATGATGTTTATGTCAAAACTACTGAAAAATATGAACAAGATTCTAGTTTAGAGGAGATTCGAAAGAATGTTCTTAAAGAATTAGAAGATGGAGATTCTGAAACAGCAAAGTTTGGAGATAAGATAACTCGACGAGTTTTGGCAGGACAACTAGAAACTTGTTGGAATTTTGGCGTAACTTATGATTGTCTAAACTTTGAATCTCAGATAATTCGTTCAGGGTTATGGGATAAAGTATTTGAAAAACTCAAAGAGATGAAACTAGTTGAATTTGAAAATGAAGGCAAGAATAATGGATGCTGGGTTATTCGTGGAGATGGTAAAGAAGAAGATAAGGTAATAGTTCGTAGTAATGGAACTGCAACATACATTGCAAAAGACATTCCATATGCTGCCTGGAAGCTTGGACTACTTGAGGATCCATTCAACTATGAAAAATATGAAAAAGAGCAACCAAACTCTAGAGTATTGTGGCAAACAACTCTGAAGAATACTGATAAAATCTCTAAAAATTTCACTGCAGAGAAAGTTGTTACCGTAATTGATTCACGTCAGGCTAGATTACAAAAAATTATCACTGGTCTGATGGGTAAATTCAAGTCTGTCCCTGATGCCTATAATCATCTGGGATATGAATCGGTAACTTTGAGTTCTGATACTGCAAAAACTTTAGGACTTGAAACTGATGGCAAACAAGCTCAAATGTCTGGTAGAAAAGGACTGTATGTTTCAGCGGATTCAGTTTATGATATTCTAAAAGAGAAAACAAAAGAAGAAACAAAAAGAAGACATTCTGAGATGGATGATTCTGAAATTGAAAAAATTGCTCACTCTGTATCTGTTGGTACGATTCGATATGAGATGATAAAACAGGATTTGGATAAAATAATAACATTTGATTTAACAAAGTCTCTTAGCTTGGAGGGTGATACATCACCATACATCCAATATACTCATGCAAGAGCATCAAGAATTTTGGAGAAATCTGGTCGCATTCCAACTATCGATGTTGATTTTACTTTATTGAATGAAAAATCAGAGTTAGACTTGATTAAAAATATTGGTCTATTCAATCTCCAGGTTAGAGATGCTGCAAACAATCTATCTCCAAAAGTTATTGCAAGGTACTGTTATGATTTAGCAGTTTCATTCAATTCATTTTATGAAAAATCCAAAGTTCTTGAATTAGGGAATGTGGAATTGGAAAATTCTCGTCTATGTTTGGTAAATTCATTCAAAATTGTTTTAGAAAAGGCTCTGGATCTTTTGGGAATTCAATCTCCTGATAGAATGTAATGTCCTAGGAAGAAAACTAGTCCCTTCCTAGGGATATTCTACTGAGCCGAAGCCCTATAGAATATCTTGGCGTGCAAACCAATTATTCACTGTGATTTGTTTTACTCCAATAAACTTTACTTTACAAAAATCACTAGAACATTGAATTGCTCTGTAAAGTATCTATGAATGTGCACATTTTATTATTTTAAAAAAATCATCTAGTTTTTACATCACTATGCTGGTTAATTGTTGCGTGATTCCAAAAATCGCGATTATCAAATCGGGTAATCAAAACGCAATTATGAAGAATGGATTCTCTCCAATCTTCATGAGATTGGGAGAGACTCTTCAGTTCTTCCAATCTCGCTTTTGATATGTCAAAAAATATTGAATGTTTAAACGAAATTCATATTTTCGTAAAAAATATGAAAATATGATTTTAAATACTTGTACTTGATTTATTATTATTATTGTGTTATTTCTTTATCAAACAGACACCTGTTAATTTTATAATCGATCAAAATTAAGGATGGGCATGGGATCAAAATGACATCTGTAATTGTAATTGATGATAATGAAGATATTGTATATTCAATGTCTGAACTTTTAGAAATATATGGAATTAATGTAGTTGGCAAAGGCTACAATGGATTAGAATGTGTTGAACTATACAACAAACTACACCCTGATGCTGTTTTACTTGATTTGATGATGCCAAAATATGATGGATTGTATGCATTAAAAGAACTCCGAAAAATAGATCCAAAAAGTATCGTACTAATTGTTACCGGGGGGGCTTCTCCGTCAATGAGTGATGGGGTAGATGCTTTGCAGCCTAACAAAATACTTTTCAAACCAGTCGACGTAAATACTTTGGTTGAAACGATATTGGAGGAGACACACACCACGATGCCGTTTAGAATTCAATATTCATTCAAGGATGATCCAAATTCATACACTTGTATAATGACGCATGATCAATACAAAAATTTCAAAGACTTACCTGTATTGCAAGAAAGTAAAATTCTCAAAAATGATGAGGATAACGTTGAAGCATACAAACAGGAAATGCAAAAAGCATTAAACTTGGCAGCTGAAAACGACCTTACTCATATTCAAAAATTATCTCAACAGGTTTAATCTATTTTCTTGGTCTTCGTCTAGGATTTTTCTCATAATATTTCTCAACATTCTCATTCCATTCTTTAGTTTCTGCAAGACGAGAGCGTACATGTGGTCTTTTACCGTTGTTTGAAAGTACAGTGCTATTGTTTTCATAAAATTTATCTGTCTCGTTAATTAGAACATCTAGAAATTCTGATGCTCCTTTAGCTTCATCACTTTTAGGCTCTTTGTGGGATAAAATGGATTTTGCAAGTGTTTCGATTTTTGCTATTTTAATTCTATATTCGCTTAATACTCTGTGTTCAAAGGAAATCATTTCATTTTTGCTCCATTTTACTAGTGTATGTTCATTTCAGTCTTCTTATCCATACATTGATTTGTCAATTGTTGCATCAGTAGTGTTGTTTTGAGCTGAAAATCCACTTAAATTTGAGCGAAGGATTTTTTGTACATGTCCTGACACTCTTGCTACATTATCCCATGCATTGTGAAATGAGATTCTATCTAATGACTGCTCATCTACATGGGAAAATATTGCTAATCCTGCAATATCCTCTCCATCTTTAATCCATTGATGACCTACGCCACATGTTGTACAAATCTCACTAATTTCCATGATTGCTTTAGAAAATGATGGATTTTTCATTACTAGTAATTTTGAATCTTGGGATGGGAATCTCATATTCACATTGATGTGAACTCTGTCTTCACGGTTTGCATTTTTGCTGACGATGACATTACTACCTACATGAAACTGCCAATCTATGATCTGACTCTTCTCTTTGATTTTTTTAGTTTGATCTTCATAATTGATTTTAGTAACTTTGATGAAATTTTCAACCAAATCTTTCATTTCTTGAGGTGTTTTTGCCATGAGTCTGGTTATTCCTTATCTGATATATCCATGTTATAGAAAAAAAGAATTAATGGCTGTGTCCACAACCACAAGAGTCATGTCCACCATGACCTTCTGATTCTTTACCTGCACATTTGGAACATTTCTCTGCTCCTGTTGGGGAGAAGAAACCAATTCCACATGATACACATTTTTGATTTGACATGATGAGAGTACAAAATTGCCGTATTTAATTAATACGCATTATTTAGGCTGGGGATGAAAATAATAAAGTTCAGAATAATTTAGTTTGAATTATTCAGTTTTCTGAAATACTCTGTATTCTCCGATAATAGAGTTACACTTGTGACATGTGTATTGTCCTCTTTCTATCAAAGTTAATCCATCTGCAACTGCTTCGTTTGGTTGCTCCTCAATTTGTATTTGAGTTGGTCCATCAAACTCTGAATTGCATTGTTTGCAAAAGTGTTTTGACATTTTTACAGTATCTAATTTTTCAAGTGATGCCAAAAAATGCTTGTCTATATTTGGAACAAGTTTTGATTTTGTTACTTGTTCATCAGTAAGATCTGCATTAATCCATCCACCTGATCCGGCTAGTTGAATTTCTGTCAATTTGATATACTGTCTTGTTTGGTCTTAAAATACTGTTTGAACTAGATGATTTTTTATTTTCATCACTGAAAAAAAGTCAGTCTCCTTTACTATGGAGACTCTGAAATGTATTAACTAGTTTATGTGAGCATTGGGCTCTTCCAGCTAACACCGCGAGATGTCTCTGACTCAATGAATCTCTTACGTCTATGTTTTTGTTAAAAAACCAGAATCAAAAATAATTACTTTTAGGTTAAATTTCTAAACGTCCGATCAAAAAAATCATGCGTAATTGTTTGAGAATTATCTTATCTCAATATACAAGAAATAGCTTCATTATTCGGCAATATTCATCAAATTTGAGGAAATCAGATAGAACCCGTTGTAATAATCATCAGCACATGACTTTAATTTTTGAGGTAAATAACACTTTGAATTACACTGGAATGGAATATTTTCTTATCTAGTTCATTACGCCATTGTTGTCTTTAGAATCTGATTCTACAATTGCTTTTATTTGAGATGTATCTTCACAGTTTTTTCTAAATCCAATGGTGTGTTGTAATATTCTGACCATACCATATCGCTTGTAACTACTAGTTGATTCATCATATTCTTTGTCATGTTTTGTCAAAATTACAGCTTTGACTTTTTTCTTGCATGTTTTGCAATATACAAAAATCTCCTTCACAACTTTTTTGAATTATTTGTGAACTTAAGGTTATTGGAATAATTGTAGGTTTTACTCTATGCCTTTTTCTAACTTTATTTTCCTAATGACTTCTTGAACTAATTCATCATCTTTTGTAACTAATTCTTGTAGTTTTTCTCTGTATTCTTCATCTCCCCATTTGTTTAGATCAAACATTTCTTTGACTAGTTTTACAATTTCAGATTTATTTCTCTGATGGTCACGCTTGGCAATTTCTGCACCTTCCATAACTTTTCTCAAATAATTATGAATTTTAAGCGTATTGATTTTTTTAATAGGACTGGGGAATTATATTGTTGAATTTTAACTGTATTTTTTCGTCGTGTAGTTTCAAGTGCAATAATGTTGATGAAGACGAATTTCTAAAACATTTGAATAAAGAACACCATGATGAAATTTTGAAAATTTCAAAAAAAGAGAACATTTCAATTAAAATGGCAGAAATGATTACGGTGACAAACTCCACGGTGTTCATTAATTCTGGATAATTATCAACAAAGTGGATTTAGATTCTATTCATTTACCTGTGACATAACTGATATACAATATTGATGAGGCGATAACTGAAATTCCAATGATTATTGCCAATTCTTTTGTTGAAAATACACTTGTTCTAACACCCACTGATTCCCTATAGGAATTCCAAACTTAAGCTTATTGCAAGTCCGTATATCCGATATGGGTGAAAAGTTAAGAAAAACCAGTAGATTCTTATCTAAAAATTTGAGGCAAAATATATGGCTAAAATTAAGAATAATTCTCCGGTATTATTCTTCTATAACAATTCCAAAAAATGGTTGACTAAAATTTCAAAAAAAGAATCCTTTCACACTCACATTGGTATAATCAAGCACTCTGATGCAATTGGCAAAGAATATGGTTCTAGATTGATGACAAACAAGGACAAGTACGTCTATCTTTTGGAGCCGACAATGTATGATTATGTAATGAAAATCCAACATGGAACACAAATTGTGTATCCTAAAGATATTGGATACATTATTGCAAGAGCTGGGATTGGTGATGGACAAAAAATCTTAGAGATTGGAACTGGCAGTGGTTCGTTTACTTCGTTTGTAGCTAGTGTTGTAAAACCTCGTGGACATGTGTACACATTTGATGTAGATGAAAATTTTATGAAAATTGCTGAGAAAAATATCAAAAAAGCAGGAGTTTCAAAATATGTAACTCAACATAATCTTGATTTAAAAACTGCTAAAAAAATGCCTTTGGAAGAAATGGATATGGCAATTATTGATTTAGGGGATCCTTGGGTTGTAATCCCTCAAGTTAGACAGATGTTAAAGGGAAGTGGAACTATGTTTGCTATTTGCCCCACGATGAACCAATTAGAAAAATTAACCATGGCATTGGTTGAAAATGAATTCACTGACATTGAATCCACTGAACATATAATTCGAAATATAGAGGCCCGAGAAGGGAAAACCAGACATTCCTTCCAGGGAATTGGGCATACTACCTATCTTTGCTTTGCAAGGAAGGCATTTTTTGGTAGAGAGGCTCGAAAATCTGCAGAAGCAGTAAAAGTTTCAGAATCTTTAAAGAAAACTCCTTCAAAAATTGTTAAAAAAACTAGCACAAAACCCGTAAAAAAGACTAGTGCAAAAATCACAAAAAAGACAAGTAAAAAATCTGCCTAGTCATTTCTTGATACTTTAAAACAAGATTTATTCATCTATTTTTTAGAGTGTATGGTATGGTGAGGAAGAATCTAACTGCTGCAATTGTTAAGAAATTCATTCCTGCCCGAAAATCAAAATCCCGAAAAGGTGATAATGGAATTGTTCTAGTTGTTGGTGGAAGTTACATTTACCATGGCGCACCAATATTATCTTCACTTGCTGCATTGAAATGCGGAACTGATCTAGTTTACACATCTGTTCCCAAAGTTAACGTTACTCCAACTCGTGCAGTTTCTCCAAATTTGATTGTAATTCCTTTAGTTGATCAAAAACTCACATTAGGTGCAGTAAACAAATTGATTGGTGCTTTGCCACGTAATTTACATTCAGCAACAATTGGAATGGGATTGGC
This sequence comes from Candidatus Nitrosopumilus sp. bin_7KS, assembly GCF_054095835.1. Classification (NCBI taxonomy): domain Archaea; kingdom Thermoproteati; phylum Nitrososphaerota; class Nitrososphaeria; order Nitrosopumilales; family Nitrosopumilaceae; genus Nitrosopumilus; species Candidatus Nitrosopumilus sp. bin_7KS. Next base: position 218,610 of record NZ_JBSWSO010000006.1, on the reverse strand, counting down.
AATTCAAGAAAAAAATTCACTGTTACATTTTGTTAAGTCTTTACTTGATAGGGATGTTAGATTGTCCCTAGATGCCAGTGCATTAATTCCTGATGTTTTACCATTTTTGGCAAACAAGAATGTTGTAGTAACTCCACATGCCGGAGAATTCAAAAGATTGTTTGGAGATGTTCCACCAAACACAAAAAATGAAAGAATGAAACTTGTGGAATCTAAAGCAAAAGAATTTGGAATTACTGTTTTATTGAAAGGTGCAACTGATATTGTATCTAATGGCACTACTACCTATCTTAATGAGAAAAAAACTCCTGCAATGACCGTTGGTGGAACAGGAGATGTTTTGTCTGGATTAGTAGCAGGATTGTTATCAAATAATAGAAATTCTTTAGAATCTGCAGCAGCTGCCACATTCATCAATGGATTGGCAGGAAAAGCCGCCCAAAAACGATTAGGATTGCACATGACTTCGATGGATCTTTTAGATGAAATTCCATCTGTAATGAAGCCTTTTGATAGAATTGTGTGAGTAAAATGATTCCTACAAAGTATGTAGATTCTCACATGGATGAACTTGTTTCAGATTTACAAATACTAATTCGTCAACCAAGTGTTTCTGCAAAAAATGAGGGAATTGAGGAATGTGCCGTTTTGGTTCAAAAATTACTAAAAAAATCTGGAGTCAAATCAGAAATTTTACGATCAAAGAAAGGAGTTGCACCAATTGTATATGGTGAAATAAAATCAAAACAAAATCCCAAAAAAACTCTAATGTTTTACAATCATTATGATGTCCAACCTGCAGAACCTTTTGATCTGTGGGATGATCCTCCATTTAGTGGTACAAAAAAAGGCAACAAAATCTTTGGACGTGGTGCAACTGATGACAAGGGCGAATTAATTACTCGAATCAAAGCAGTAGAAGCCTATCTGAAAACAACAGGTGATGTACCTTGCAACATAAAATTTGTAATTGAAGGTGAAGAGGAAACAGGTAGTGCACACATTGAAGAATATTTGAAAAAATACAAAAAGAAATTTTCATGCGATGGAGTAATTTGGGAATTTGGATATGTTGATGCAAAAAATAGACCCATCATTGGACTTGGAATGAAAGGATTACTCTTTGTTGAATTATCTGTAAAAGAATCCATTCGAGATGCACATTCAAGCTTGGCAGTATTGATTAAAAATCCGGCATGGCGTTTAATTGAGGTTGTAAATACTCTGAGAAATTCTGATGGCAAAGTCCTCGTTAAAGGCTGGTATGATGAAGTATCATCTTTTTCAAAAAATGATTTGAAAATAATACGAGAGGAACCCTTTGATGAAAGTGTATTCAAAAAAGAGTTTGGAATAAAGTCATTTGTAGGAAACAAAAAAGGGATGGATGCAAAAAAGGCTCTAGTTGGAGGGGCAACTTGTAACATTGCAGGTTTTGTTTCAGGATACATTGGTGATGGTGCAAAAACTGTTCTTCCTGGCAGTGCCCTTGTGAAGATTGACTTTAGATTAATCCCTAAAATGGATCCTAAAAAACAAGTTTTACGATTAAAAAACCACTTAAAATCAAAAGGATTTTCCGATGTTGGTATCAAAGTATATCACGGTGAGGCAGCTGCTAGGACTGATTCTTCCAATCCTTTTGTATCTCAAGTAAAGGATGCGGCAGACAAGTCATTTGGTAAATCTATTCTTAATGTTTCAAATGCCGGTACTGGTCCGATGTATCCATTTGTTGAAATTCTAAATGCCCCTTGCATATCTATTGGAAGCACATACATGTTTTCAAGAATTCACTCGCCAAACGAATTTGCAAGAATTGATTTGTTAAAGAAAACTACAAAGTGTATGTGTGAGATAATGAATAATTTTGGAAATTCCTAGTGGAGACATCTAGGTAATTTTTTGATAGCTTGAGCAAGTGATATTCTACCTGGGCCTACTATCATAATTACAAGTGCTACTGCAAGTAAAATTAAATCTAATTCCACTCCTCCTTTACCTGTAATGCTTGATGCTCCTTTGACCATGAAAATTGCACCAAGCATAATGATTGAAATTAATGATGCAGATAGTCTACTTAGAACTCCGATGATTAGTAAAATTCCTGGAACTAGTTCTGCTAATGCGATTGGAATTTGTAATTCTGCAGGCAACCCCATGTTTGGCAAATTCTCTGCAAATCCTGAACTAAACTTTGAAATTCCATGAAGAATAAAGATCACACCAATTGCAGATCTTAAACCCATGAACACTACATCGTTTAGAATTTTCTCTCGAATTTCAGCAGAGGTCATGAGTCTACCTTGAATTTTCAGTATAATTATTTTGCCCACAAATTACACGTTAAATGTAGAAAGCCCTTTATTATGCGGCAAAATTATTTGAAATATGTCAATGTATATGCCAGGAGCAACTGCTGTTGGAATTACTTTTGATGGTGGTATTGTTCTCGCAAGTGAGAAAAGGATCGCATTTGGAAACTTTTTGGTAAGTAAATCCACAAAGAAAACATTTCCTATTACTAACAAAGTTGGTGCAACCTGTGCTGGTCTTGTAGCCGACATGCAAATTCTATCATTACAAATTTCTGCTTTAGCTAAAATTAGAAAAATGGAACTCAAAAGAGATGTTCCTCCAAATACAGTGGCCAAAATGATGTCCAATATGATGTATGAGAGAAGATACTTCCCATTACTAACTCAGGTAATTGTTGGTGGTGTCGTCGACAAACCAATCATGTACACATTAGACCCATTAGGTTCAGTACTTCCTGATGATTATGCAGCAGTAGGAACTGGTGCAGAAATGGCATTGGGTGTTTTGGATCCTCAATTCAAACCAAACATGAGTAGAGATGAAGCCGTAGATTTGGCAAAACGGGCAGTCCGTTCAGCAGCTCTTAGAGATTCTGCTAGTGGTGATGGATTGGATATCCTCGTGATCACTAAAGATGGTACTGAAGAATTTACAGAAGACATTAAATAAAAAATTCTTTTTTCAAAATTAGTTTTAATCGTAAATGGTTTTTCCTGTCTCCCAGAATCTATCTGAGATGTAATGCATATTTTTTATAACCTCTCCTTTTTCCATGGTTTCTAGTTCTGAACTACTTACCAATGACTTTCCAACTGCTAAAAACTTGTGTTGAGATTCCTCAACAATGCATACTATCTTATCTTTTTCAAACTCTGTAAATTTTTTAATTCCTGGCCTCATCAAATTTGCCCCCTTACACATAAATTTCACTGCTCCCATGTCAACTGTAACTGTTGGAAATTTTTCTAACATTTCAATTTCAGATAAAAATGGAAAATAATCTTCATCAACTTTAAGTATTTTTAATCCGTCTCCTGTGATAATTTGTGCATCATCTAAAATTTGATGAACTTTAACATTTTTCATTTTAGGAAGTTCCATTCCCCATTTCTCTGAAACTGTTTTTAGCAGTGTGCTAGTTTCACTTTTGGAAATTAAGTTGGACTTCAATCTCTGGCAATCTCTTGTCTAATGTCTAACAAGTCCCTGAGAATTGAACTAGCAGTTTCCATGCCTCCTGCACCTTTACCGATAATTGTCTGGGTGCCTGAATGCTCAGATGTGAAAGCAATTGCGTTTAATGTTCCATTCACACAGAGTGGATCATCGTTTGATACTTCTTTTGGTCCTACAACAAGTTCTTTGTTGCAAGATGCGATTAGTTTAATTGCACAATTATTTTTGGCAGCCTTTTTGATATCATCTACTGTGACTTTTCTAATTCCTGTACAGTTGATGTCTGGAAGTGTCACTTTCATTCCCATAATCCAATTAGCAAGGATGACTAGTTTTGCTGCAGCGTCTAATCCGTCTAAATCTAGTGATTCATCTGCTTCAACATACCCTTTGTCTTTTGCATCTTTGAGAGCTTCTTCATAAGTTACACCTGTTCCCATATTTGTTAAAATGTAATTTGTAGTTCCATTGAGAATTCCTGCAAATGATGTAATTCTTTCACCACTAAGGCTATTTTTTGCATAATCTAGAATTGGAGTTCCGCCTCCAACTGTCCCGCTAAATTTAAACATCACTTGATTGTATGTTGCAAGTTCTAGCAATGATGGGAATGCTAATGCCAGTGGCCCTTTATTTACAGATATCACATGCATGCCTTTTTTCATAGCAGTAGTTATGTGAGTCATTCCAGGTTCTGCATCTTTGTAATTGCTTGCTGTAGTCTCAATTAACACATCAGCTTCTACGTTTTTTAGCATGTCAATTCCAGACATTGAATTTTTAGAATCTGAATAATTTTTTACCGTTCCAAAATTTTTCTTTGCATCAATTAGTTTACTAAAATTTAATCCTGATGGGTCTACTGCACTTCCTTTACTATCGAAGACTCCTACCACCCTTGGCTTTAATCCATATTTTGCATATAGATCATCTGCTCTTGATTCAAATAATTTTACCAAGCTTTGACCTACAACCCCAAAACCGCATAATATGATTCTCAAATCATTTCTTTCCTTTTTGTTTCGTTTTTGTGGTTCATAATATTCTTCTTGATTTTATTATCCTTAATTGTGTTTTATTAATAATTTTTGAATATTCTTTCACAATTAACACGCCTTTGTTAATTGATGACTATTGTATATCATCATCTTTTTCATGTTGTAATGAAATTGAATTAATACAATATCTTTGATTTGTAGGCTGAGGGCCATCGTCAAATACGTGACCTAAGTGTGCTCCGCATTTGTTACAATTAACTTCAGTACGAATCATCCCATATGCATTATCTGAAACGTATTCTATCTTTTCTTCAGATATTGGTTTCCAGAAACTTGGCCATCCTGACCCTGAATCAAATTTTGAATCTGATGAGAATAATTCTTCACCACAGCACGTGCATTTGAAAGCTCCTTCTAGTTTGGTATTGTTGTATTTACCAGTAAATGGTGGCTCTGTTCCATGATTGATACAAATTTCATATTGATCAGGAGTTAACTGTTCTTTCCATTCTTCAGGTTTTTTCACAATTTTTTCTGTCATGATATTTTTTAATTATTCTGATATTAGTATATTTTTCTATTTTTTTAATTTCTTTCGCTTTTCTTCAGTTCTTTTTTCAGATTCAAATCTTTCTAAATCATATTCTTTCATGTCAACATATTTCATAATTTTGCTGAGATTTGGATGAACTTTGTTAATTTGTTTAAACATTTGTTGTGCAACTCTTCTATAATCTACATGTCCTTGTGGAACGGTTCTTAATTCGATTAAGTGACATGCTTCTCTTAAATTCATTTTCATAAAATATGGGTAGTTGTATCCAAAGTTTACGACATACTGCCCTTGTTCTGGAAGTTTAACTCTAATCTTATCAAATGTTTCTTTTGTTTTGTTCATACAGTCTTTGAACTCTTTTTCAATTCCTAAAACTTTAATTTCATTTGGAATGCTGTATCCATGATCTGTTGTTAGTAATTGTCTCTCAAGTGTAAGTGCCCTGTGTCTATGAAAATCTCTAAACATTCCAAAATTGTTACATAAATCAAAAGTATAATAGATATTTTCAAAGGCCCTTGATGGTCTATGACGTCTATTTGTACGGATTTTTGTAAATTCATTAATGATTTTAATTTTTTTGTCTTTTGATATTTTTTTTACTTGTTGTAGTATATCTTGGTATGATGTGCTAGGTGACTGTTCATACATAATACTTGTAATTATTGTGTCAATAGAATTTTTCTCTGATTCATAGTATACCAGTTTAGTAACTGTGCCTTTCTTTGGATTTGATTTAATTTCTTTAGATGTGATTGATTTTGATTTGTTTTTTATATCTCTGAGATATTTTTGGAATGCTTTTCCATATTTGTCATCTGCTCGTCTCACAAATGATTTGATTGTAGTATCCAGTTCTTTTTTGATTTTTGAGGCTAAATCTTGCTCTTCTTTTAGTTCAGATGAACCTAACACAGTAAGTAGATATTCAAACGCTCTTCCGTTTCCAGTAATTCCAACATTGGTCAAAGTTGATGCAGGTAAAAGTCCTCTGAGAATATCGAGAGCTTTGGCTTTAGTTGACCCTCTATAGATCATGTTTGCAGATTTTATATCTGATTCATTTTTTAATTTTGAAAACAATTTCTCTTTTCCATCTTTTGAATCTTTGAAACTATATTTTTCAATTGGATATTTTTCTCTGACATAATTTATCATTGGTTCAATGTTTTTTGAATAAACATCAAATGAAAAATTACAACTCTCCTCATACATATCTGCAAAACGAGATTTCATTATTTCAGGATCTCTGTAAAATCTATACTTTCCATTTTCTTTTTTGTTCCATGCAACATATCTTGATGATTTTTCTAAATATGATAATCCTATTCTTCTATCTTCAATTTTTTTTACTGCAATGTTTGATAATCCTTCAATGGCAATTTGTGCTTCTCCTAACTCTGCAACAGAATCATCACCATACTCTAAGAGAACTCTGTTGTAAAATTCTTCACCTCTAGTTTTATTTTGTAAAAATTCGTCAAGGAAAATTCGTCTCATGCTTTTGTCTGTTCTACTATATCTTGACATCAATGCACCACGATCAACTTGTCGTGGAGTAATTATTGCAAAGACATTGCCTTCCGTGTTTGAAAAGTGATCTGACAGAATATTTTTTTCTTTAATTGAGAATTCAGACACTACGAATATGCTGTTTCACAATTATTAATAGTCTATTTCTTTTTTCCAATTTGAATCAGATCGGGTCCTTTGTCTCTATTTTTGTCTTGACCTTTTGCTTGCCATCTCAATAACACTTGCTTGAATCCTTCTGCATCTTCTTCATTTTCAGTGTATAGAAGCGTTGTAACCCAGAATCCTTTTTTAGCTGTTTTTCCTCCAATTGAATTCATCCAGAAATCATTTGGTAATGTCTCCATTGCTTTGTTATTTGGATCCTTTGTGGCTTCAGTCCATCGACTTGCGACAAAATTCAAAATTTGTTCAAGTTCTTCTTTTTGAATCATGAGCCTACTATTTTGTCTCTAAATTTTAAAATTGCTAAATTTCAGGCGATGCTGAGTTAGTTAATTTAATCTTACTAAAACTAAAACTATTTCTTACACTTTGCCGGTTATACAAATCTCTAAAGTATCACACATGACAAACGACGATATCGAAATTATCGGTAAAAATGTCAAAGACATGTACGGAACATTCATGGGTAAAGTCGTAGGAACAATAACTGACTTTGACGGAAGTATTCAATCCGTCGGAATTGACTGCGGTTCACAAGGATTACAGCAAATCCAATATGAGCAACTAGTCGTTCAAGGAGAAGTTGTTATATTTATTCCAAAATGGAGACTCGACTCACAAAGACTCATTCGTGAAAAACAATTAACTCTACGTCGATTGAAAGCATTGATTGACATAGTTTCTGAAAATGATGACATGAAAACAGATGCAGAAATCATTCATGAAAAATACAAGTCAAAACTTGTATCATTAGATGAAACAGAACGTGAAATCAAAGCAATACTTGAAACAAGATTGACAGAGTTAGATGATCAAATGAAGTCTGCAAAAATGTTATCGTTTGATGCAAAAGTACAATTTAAGAGCAATGAAATCTCTGATGCAACATTTGAGACTGTGAAATCATGCACAACTGAGGTAATTGAGCATGTAACTCACGAAACAGCAGAAATCGCAAATGTAAAGAGCCGAATTGCAGACCTTGAATTGGAAGTGCAGCAGATAACAGCCCCTTCAACACCAGACATCCAAGAATCAGCCCGTTCATATCTGGAGACCACTGAACACGAACAACAAGTTGTTCAGACAATACTTCCAGAAGTACCAGTCGAATCAACAATAATACCTTCAGGACTAATTGAGGCACCTAGTACCCCTATACCAGAACCTCCAAAAGAATCTGAGGTAGCATTTGCATTTCCAGAACCACCCCAACAGGTGACAGCAGAAACTTCAAACGACGACAATGATAACGATTGGCTTGCAAGAATGGAAGCACAATAATTTTTTTATATTATTTTTTAACACTTAGAAAGATCTAACTTCATACACTTTTTGATGTCTGAGATTTTTAATATTGGGCTTGGAAATAATGATGATACTTTAAGAAAAAAATCTGATGCTGACTTTGTATCGTTTTGGGATGAACAGGCAAAGAATTTGTCCTGGTTCTCTCTTTGGGAAAAAACGCTGGATTGGAAACCTCCATTTGCCAAATGGTTCGTTGGAGGCACGATTAACGCCTCTTATAACGCACTAGATATCCATCAGGCCTCAAAATCTGATAAATCTGCAATTCTATGGGAGGGGGAAAATGGGGAATCACGAAATCTCACATATGGGCAGATGTTTACTCAAGTACAAAAGTTTGCAAATGTACTAAAATCCCTCGGTGTCAAAAAAGGAGACCGAGTTACAATTTATCTTCCGATGGTTCCAGAACTACCAATTGCAATGTTAGCATGTGCTAGAATTGGTGCTATCCACACTGTAATTTTTTCAGGGTTTAGTGCAACATCAATTAAAGACAGAGTAACTGACTCAAACTCCAAAATCATCATTACTGCTGATGGTGGATACAGACGGGGGAAAATTGTTCCACTAAAGGATGTAATTGATGAAGCAATAAGCGAATTGGATTTTGTTGAACATGTGGTAGTATTTGAGAGAGCAAAAAATAAAATTTCAATGTCATCTAAAGATAAACTCTGGACGGAATTAATTGACAGTGTTTCAGATTCTTGTCCTGCTGAAGAATTACCTAGTGATCACCCTCTTTACATTTTGTATACTTCGGGAACTACAGGAAAACCAAAAGGTGTGTTACATGGTACTGGGGGATACTTGACACATTTGTATTCGACATTCAAATGGGCATTTGACATTAAAGATTCAGACGTATTTTTTTGTACTGCTGACATTGGTTGGGTAACTGGACATAGTTATGTTGTTTATGCTCCGTTTCTTCATGGTGCAACACAAGTGATGTATGAAGGAGCACCTGATTTTCCTGATCCATCCCGAATGTGGAAAATTTTACAAAAATATAACGTTACAATTTTTTACACAACTCCAACTGCTCTGAGAATGTTTATGAAATTTGGAGATGATATTCCAAATTCTTTTGATCTATCGAAATTAAGATTACTTGGAACAGTTGGGGAGCCGATAAATCCTGAAGTTTGGAAATGGTATTTCAAAACTATAGGAAAAGAAAAATGCCCAATTATTGATACTTGGTGGCAAACTGAAACTGGTGGAATGCTAATCTCTTCTCTGCCTGGATTGGAGACTATTCCACTAAAGCCTGGTTCAGGAACTCTGCCAATTCCAGGCGTAAATATCACTATAGTTGATGAAAATGGAGATGATGTTCCTGCAAATACTAAAGGATATCTTGTAATCAAGAATCCTTGGCCGGGAATGCTTTTGACATTGTGGGGTGATGCTGAAAAATACAAGACAGTTTACTGGTCAAAATATGAAAATTGCTACTATCCTGGTGATTATGCTATGAAAGATGATGATGATTATATTTGGTTGTTAGGTCGTGCAGATGATGTTCTCAAAGTTGCAGGTCATAGAATTGGTACTGCTGAACTTGAAAGTTGCATGGTTTCTCATCCAAGTGTTGCAGAATCTGCGGCATGTGGTATTCCTGATGAAGTTAAAGGTGAGGTGATTATTGCATTTGTTGTACTAAAACAAGGTGTTTCTAATGACACTGATATTTTAGAAAAAGAATTATCAAATAAAATTAGAACTGATATTGGTGCAATTGCAACTCCAAAACAAATCTATTTTGTTTCTAAATTACCTAAAACTCGTAGTGGAAAAATAATGAGGCGATTACTAAAAGCAATTGGAAATAATGAAAAAATAGGTGATGTCAGTACTTTAGAAGATGGTACTGCAGTAACTGAAGTTCAACAAGTTTTTGATGAATTGCAAAAATCTATTAAAGCACATTCCAAATAACTATTTTTTTAAATCATCTAATTTAATTTTAGATAACATTTCAAACATTTCCTTTAGTCCATCATATTCTGATTTTGAATTTTCATCAAATTGATCGTATTCTTTTTCTTTAATTTCCTCTAATCTTTTGATTGATTCTTTGAAAAATTCTTCATATTCTTTTATTTTTTCATCTGACATTTGTGCTAAATCAAAAATCACTGTATTGCTTCCTAACAGATTTTTATTTTCATCATATAGACTAGTTGCCTGTAATAATCCTGAAAAAGTATCTCCATTTTGTTTTTTGAAGGTTATTTTTCTATCTGTCACCTTACCTGTCTCAAACCATATTTTTAGTGAATTATTCATGTCTCCCCAAGAGTCTTTTGGTACGTGCTCAAAGATTGGTTTCCCAAGAATTTCTGATTTTGCATAGCCTAGATTTGCCGCATATGTTGAATTACAATCCAAAATTACGCCTATGGAATTGATTCTTCTCCACATTATTGGGGCGTCTTTCAGAGTTTTCCTAGCTTCTGTTTGAGTCATTTTTTAAAATTATATTGACTAGTTATTAAATTGAAATCTTAGAACCATTGATCGAGATTTTGACTCTTTTTCTCCAATGCTTTTTTCAATCTGTTTAAAGTAGATTGGATTCTGTCTTCGGAGAAACTTCTTTCTTTAAGATACTTCATGACTCCTTCATAATCTACTTCATTAAACACAATCTCATCGACATCTGCTACTTCTGGATTTAAGAATATTTTTCGTATTTGTTGGAAATCAATTCCTGATAACTGTTCTTGAATTTGGGGGATGTCTTCCAACCTTGAATGCTGTTTAATTAACTTCATTGCAGTCTTTGGACCTACTCTCTCAAATCCATTTGGATTAAAATCAGTTCCAATTAAAATTCCAACATCAATTAGTTCTTCTCTGGTTAATCCAATTCCATCTAGTGTTTTCTGAGTCTCAATAATTTCTGGCAATACATCGATGTACGTATTTCTATTTGGAATTTTTCTTCTTCCACTACTTGTAAAATTTCTTACTAGTCTTTTTGCTCCACATAATATGGAGTCATAATCTTGACTAGCTGATGCATATGCTTGTCCTGTGTTTGTTAGATGTGCTGCAGTTGCTTCACCTTCTGATGGTGCTTCAATGTATGGGATGCCAAAATATGTTAGAAATTGTTTTGATTCTTTTACCATCCCATCTCGCATACTAGTTGTTTGTTGTGCAAATTTTCTTGCATCTTCCATATTTCCTTCTGCAATAGCTTTTTCATATTTCACAGTGGCATCTCTTTTGATTTGCTTTCTTCGCTCAATTTCTGCAGTTTTCAATGATGGTGGCTTTCCATCAAAAACATATACTGGTTGAATTCCTAATGAAAGAAAATTCACATTTCTATACAGTAATCCACTTAGATGACTGGTAATTCTTCCTTCAGAATCAGTTAATTGTAATCCGTCTGGGCCTCTAATACTTGCCAAGAATTGGTAAATTGCATTGTATGCATCTATTGCAATTACTTTATTTGAAAATGCCTCTAGGGTGGTTTTCTCTCTTACTACCAAATCCTTTAGGTTTAGTCCCATAGAATTTGTTGCGTCTATGAGGTATTTTGTGTTTATCTTTTAACTTTGATCGATGTTTTATTATGATTTTTGAAATCGATTTTAATATACAGATAATCTCTTGATGATTATTGCCAGTTGACTTGCCTTTACATCTGAAAGACAAAATTTTTGAAATAAAATATGATTCTAATGAAACTATTTCCAAAATTGTTTCTTATTTTCCATTTAATGAATTAGAAAAACAAGAAATTGTTTCTAATTTAGATGATGATGCATTTGATGGGTTTCACTCTATTTTTTCAAACACTGTAAGTGATGAGAAATGGAATAGAACAAAGGATCAAATCAAAAAGAAATTCAATGATGAATTATTTGATATTGATCATCTTTGATCTTTATTGTTTTTTCTGATTTGCTTTATTATGGAGTTATTCTGAGAATAGATGCCGAGATAGCCAAGTAGTACGGCGGCCGTCTCGAAAACGGCTACGCGCAAGCGTGCGGGGGTTCGAATCCCTCTCTCGGCGTACTTGACATACTAATTTCATCTTTTGAAATTATAATGAAATACATGAAGGTATAATAGAAACAATAAAATTAATTTTTAATATACTATGGATAGAATAGATCGTTTAGTTTTAACTGGAATTTTCTTAGGTACTGGAATTCCAGTACTATTGATGATTTTTGTAGCGAATGGAATTCTTGATTCTCCAATCCCATAACTTGTTTCCTACAGAATTAAATTTCTAAACTTTTAGTTTTTAATGCAAATGCTCCACATTTTGGACATCGATGTTTTTTCAAATAATCTGAATGAGTTTGACCTAGTTTTTTAGAATACGTACATTGTTCCCCGCAGTCTAGACATTCAGCGGGTAAATCTCCTTTCATAGGTTGATTGGGAAACTACCAGTACAAATAATTTCACATTTTGAATATTATTCTAAAAATTGGTATAATCTCTAGAAGTATGTTACAACATTAAATCTAAAATAAGAAAAAATGAGATATATAGAGAATTAATCCATGTTTGTTTAATATCATGAAATGTAAATATTGTGGAAAAAATTCCCTTGTAAAAAATGCCATTTTTTGTTCTAAAAAATGCAATACATACTATTCTGATGAGTTAACAAGAAAAAATAATTCAAATTTTGTTCGAGTAACTATAAGCATGGATGGAGATATATCCAAAAGTCTTAGAGCTATTCAATCTAATCTTATTCTAAATACCAATGAATCCATCTCCTTTTCTCAAGTTGTGAATCTTGTGCTGGGAGAGGGAATTAAAACAAAAAAGATGGTCTTAAAAGGCATCTGACCCTTATCTTCAAAATAACGTCTGACTCGCCCCAAATTGAATTTACGATGAGGTTCCAATTTCTACATTGCCATTCTTGATCTTTTATTTTATAATTTATTCAAAATGTTTAAACTAACATGATTGCTCAAAATTACCATGACATCTGAGATTGAATCAAAAATTCAAGATTCTGATCTTTCTAATGCTGAATTGATTTCTCATTTTCGGGAAAAATGTAAAATTTGTGGTCATCATCGAATAATGCACAATGATTTGGGTGCATGTGAGGGTGTCATGAACAAACCATGTACATCTGGCTGTGATAAATTTGAAGCAGAATGATTAATTTCTACTATTTGTAATTTTTATAATTCTTTAATATGATATTTTTACAAGTATCTTATGGGTTCAGAAAAACAACCAGAAAAAATTTTTCCTTTAGGTTATGAACCTGATGATATCCCTGTTTCTGATAATCCAAATATCCGAAATCAATTACTTGATTTCATTTTAACTTCTGGGCCGACTGAAGTTGTCGACACTGATTTGTTTGCAGTAATGGCAAAGAGGCGTTCTACTCGAAAATTCTCTGACAAACCTGTTGAAACTACCAAGGTTGATAAAATAATTGCAGCAGCAGATACTGCTCCAACAGCAGGAAACTTTCAAGGATTTGAAGTATTTTATATCAAAAGTCCAAAAATAAAAAAACTCCTAGTTGAGGCGTGTAACAAACAACCATACGTTGATGCACCTGTTGTGTTAGTTTTCTGCAAAAATCCTTCTAGAGTAAAGTTTGATTTCCCTGATGATATTTTGAAAAAATTTGCCATTCAGGATGCAACTCTTGCTGCAGGATATTCGCAACTAGCTGCTCAAGCTTTAGGATTAAGTTCTATTTGGATTGGAATGTTTGATGAACAAAAAGTAATGGATGCTATCGAAACTGATTTAGTCCCCTCATCTGTCCTTTGCATAGGATATCCTGAACAAACAAAGTTTGCTAAACCTAGAAGAAATCTCAAAGATTTGGTTCATGTAAAGTGGTAATCTATAACTGAAATTCTCCAGCTTTAAATAATCATAGTTTATTGTTTATTTCATGACTGATGCATATGTGATGCTAAATTGTGAACTTGGTGCTGAAGAGGCAATTATAGAACAACTCAAAGAACTTGAACAGGTAGTTGATGTTTTTGAAACCATTGGTACTCATGATATGATGGTAAAATTACAAGCAGAAAATTTTGAAAAAATAAGAGAAATTGTTTCATGGAATATTCAAAAACTAAAGAACGTACGTGCTACTTCTACTCTGATAAAAAAAGATAATTAAGAATAGATCCCTAGTAATTCTAATGGTTGATGAGAAAAACGAAATCGATAAATTAATTGATAATATGATTTCCAGCGGCGATGAATTAGTTAATAATCTTAAATCTGTATTGCCTACTTCTTTATCTGAATCAATGGTGATGTTTCATGAATCCAATGTTACTAATCTCAAAAAGATCAAAGAATTTTTAAATAAATAGTATTATTGTGCCTGATGATTACTACTATATCTTTTTTAATCATTATTTGAAATTCATGTCATGGGCAGATCCAGAACTATTACATTTTCTGTAGAAAAGAAAACAGGCGATGCATTTGATGCAATTTTGAGGATACCTCCAAAAATGATGCCTGATGCAAAAATCAATGATTCTGGTTGGTGGTCATTTACTGGACCTCATGGAAAATCAATGCTAAAATTTGCTGAAAATAAATCTCTTGGAATTTTAGATCATCAATATGTTGATGAAGAATCTAAATGGGATGTTCCAATGAGAGTTGTTTCAAACGGTGATGTTTCTGAAGTTGTAATTACTTTGAACAAACCTGATGAACTGACTGATGTTCAATTTGATCAAAGAATGAATGAACTGGGTGAGATGTTCAATTCAATGAAAAACATCATCGAGTCTGAATCTTAGAATTTATACTTTTTTTAGCCTGAACTAGTACAAATCATTCTTCAAGCTTAAATGTAAATTTTGTAATGTGGAATAGAGAAAAAATGCCTTATGAAGAAGTATATTTCCAGAAAATGGAAGATGAAAAATTAGAGAAACTAAAATCTAAAAAACAGAATTAATCCTTGTCTGGATTCTTGGAATTATCGTTTTGATTATTCCCTGGTCCTACAATATCTTCAGGTTTAACTCTGTTATCCCAATCTCCTCTAACTCCTTTAATGAGCGAAAGAATTCCAGCTGCAATGAATCCTAAAATGAAACCAAAGAATACGGTCTGGTCAAATATCTTAAATGAACAATTAATTTCTACTGGGGGGGAATTATCGGAATATTCGTAACATGTTCCAAACTCATTTGATTCTAGAGTGGCGGCTTGAAAATTCTCTCCAAATATCCCTAGGATGAGAAATCCTACAAAGACTAGGGCAATCCCTATAATGATAAATCTCATGTCACTCATATTTTTTTTTCTGATTTATCGTATTTACATTTTGACCTTGAAATTTACTAGTGTTATTTTTCAAGTAATGCCTTGAGATTTTCAAGTGATGCTTCATAAAATGCTGCCAAAAACACTATAAAATCTAAAAATTCTTTTTCAGACATTTTCTCACTATTAAGATATGATTGCCATGTCAACTCTACCCAATTTTTAGATTTTGGTTTGATTGAAATTGTTGCAACATATGCTCTTAATGGCAATCCTTCAGTTGCGATATATGTGAAATACTTGCTTTTTTTCCATGCAACAACATGTTCTTCAATTTTATTACCATCTTCAAATGTGATTAATCTAATAGCGCCTACGTCTGTTTTCTTTTTTGTCAAGTATACTGTTTTTTTAACATCTACAACCCATGTGGGCAATCCTACAATATTGCTAATTTTTCTCCAAACCTTATCTTTTGATGCTTTAATCCTGATTGTTTTTTTAACCGTTCCAGTATGATGTGCCTTTTTTACCATACTCCTATCGTGATATTGCACAATTTTAAATTTTAGCTGAACAACCATTTTTAATCCCCTGAAGAGAATAATATCAAATGGTCTTTGGATGGGGGAAAAAGAAACAAGAAGATACATCTGTTGATGAAATACCTCAAAATAAGGAAATTTCACTTGAAGATGTTCCAAAAATTATAAATGATCTTTCTAATTTGAGAAAGTCCCAAACCTTATCTGAAATAAATAATCTGAGAAACAAAACTGTTCCTCTAATTGAAGAATTGATGAAAATCGGTAATGTCCTTGAAAAAGATAATCTCAACATGGATGATGTAGACAAACATTTGGCAATTATTGTAGTTAGAGGTAAAAAACAAGTTATTGATATGATCAAAAAAGATGTTGTTTCATTACCAAAAATATCTTCTTTTGAAGATGCTGAAAAATTAAATTCTGTATTGAGTCTTATTCTTAAAAAAGTGGGTGATGTGTTGGGACGTCAAACTAGAGTAATTCATATTTTTGCCAAAAAATATGCATCCCAACTAAAAGAAAATCTTTCAGTGATGAATTCCAATCACTCTGAAATTAATGATTTATTGAAAAATTATGATTCTACCAAGTCCCTTTCTCAAGAAACACTTGATATCATAAAGCAAATTAAAAATTTTACAAAGTTACGTAAAGAGCAATCTCAAAAAATTGATGATATTACAAAAAATACGATTAAACTAAATGAAAAAATATCGTCCATTCAAATAAAAATCGATGAGATAAAGTCCTCTGACAATTATAAAAAATATCAAAACTTAAAAAACACTTTAGATACACACGTAAATGGAAAATCTAAAATCAAAAATCAAATTAACACACAATTTACAAAAATCTCTCGTCCTCTAAGTAGATATGAATATGCTTCATCATTAGATAAGGATCAAAAAAGCATTCTATCTAATTTAGTTTCTGAGCCATTTGATATAATGACTAGTGAAAATAAGGATTCTATTATTACTATACTTGAAAATGTCCGAAAAGGAGTTTCATCGGGTTCTATCTCTGTAAAGGATGTTGAGAAAACATTTTCTCAGATAACTGAAACAGAAGAGTCCTTGGATGTATTTGTGCACCAAGTTTCAGAGTACCATAAAAAATATCAAAAGATCCAAAATGACCTGAATTCCCTGATGCCTAAAGAATTAATTTCATTAGAAAATGATCTTGCCAAAAATACCTCCGCCTTGGATGAATCACAACTAAAATCTGAAACTTTTCAAGGTGAAATTAATGAAATTGATTCAAAAATCCCTGAACTAGTCTCTGAAATTGAACAAAAACTAAGACAATTTTCTAATACTCGATATACTGTTTTAACATCTTAAAATTAAATTAGTTCTATACTGAATACTTGATATGTTATTTAACAAGAAAAAATATGAACGCAAAGTTTTATTGAAAAAAGAAGTTCTTGATAGTATATTGTCCTTTTGTCAAATGAAACATCCTAATGAAGGAATTTTAATTTTAAAAGGAAAATCAAAAAACGGTGAAATCAAAATAGATGGATTAGTTATTCCGCCTTTTAGTGAAACTGGACCTACTTTTGCAGGATTCCCACATTCTTTTTTACCTTTTGATATGAGTTATGTTGGAATTGTGCATTCTCATCCAAGTGGTTCTGCAGAACCTTCAGTAACTGATTTGCATAATTTCTTTGGATTGGTTTCAATGATTGTCAAATCTCCATATGATGATGATTCTATTTTTGCATGGGATAGTAATGGAAATACTATTCCACTTTCTATTGAATAATTTTACAAAAAACCTGCTGACCAGCCTGAAAAAAACTGAAGAAACTTTATATCCGTTTTAAAGATACTTTTATTGAATTGAATCCTCAGCTAAAAAGATATTATATTTTCCTAGGTGCTTCTTTGGTGTTTAGTATTGGGTTACAAATTGGTCTTGGATATCTTGGTGTTCCATGGTATATCAGCATAGGTGCAGTAATGGCAATTTTCATTTTGTTGCCTATGATTATGAGGCGAAGACAAATGAGTAATGGCAGTAATTATGGTGGAGATTCAGGAACTGGCAGTGGTGGATTCTTTGGTATGGGTTCACAGGGAGGATCTAGTGGAGTTCGATATGTTTGCCTTGTTTGTAATAACAAGCACAAAGGCGGCACTTGTCCACGATGTGGTTCTAAAATGCAAAGAGCAGACTTTTAGTTGATTAGAGATGGCATTAGAAGAATTAAGAAAAAAAGTTCTATATCAGAACTCTATTGAAATTTGGATTGGAATAAGTGAAGAAAAAAACATAGACTGGTTTGACACTGATAACTATCAAAAGTTTATTGCATTTCTTCTAAAAAATAACCAAAACATGAAACAAATGTCTATTTGCTTTGATGAATCAGATAAGGCATCATATGGCGGTCACAGCAAAAAAGTATTTGCCAACAATTTGGCAGCAATTAATGATAAAAATTCAGCCTGCTATTCAATTAAACTAAATGATGGTGCTATTGAATTAATTCGAAAATTCGATCTCTAATTTACTATCTTTTCAATTTTGGATTAACTATTGCATCAAGTGCATTCCCAATAAACACAAAAGCTAATCCTGTAATGGCAATCATTATTCCAGGAGGCATAATCCACCACCACATTCCTCTAGATGCTGCTCCAAACGTATTGGCATCATGTAAAATTTGTCCCCATGTGGGAAAAGATGGATCTCCTAATCCTAGAAAACTCAACCCTGCTTCAGTTGTAATTGCAGCTGGAACTGAAATTGCAATACTTGCAAATGCATATGGCAATAATTGTGGAACTATGTGTTTCAAGATGATTTTGGAATCTTTCTGGCCCATCATGTTTGCTGCATCTACATAGCCTCTAGTTTTGATTTGGAGTGACATACTTCTAGCAACTTTAGCAATGCCTACCCATCCAAAAATTGTTAAAAATCCTACCATGACAAAAATACTATTGCTAATTGTCACTGATAGGATGATTAAAAATGGCAATGCTGGCAATGCGTAAATTACATCATTAAACCTCATCATGGTCTCATCTGTCTTTTTGCCTTTGTATCCTGCATACACTCCATAAAGCAAACCCATCACCACTGATGCAATTGAAACTACTAATCCTATGAACAATGCAAGTGGTGTTCCCCACAAAAGTCCAATTGCTAAATCTCGTCGTAATTCATCAGTTCCCATTATTCCAAATGCTTTGCCTCCGATGATTAATTGTGATTCCTGAATTTGTATTTCAGAATTTGCTCCATACATATCAATTAAAAAAATATAATTTCCTTTCAAAGGCTCATTTGTTTGAATTTTGGAAAAGACAATGTTTTCTGTAGACAGTCTTTCAAATGCAAATTCAAATTTCTCTGATTGTAAAAATAGGTTTTTCTTTATTGAATTATCCGTGGAGAAAATCCTTTCATTGTGTATAGTTTTTCCATCAGAATATGGCAGTGATGTTGTTAGCAAATCTAGTTTAATTCCATCTGGTCTAATTACTGACATTTGCAGTAGAGGTGATCCTGAATACTCTGTGGAGAATTCATAGATGAAATCATTTGGAAAATCATCGTAATCATAATTTAATCCAAATTGATGTGATGTGAGATTTATCTCTGCATTTGATCTTTTTTCAATATTTGGATTTTTCAAAATTTTGTGTTCAGGGATTTTTTCAACCATGAAAATATTTACCCAAATTGGAATTGCGACTTTTGGATTTGAAATCCAATTTCCTGGATTATTCCATTCTTGAAATGTTTCAATAGGGATACTGATCATTGCAATGACTGATGTTATGACAAGGATTGAAAGAATTGAAATCCCTGCAATTCCCATCTTACTTTTGATGAATTCTTGTTTTATTTCCTGAGGTGTAATGTTACTCATTGACCTGTCCTCACTCTAGGATCAAAATAGCCATACAGTAAATCTGCAATGAATATGCTAATTAGGAAAAATACTGTAAGTAGATATGTTGCACCAATAATTACAGGCAAGTCCATTACTGTAATTGCTTCAAAATACAGTCTTCCCATTCCGGGCCAATCAAAAACAGCTTCTGTAATTATCGCTCCTCCAAGAGACCCTGATAAACTGAGAGCTAAAATTGTAACAATTGGTGGGGCTGCATTTTTGAGTGCATGTGTGTAAATTATTTTCTTTTGATTAATCCCTATGGTTTTTTTTGCTATGATGAAATCTTCTTGCATAATTCCCACCATGAAATTTCTTACCAGATATGCCCATGAACCAAACCCAATCATTACAATTGTAATTAATGGTAATGCCATGTGGTATAGTAAGGATAGTAGATATGTCGGATCTGATGATGGAATGTCCGGTGTTGCTCTTGCAGGAAATATTTGCCATGTAAATGCAAACAGGAAGATCATTAGCATTCCTATCCACCATACGGGAAAACTAGAACTAATTATTGCAAAACTTGAAGTAATTCTATCAATTGTTGAACCAACTTTACTGCTAGAAAAAGCACCCAGGAATATTCCTATAATTGATATGATGATTGTTGCAGTTGTAAATAACAAAACTGTTCTAGGGAGTTTTTCAAATAGGATGTCTTTTACATCTGAAGATCCTTCATCACTTGTTAGAAATGTCGCATTTCCAAAATCTAGCAGCATTATTTTGTACATTGTTACCCCAATTCTTTGAGGTGAATACCAGGGGTCATCAAGTCCTAAAATTTGGATTCTTTGATCAATCTGATTTTGAATAAATCCTTCAAATTCATCCACTGAAGAGAAACTTTCTGCAATGGCTGGATTCTCTGTAATCTCAGATCTTACTTGAAAAACAATCCCTTGTTTTAGAATTGTATCCATGTTGGAGCCTACTAATGCAATTGTAATCAATAATGTAATCATCAAAACTCCGAACATTGTGGCCATTCGTGTAGCGATGTACTTTTTCATGCCCAATAATCAGTCAGTAGAGAATTAGTTTATAACAATAGATGTTTTTTCCCACAGTTTATTACTGCACAATACTACTCAGATTTAGAAAAGACATGTCCTTTGATAGAGAAAGAGAAATGCACACTGCAAAATGCGGTGACTGTGGAAATGAATGTCAAGTACCATTCAAACCAAAAGAAGACAGACCTGTTTATTGCAGAGAATGCTTCCAAAACCACAAACCAGCACCAAGAGAAGGTGGGGGTAGATTTGGTGGAAGATCCGGCGGTGGAAGATCTGGCGGATTTGGTGGAGATAGAGGTTCTAGATTTGGTAATCGAGACGACAGACCACGTGAAATGCATGATGCAAAATGTGGGGATTGTGGAACTGATTGTCAAGTACCATTCAAACCAAGAGAAGACAGACCTGTTTATTGCAGAGAATGCTTCCAAAGCCACAAAAATTAGAAATTCCGTTTTGAGTAAATTTCAAAACTCCTTTATTTTATAAAACAAAGATTTAGAATCTTTCATTGTTGCTGAATATTATGAATGACATTCCCTCAAGAAATAATATTTCAATTGGCATGATGGTGGAGATTGTCCAAAAACAAGATCAACGTTCAGGAAAATTGACTTCTGGTATTGTTAAGCGAATTCTTACGTCCAGCCACATTCATCCACATGGAATTAAAGTTGAGTTAGATTCTGGTAAAATTGGTAGAGTTCAAAAAATAACCTAGTTTTAAAAAAGACGAGAGTGAAACGAATTCTAGGCTTTACTGAGGCAGAAAAGCAAATCTCTCGTCATTGTAATTTATGCGATCATAGAATTTAAACATTATATGAATATATGAAAAATAACAGATAAAACTTTGAGATTTGTTGATACTGTATGAGTGCAAATACGATTAGAAAAGCCAAGAAACTTGTTGAAAGTGGTGGTGTGGTAAAAATTGATGAGGATTTATTTCAAATAAAATCTTCATCTGATCCTGAAAAATCATACTTTGTAACATCAGACACTTGTGAATGCCCTGGTTTCAAAAATTTCTATAAATTTCATCATGGAAAAGGACTAAAGGCAAATTGTTCTCATTTGGAAGCAATTAGGATATTCAAAGAAAATCCAGATTAGGTTATTTCAAATCTTTTACGTCTATTTTTCCGACATGTGCTTTGTTTTTTGTTATTATGATTGGTCGTAAAATTAAGCCTGGATGCTTTACCATTAATTTGATCAATTGACTGTCTGATTTTTTGATATTGTCTAAATCTAATTCTTTGTACATTTTGTCTCTTTTTCGTAACAATTCTTGTGGTTTTTTACCTGTCATTTTGATGATTTTTTTTAATTCAATTTCTGTGAAAGGATCTTTGAAGAAATCTCGTACATCTATGTCTATTTTTATTCTTTCAATACTTGAGATTGTCTTTTTGCAGGTAATGCAGGTTGATTTATGATATACTTTCAATCTGTTTTAATTTTTAACTTGGATTAAAATTTGTTTAGAAAAATGAATGATGCTGTCATATGCAACAAATGCTTTTCTTAAACTCTTCTGAATTTCTTTCAAAATCACATTCTTTACATGCTTGCCAACTTCTTTTTTTAAGAATTGAAAATGATGCATCGTATGATACTGAATACATTTTTCCACCACATGAAGGACAAGGTAATGGGATATTTATTTTCATTAATTTTTAATATGTAATTTTGAATATAAGAGACGCGTAGAATTTATCTATTCTATTTCTTCACTTGATTGTTCTGACTCTTCTTCTGAATCGTCTAAATACATTTCATTAAATTTTTCAAGAATTTCTTTAGGGATTGACAATCTGTCTAGATATGCTTGTCTTGCTTCCTCATATGTTCCTCCATTCTCAAGAATTTCTGCTCTAATTTTTTGAGCATCTAAAAAGTTATTTTGAGTATAGTTTAATTGATTGATTACTAATCCTCTGATTTCTGGATTTAGGCCTCCGATATAATCTTCATACTGGTAACCGCCATAA
This sequence comes from Candidatus Nitrosopumilus sp. bin_7KS, assembly GCF_054095835.1. Classification (NCBI taxonomy): domain Archaea; kingdom Thermoproteati; phylum Nitrososphaerota; class Nitrososphaeria; order Nitrosopumilales; family Nitrosopumilaceae; genus Nitrosopumilus; species Candidatus Nitrosopumilus sp. bin_7KS. Next base: position 195,788 of record NZ_JBSWSO010000006.1, on the reverse strand, counting down.
GTGCCATAACCTGGCTTGTATTCCTCGATTGCTTGGTTTCTAAGATTTTCAGCAATTCTTCTTTGTTGTTCTAAAAATACCTCTTCTGCAATTGGTTTTTGAGATTCTTTTTGTTTTGCAATTAGTTCGTCAAGTAATCCATGATAATATTTGAATAAAGTTTGACCTATTGGGTTTCTATCAAAATCACTTTCATTTGAGCCAAGATATTTTCTTGCTTCGTCTGTCGATAATTGTTGTTGTAACAATGAATCTGGATTTGCATCTCCTTTTACTTGAAATTGAGTACTTGATAATCCTGTCATCCCATACCATGAAGCAACTACGTTAACGGTATATGTTCCTGGTATTCTTTGGAAATTTACAAATTGTGCTTTAAATTCTCCATCAGGATTTGTGAATGCTTTAGTGGTTTCTGCACCTGTTCTAACTAAAACTTCCACGCCTCTAGTAGGCTGATATGCGTGGTCTACTACTCTTCCAGTCACAACTACTGTGTCTCCCGCATATACTGCGCCTTTTTCCATGTCTAATTCTACAATAAAATCCCAAAGTACTGCCTGAGAAGTTGGAATTAATGAGAATAAAATTACAAATGAGCATAATCCTATAACTATGGCTTTATCGTTATACACATGCATTTGTTTTGATTTTTGCAGTTAAGACAAAGTATGAATAAAAATTCGCTAATTTTCAATTTTAATTGAGTAATTATCTTTGATTTGAGCCTTGAATCTAGGTCAATTTAACAACCCCTACTAATTCTTAAACCACTAAAATTATTCTATCTTAAATCATGGATTTGAAAAAATTCAGCAATGATATTTTTGAAATGTCTGAAAAACTCTCAAAAAATCTAAAAGAAAATGATGCTTCTAAGCTGAATCATGTTGGGAAACAATTGATTGGGATGTATAAAAAAAATCTTGTTAAAATCAACCATTCTATTTTAGAGATAATCTGTGCTAGTAATCTAATCTCTAGGGGATTTACTGTTGAAGTTGAAAAAGACATTTCTGATATTCTTGTTTGTGATATTTTTGCAAAAAAAGGTGGAGGGAATAATATTATTGAAATTGAAACTGGATTTACTCCTCCTGAACATGCTATGGATACTATCGATTATTTCTCTGCAAGAATAATGAGTAAGATTGCAAGATATAGTCAATACTGCTCAAAGTTCTCTTTGGCCACTCCTGTGGTGGGATTGTTACCAATTTCTAAAATATTTCTATTGCCTCCAAATGCACGAAAAAAAGCAGATGTGCAGAGAATTAAAGATCTTTGTGATCGGTACTACAAAAATCCGCCAATAGAATATGATGATATTTTGAATGCTCATCTTCATTCAATATATCTAATTAATATCGACAAAGGATTTGCTAAAGAACTTGATCCACAAGGATACATGGATTTGACAAATGATCTGTTTGAACGAAGTGAAGTCCAGTATTGAGACTATCAAATAGAAAAAATTCAAATCCTCCTATTTCTTAGTGATATTAGGATGATTTGTGCAGCATGTGAAACTAGGAAGCATTTTGAATGCATTGATTGTATGAATAATCACAAGACTCATCTTTGTAGCTGTGATTGTCATGATGAAAATACAGAGGCTCATGAAGTAGGGAAATCTCATTAAATTTAGTTTTTAAATTTTCTTTCAATCTCTTGAGCCATAATTTCTAATTGACTTGTATCTCCTAATTTTCTATATGTTAATTTTTCTATGGTTTTGATGATACTAATTGCTGATCTATATTGTGGTATTTCAGGTTCATTTAGTTCTCCATACATTCCTATTCCTTGAATATTATTCATTTTTGCAAACCCCAGAATCAATCCATTAAAACCTGTGATGATTGATTTTTGAGGGGTGGTTTCTACGTTTAACCCCTCCATCTGTTTTGTCAGCTCTCTTGATGTTGTAGTGATGTATGTTTTGGGTTCATTATTGAAAATTCTATTCGTATGAAATCCCCCTAACGTGTAGATAAATTTTGCAGAATATTTTTTTGCAGTATCTATAACGTCTTGACACAATTCATTTAATTCGTTATTACTTTGTGGTTGTCCTTTACCTCCACCAAAAACTATCAAATCCTCGGTGTATCTATATTCCCACTTTTCATCAGGAATGTCCACATATCCTCCTCTATCAACAATATATGTTGGAAATGGTGTTTTTGCGGTTCTGAATGTTTTTGTTCTAAGTGAATCGTTGATAAAATTTACAACTATACTTCCAACATTTCCCATATCTTGCATTGCAGCTATGATGATTGGTTTTGTAATTTCTGGTTCTTCATTTTGAATGAATTCCATGACCTCTATGAAATTTAATGAAGTTTAAACGTATGTTGCCTGTTCGATTTTTTTATCATGAATTTAATTTTATAAAATATTTTTGATTTATTATGATTCAATTTTTTGAAATATTATTTTAATTTATTAATTATTTTTTAAGATTAATTATGTGGATAAGCAATCTCCATTATTTGAGGAAAAATCCTCCTTCAAACTTTAGTGATATTTTTCATATGTTTAATTTTGATTTTTTTAAGAATTTTTTCGATTTTTGTGCCTAGAGATCAACTCTGGAAATTTACCCCATAAGTAAAAATTGATATCATATTTTAACTCTTGTAGATTTTGATTTCCTTTTTTAATGATCGAGATAAATATGAAGATTCATAAGTCAAAAAAACTTTCTGTCGACAAATTATGGAAACATCCATGGAAAACATTGGCACATTAGAGTATGTTCTTGACAAATACTCTAAAATTTGGAGCTGGAAAGTCACGGGTGATCGTGCCGTCAGTATGATCTCTAGACTTGTCTCAGAGGCGTGGTATGGGGAGAATGTGAATGAAATTATTATTCCTGATAGTACAGAAACTGTAAAACAACTCAAACTTATCATGGATAGATATCCACTTGAAATTTTATCAAAATCTGTTTGGCAGAGAAAAATTGTAAAAACATATGCTCCTAAGCCTACGATCCCTCCAATCAAACTTAAACTAAAACGTGCAAAAACCGGTGAGCAGTTTAGAGGAAAACTATTGAATTTCCAAAAAGAAGGTTTGGATTTTTTATTAAAATCATCTGGAAATGCTTTACTAGCTGATGAGATGGGACTTGGAAAAACGGTTCAAACACTTTCATATGCTGCAACTGAAAAACAAACTTTCCCTCTCCTTGTTGTCGCTCCATTAGTTACGCTAAACAATTGGGAACGTGAAATTCAAAAATTTCTAAAGAAAAAAAGTAGGAATGGGCGTATACTTGAATCTGAATCTCCAAGCGTTACAATGATTAGAACTGGAAAATCACATGAACTTCCTAAGACTGATATTTACTTAATTAATTATGAATTGCTTTTCAAAAGAAATGATGATTTGGCTAAATTGGGATTAAAAACAATTGTTTGCGATGAGGTTCATAATTTAAGATCAAAAACAACTCAAAAATACAAGGCTGTAAAAAAATTAGCTGCAAACAGTTCAGTTCTTTATAGAATTGGTCTTTCTGGAACTCCAATTTACAATCGCGGCTCAGAAATTTGGCCAATTATTGATATTCTAAAACCCGGTTTATTGGGAAGTTTTAAGGAATTTTGTGAATACTTTTGTTATGTTAATGAAAAAGGAAAAGCGATTGTTTTAGAAAATAAACGTGCTTCATTAAGAAATGAATTACAAAAACATGTTATGCTTCGAAGAAAAAAAGCAGATGTTCTAAAAGAGCTCAAAGATAAAGTTCGTTACAAGGAAGTTATTGCTGCAGATACTGATTATTATCTTGAAGAATTAGATAAAGTTTGGAAAAAGGTAGAATCAGAACAAAAAGATGCAGATTCAGAATTTATTAAATCTGCTTCATACCATAGGGCCATACAAAGTGAACGACAAATTGCTGGAATTGCAAAGCTCCCACATGTAATTAATTTTGTAAAAAATATTATGGAAATTGAAGAAAGTGTTGTGGTGTTTTGTCATCATAAGGTAATACACAAGTTACTTCATGAAAGCCTGCAAGAATTCTCTCCTGTCTCTATAATTGGTGGACAATCTGATGATCTTCGTCAGGATCAAATAGACAAATTTCAAAGAGGTGAATCAAAATTAATGATTGCAGGTATTCGTGCTGGAAATGTAGGTATCAATTTGACTAGAGCAAAATATGTAATTTTTGCAGAACTTGACTGGAGTCCTGCTATTCATAGACAAGCAGAAGATAGACTTCATAGAATTGGTCAGAAAAATACTGTATTTGCCTATTATTTGATTGGAAAAGGAACTTTGGATGATCATGTTGCCAATATTTTAGTTGATAAGAGTTATGAGATTGATGAAATCATGGATGAATCAAAAGAAAATTACGAAAATAAAGACAAAGCTGAATTGATTCTGGCACAAATTCAAGATAAAATTAGATCAAAATAACTAAATCTCTAATTTTTCTTTTAGGGTGGATAGTTTTTCAATAATCGAGTCTTTTTTTGTTTGTTCTAATTGTGTATCTTGAATTTCTTTTATCGCTAATTCTATGATGCTGAGGATTTCTACATCTTGTTTTACTTCTCCAAATTTGGTATTATCAAATCCATCCGTTTCTGTCTTGTCTATCTCGAGTATCCCTTCAGGAAGTATTTCATAAACTTTGATTACTTTATCTTCTATTCTTTGGGGTGACATTAACACAAACTGATTTTTTCTTAATCTTTCAATATCTTCTTCAATTTCATTTCTAGATAATTTTAAAATATTTTCTATCTGTCCAATATTACATGATTTAATTTGTAATAATCGTAATATTTTTGCCCATGTGGGAATATTTTTACTCCAAAGAATTTCTTTTGCTAATTCAGTAATTGAAAATGAGCCGTCATTATTCAATGAAATCATCTTTCTATCTTTTAATGTTGCAAGCGAATCTAATAATTTCCCAACCCCTAATCTCTTTAATTCTGAATTCTCTAGATTGTTTTCATTAAATGTTCCATTTTCATTAATTGCTAAATGTAAAATCTCTAAATCAATTGTTCCCAGTTTTCTCATAATGTTGCCAATTTCTTAAGATTTATCATTCTTTGCACTTGAGGAATATATGTGGATTATGTTGGATTGACTTATGGTTCAATACGAACTCCCAAGATTACCTTATGGGTATGATGAACTAGAACCATTCCTTGATACAGAAACAATGAAAATTCATCATCAGAAACATCATCAGGCATATGTTGACGGGCTGAACAAATCCCTTGCTGATGTTGGAAGTGCATCTCATCCACAATACATTTCATCTGTACTCTCTGATCTAAAATCTATACCTGAATCTGGAAGAAGTGCGATTAACTTTTTTGGTGGTGGTTTTGAAAATCATAGATTGTTTTGGGAAACCATGACTCCGAATAGCGATGGACAACCAACTGGTCAATTAGAGGATCAAATTGATGTTTATTTTGATAATTTTGAAAATTTTAAAAAAGTTTTTTCTGAAAGAGCAATCAATATTCAAGGTAGTGGTTGGTGTTGGCTAGTTTTTAATTCAACATATCATAAAATTGAAATTATCACTACTGAAAATCAAACTAGTCCTTGGACTCTTGGAAAATTCCCGTTACTTGGTTTGGATGTTTGGGAACATGCATATTATTTGAAATATCAGAACAAAAGACCTGATTATGTTGATGCATGGTGGAATGTTGTTAATTGGGATTATGTTGGAAATAGATTTTCAGAACTTGCATAATTTTGTTTGATTTGGACAAATTCTTTTAAACAAAAACCATATTTTTTACTCATGAACAAGAGTCTAAGATACATTGCACTTCTTGCAATTTTACCCTTGTTTACAGCAGGTATGACGACAGATTATTTCTCGGATGCTGAAGCCCTCAAAAGCAAAGGTACTGGAACATCACAATATGGTTCTAGTACTAACATCTGTGGATTAGACCTATGCTCTAACTATCCTGGTGGTAAAACCGCTTGGAAGGCAGATCAAGGTAGTAGTGTCGCTCCTGTAGCTCCAGTTGAAAAATCTATGAAAAAAGAAACCATGATGGAAAAAGAAACCATGATGGAAAAAGAAACCATGATGGAAAAAGAAACCATGGAAGAAACTGAAGCAGACTTGGGTTCTGTACTTAGATTATCAAGAGCAAATGTTCCAGCAATAATTCCTATGCATCAAGGTTACTACAACGGTGAGGATGTTTACTATATCATCACTGATTCTAGTGATCCAACACATGCAGAAATAATTACTGAAAATCAAGGATGGCAAGTAGAACTTGCTCCTTTGTTGAAGAATGCTCCTAAAGATGCACTATCAAAAGTATACTTGTTTACCAACGGCATTGAAGGCGATGGTATACATGGATATCAAGGTCAAGTGTTCACTAGTACTCCTGCACAAGCAGATGTATACAGTGCATTGACCTCACATGTACACGTAATGTGGAATGAAGGTGCAACTCCAAGAGTGCTTGATTCAGAATCAGTAATTATGGAAGCATCTAAGAACAATGAAATTACATTAACCGAAATTAATGTAGTTTTGAATATGCCACAAATAATTTGGCCTGAAGGTCAGATGATGGTTAAGGAAGATAAAACATTAACTGATGTTACTCCTTATGGTGGCGGTCAAGTTCTTGATATAGATACAGACGAGATGAATGTAACTTTCATAGCTCATCGTGGATGGGGTCCAGATGGTAGAACAATCTATTACATTGTAACAGATGCTACTCCAAGTGGTCCTGCCGGAATGATGGGTGTTGTAAGTTCACCAACATCTGCAAGATTGATTGCAAATTCAGCAGCAGTAGATTTGTTTCAGTTCAAAAATGGTTTAACGGGTACTGGTCCATTAGGATTTCAACCTGGTATAGCAGCAGGAGCTCCTGGCGATGCTAATTATTCTCCAATGTGGAGAATCTTTATGATTGGCTGGGAAAATCCAGATGATGCTCAATTGCTAGAAACTATTGATGATATGAACGCATACAACGAAGCTGGTTTGATCAACATTGGTATTGCACGTCCAATGGATAGTGACCATATAGTTAACTGTCCATTTATTGACCCATTCCAATAAGATCTTTTTTATTTTTATTTTTTTTAATTATTGAACATTTGTTCATTTTTAAGGGTTTTTTTTAACATTTTTTCTGAAAATCAACTATCTAACTTATCTTTGATTGTGAGAATAGTATATCATGAGTATTGCTGGAATGTATATGTTAAACACAGAAGAATATAGTTCAGAGAAAATTCATCAAGCTCTATCTATGCTTTATCTTGATAGAAAGAATGAATTTCGTGAATTATCTGAGGTTCTTCTAAACAAAAAAGCACTTAGTGCAATGTCTAACTGGAAAGAATTTGTTTTAAATTTCAGCTTGGATGTTGAAGATGCTTTTAAAACGTGGTCTGGACAGAGTCCTTTAGCTCCTAGTTCTCCACAAAAAGCTTTGACTTTGTTAAGACAATTAGGTCATGATAAGACCTCCATGAATCAACTAGCGCATTTGCTAAACATGTCCTATAACATATCTTGTGAATTCAAAGAGATTTACAGACGCCTAAAATAATTTCTTTTTCTTTTTAATGTAAATATCTAAATTCTACTAAATTTTCATCTAATCCATATGGGATTCAAAAGAGGAATCAACACGTGTGTAGAATGTGAAAAAAAAATGAAAGAAGATCCTAATGACACGGGCATGTGTACTAAATGTGGTAAAGCACAAAACCGTATTGAATCAACAATATACAAAGAATTAATCGATGAAGGGAGATTCCCATAATATGGATTTTATGCTAGAAGAAGAGTTGATTGATTTGATGACTTTTTGTCTACAGAATCCTGACTCTGTAGAAATATCTGATAAACATAAACGAATTACTGAAATTGGTCATGAGTTATTTGCAGATGGTGGAATAGATGCATTGGAGAATTTCTTTTTCGTGCTAAAAAATAGAATTACTGAAGAAATAGAAAAAGATCCATCCCCAATGCGTTCGCTTTGGAATGGCCTTACTGATGAATGGCAGTATTAAATTTCTCTAGTGAGAAGTTTATCCTCTGCCGATTCTAAAAATGGCTGTACTACATGTAGGGCATGTACCCTTGATTGCAGGTTTACCATTTTTCATGGTGTATGGTTTAGGGCCGCCGATTTCTCGTTTGTCTCGACACTTTACACAATATCCTATTGTCATAATTTCATTAGACGCAAGGTCATATTAGCGAGAACTTGTTGAATTTTTTTCACTATATGACAAATCTCCGATCCCATTTATTGTGTTGCAGAACAATTTTATTCGTATCGGGGAGTTATTTGATCTTTTTTTAGGAATAAATCATTCGAATTCTTTAAATTTATAATATTTTTGCAATGTATTTTTAATAATATTAGCTCACGTTGATTGATAATTTCACGAACTCTGATAATGCACTATGGTTTTTCAAACCTTCCCAAACAAAAATTTCTGCAATATATTTTCCTGAATCACTTGGTGTCCATGATAATGATGGACTAAGTTCTTGATCTGGAGTAAGTTGACCGCTTATCCATCCTAATGATACTACAAGATCTAAATCATTTTTAATTTGCACTAGATAAACAAAATTTTGTGAACTTGTCTGATGATTTGTAATGTCTGAAGAGATCTGGATTTGTTGATTGACGTTTATGTTGTCTAATACTGGAACTCCAAATGCATTTTCTAATCTTGGTTCTATAATTGATGTCCTTTCTAACTCTGTTAATGCAAATGCTGGTGTGATGCTTACAGTGATCACTAGTATTGCTATTAGTCCTATGCCCCTGCATACCATGATCTTTTTGACATTTTTTAGTTACAAAAGCCTTTCTGCATCAAATTTTAAACATTAATTGAAAATAATTCAAAATTTCTCTAAATTTCTAATTACTGTGCTCTTTGAAGTAATAATTTTTCCTGGATTGAGAATATTGCTAGGATCAAAATATTCTTTAATTTTTTTAAATGTTTGATGGTTTTTTGAACCATATTGTTTTTTGATAAATTCTGAGCGTGCAAGCCCATCTCCATGCTCAGCAGTAATTGTACCTCCAAGTTTTAGAATTTCTTCAAAATACTCTATTGCGATCTTTTTGATTATTTTGTTTTTTTTATTTTTTGAAATTAACCGTACATGCACATTTCCATTCCCTGCATGACCATAGACGATTGATTTTGTTTTGTATTTTTTGTTTATTTTATTTAAAATTAAAAATAATTTTGGGAACTTTTCCAAAGGAACGGCAGCATCTTCAATAATGTGGGGAATTCTGTTTTCTTTTTTTATTGATTTTAAACTATAATGTAGTGATGAATCTCTATACCTCCACCACGTTGTAATTTCTTTTTGTGTTTGTAATTTTTTAACAATATGTCCTGTTGTTATTTTTTTAAATTTTTTTTCATTTAAATTGATTTTTTCATCATATTCCACAAAAAGTAGGCATTTACTTTTTTTATTAAATTTACATTTTATTTGATCAAATGTGGTTTTATCTACAAATTCAATCGCTGATGGATTTGTTTTATTGATTTCTAAACAATTTTTTGCAGCTTTTATTACTGATTCATATTCCGCAATGATTAGAATTTGTTTTTTTGGCTTATTTTTTATTTCTAATTTTGCAGATAAGATTATTCCTAATGTTCCCTCTGACCCAATTATTGTTTTATGAACATCTTTATCTGTTTTTATTTTATCTAATCTATATCCTGATGAATTCTTAGATACTTTTGGAAATCTTTCTAATTCTATGTTATTTGCAATTTTTTTAATTTGATTTGCAATTTTTTTATTTTTTGGTAAAGTTATTTTTTTAGCATTCCCGTCAATGAATGTAATTTCTTTAACATTGTCGATTACACTGCCATACTTTAGACTTCTACTGCCACTGGAGTTGTTTCCTAACATTCCTCCAACTGAACAAAATGATCCTATTGATGGATTTGGTGGGAAGAATTTTTTTGACGCCTCTAATTTTTTATCTAAATTACCTTTAATCACACCTGATTCCACTCTGACATAATTTTTGGCGAGCCTAATTGAAGAAAATTTTTTCATATCTAATATTATTCCAGAGTTTAATGCACTTCCTACAAGACCTGTCCCTGCACCTCGTACAGTTATACTGATTTTTCTTTTTTTAGCAATCTTTACTGTATGAATTACATCTGACTCGTTTTTTGGAATCACTATTATTTTTGGAATTATTTTATAAGAACTTGCATCAACTGAATAAAGTTCCCTAAATTCTCTAGTGGATACCACTTTTCCTTGAATCTTTGATTCTAATAATTCTATGATTGATTTTTTCATGTGGTAAAACTATACTTTGATTCTATAGTAATCCCATCTTTCAGGATCAAACAATGTTACAAATTCCGCCTGTTCCTTGTCTATTCTTGCTCTAATGACATCTCGTAATGCAAAACTCGTCATAAATTTGAATTTCATGGAACTTGCCTGCATGATGAACATGTGACGCATTTCACTACCTCCTTTCAATCCCCAGTATCCCATTTTTAGTGCCAATGGTTCTAAGAAAATCGTGTTTCCTTCACCATAATTTTCATCTCTAATTTCTTCACGTAATTTGTAGTTCTCTAGTGGCCCGCCTTTTGAAAATCCTACAATTTCTCCATTTTTGTTATTTAGTCTTAGAGTATTGATGATTACTTGCGGGTCTTTTACTGATTTTTCAAAATTTTCTTTTTCAAATTGTAGTGGAGATGGTAGTTCCAAAAATATTTCATATAATGTCTTTATGAATTTAGGATCATCTCTCATTGTCATGGATTCGATTGTTGGGATTAGCTTTAGATTTTCATAAGAGTAATCTGCTTGGATGGTAATTTCTTGTTGTCTAATTTTCATAAATGACAAAACTGTGTCAAAGAAATTTTTCCTCATTTCTTTTGGAAGTACTTTGAGAATCCCTTTGGCCATATCTGTTTCTTTGTTTAATAGTTCTTCAAAATATGCAACTGCACTTCTTATGATTAATGATGGTCTCCATGCTAAAGCATGGGCATTCATTTTTGCCATCTCCATTGCTTTAGTAAAATCCCCTAATGCATAACCGCTGATTCTATCGACAACTGATAGATACCATCCCATTTCCATGATGTGCTCTTGATATGGTAGATTGTTTCTTGTTAAATCAGAACTATCGAAAGATTGTTTTATTTGGCTTTCTGCATTTTTCCTTAATTGCCCACTCCAAGGATATGTAGTTCTTAAAATCAAAACTTTGATTATTTCTAAATCCATATTTGCATCTTTAATTAATTGACGAAGTTTTCTATCCATTGAAATAAATTTTAAAACACTCTCTTCATGAGGTTTATCTACGCTTTTTTGAGGATCAAAGTCATGGAATAATGCTGCAACGTATAGATATTTCAGATCTTCATTTGTAAATTTAATTTTCTCTTGTTTATTTGCTAAAAGTGAGACATAGGTTACTTCTAATTCATGATTGATGTTATGATATCCGTAATACTCTGTTCCTAATCCTTGACTTTCAAACAAATCAATTGTATAATCTAGCATTTCGACATAACAGTCGTCTTCTAATCCATTTTCTACCATGAGGCTGAGAATTTCATTTCTCATTGAGTGAGTATTTGCAAATTGCTGCAATGATCTTGATCTGATTTACTGTTTTTAAACATGATCTATTTTTTTGAATTTATTTAAAAATTATAGTTAGAAAGATTCAATAGAATTCAGGTTCGATTATTTTTGAATGCTATTTAACAAGGATTTATTGGATAAATTGATGGATTTTAATGAAAAAAATTCTCCAAAATTTACACTTTATGTTAATGAAAAAATTTATCCCATTTCCAGTACTTTGATAACTAATTCTCCAATTCCTGTAAATGAGCCCACTACTCGTGGAGGGGTATATTTTTCAGACAAATTTGCATACAAAATGAAGTGTGTTGTAGACGACCTTTCAGTCATTCCATTGTTGACTAAGAAAATGCTCGGCCCTAATACTGAATTTGGTGAACTTAAAATCACTACTCAAATTGAAGATGCTGGTAAAACTTTGCCTATTGAAATTTTTACCAATCTAACAAACAGCGTTCAGACTCCAACATCTATTGAACTTAGTTTAATTATTGTAAAGTTAGAATCTGTTTAAACCACTCTAAAATATTTATCATATTTTTCTCTACGTTCTTTATCTGATAATACTTCATATGCTTTGTTTAGTTCTGCCATTTCTTCCTCAGAATTTCCTTTAGTTTTATCTGGATGTGTCTTTTTTGCAAGCTCTCTGAATTTCTTTTTAATTTCTTCTGGGGTTGCATCTTTTGTAACTCCAATTATATCATAATAATTTGGCAGTTCATTGTCGTTTAGTGCTTCTCTGAATTCCTTGTCGTCTTTTGTATTTCTTCTCTGTCCTAATTCCTCATAATCATCTCCCCAATCAGAATGATATTTCTCAAATGTCTTATCTTTTTTTGATTCTAAATCCCCTTTATCATATGATGTTTTTCTTCGTAGAATGATATCTCTTGACAAAAATAGAAATAGGCCAATTACTGCAATTGAAAAACCTGAAAAGAGAATTATTTTTTCATCATCACTAACTTGTAATACTCTATCTGAATCGCCATTTTGGGCATACGTTGTTTGTATTGTTCCAAAACTAATTGCTAGTATTATTAAAATAGTGAAATTCTTCATTTTTTTTACCTATGATAATCTGAAATCTTCTTTTGCAGTATTTAGAACTACATGAGTTATTGTATTTTCCACATTAGGAATTGTTGCCAGCTCCTTTACAAACTTGCTCAATTCCTTTCTTTCTTTGAATTTTGCAATGATTATTGTATCTGTTGAACCTGTAATATCATATACTCCACAAACATTCTCAAATTTTGCTATTTCATCCTCAATATCCATAACTTTATCATTTTTGGCAATGATTTCAATAATTGCAGTCATTGAATATCCTATTTTTTCATGATCAATAATTGCAGTATATCCGTGGATGATCTTTTCTTTTTCTAATTTCTTTATTCTTGATAATACTGTCACAGTTGACATTCCCAGTTTTAGAGCAAGCTGCCTGGCAGATTGCCTTGCATCAACGAGTAAATTTTTGAGAATTTTCTCATCTGTTTCATCCAAGTTCATATTCTATAATGGTGAAAAATTTATTTAAATTTTCATGAAATTTATGTAAATTTGTTTGATTTTAGCAATCCCTGTCTTTAGATTTTCTTTCAGATTTAATACAAATGATGTCTAAAATAATCTATGGGTGAAATTGAGGCACTTGTCAAGAAAGGTCAGATTCTGATGGATGAAGGAGAATTTCATGATGCCCTTGGTTACTTTGAACAAGCCCTTCTATTGAACCAAGATGATCCTGATCTTTGGAATAACAAAGGAATTGCATTGCGAAGTTTAGGACGATACGAGGAATCTATGGAATGTTTTAACAAATCTCTTGAGATTGAACCTCGAGACAAATTTGCATCTTGATTTAGAATTGGTTATTGTATAATGATCGCTAATTTAATAATTAATTTTTCATATTTGAAGGGTGAGTAGTCAGATTTTATGTGAACAATTGATATCTGATGAGACAAAAAATCAGTTTATTATTGACAAAATAATATCCCATTCTGTGAGTAATGAAATTGAGAAGATGCTGACACAAGCTTTTGAATGTGTTGAAGATGAGAATTTCTCTGAAGCTTTAAAATTATATGATTTGGCCCTGAAAAAAGATCCTAGTAATGTCAATATCCTAATTGACAAAGGTGCAACTTTACAAAATATGGGTAAATTAAAACTTGCAATTCGTTCATATGATAAAGCACTTAAAATTTCACCTGGCAATATTGATGCATTGTTGAACAAAGGGTCTACATTACATTCCGATGAAAAATACCTTCAAGCCATAGAGTGCTATGATTTTGCTTTAAAGATTGACAAAAAATGTGCTATGGCACTTGCATACAAGGGTCTTTCATTGGGAGAAATGGGTGAACTTGGAGATGCCATAAAGCATTTCAAAAAGGCATTATCAATTGACAAACATTATGATTTGGCAAGTATTTCAAAAGACATTGCTCAAGAATTGTTAAAATCAATTAACGAAAAAAAATCTAAAATACAGTAACGTCGCCCGGTGCTGGCTCTCGATTTGCTTGTTTTTCATTATCTTTGAAAAAGTCTACATGCTTTGAATTCTGATGCTCCCTTAATTCTTCAATGTTCTCAAAACCTTCATGACACAAGTAGCATTTTGGTTTATGTTCGTCAACTAGAGGAAGTACCATGTTAGTTGTGATATCGTTGACTACTTATTTCTTGAGATTATCATGAATGTTTCTTCTTGGCTTTAGTTTTGATTTCATATAGTTGGAATTTGAATATGTATTTCAGAACCTTTGTTGGTTCCTTCTGATTCTGCCCAAATTTTGCCTCTGTGATTCTCTACGATCAACTTTGATAATGCTAATCCTATTCCTGATCCTCCATGTTCTCTGGTAGATGTTGTATCTACTTGATAATATTTTACAAATATTTTATTGATGTTCTCTTTTGAGATTCCAATCCCATTATCTTTTACTATGATGTTGATTTTATTTGTACTTTTTTTCACAGTAACTTTGATGATTCCATCTTTTTTTGGACAAAAGTCTATTGCGTTACTGAGTAAATTTACCATAACTTGATTGATTCTATCTTTATCACAGTTACACATTGTGTTATTTTCAAATTCTTCTATAATGCAAATCCCTTTTTTCAAAAATTCATCTTTTAACTGCTCTACACTATCTTTGACAATAACTGAAAGATTATTTATTTTCATATTGAATTCAAATTGTTTCATCTCAATTCTACTAATATCTAGCATATCTGAGACTAGATTTTGCATTTTTCCGCAACTATTTTTTATCCTGATTAATCTTTCTCTTTGATTCTCATTTAATTCTCCATATTTTTTTGACAAAAGTAAATCTACATAGCCTAATATTGGAACTAGGGGTGTTTTTAATTCATGTGTTACCATGGCAGAAAAATCCTTTTTCATTGTATCAATTTTATTTAATTCTATTACCATTTGAGAAAAATCTTGTATCAATTCTTTGATTTCATCGGGACCTTTTGCATCAATTGTTATGTCAAAGTTTCCAACAGCAATTTGCTTTGTCAATTTTCTTAAATCTTTAATCGGGGCTGATAGTTTTTTTGAAAATAATATTCCTAGTAAAATTGATAATCCTACCAATACTGGAACTGTAATCTGGAGTGCAGCTGTGCCTTCTTTTGATCCTTTCTCTATACTTGCGTATAGTAAATCTGATGTATTATCTAATGATTTTATGGTATTGCCATATTCTACATTGTTAATTTCAGCATGATGTTTCCAAGAATCTAAGTATCTTTGTTTTAACTTTGTATATTCATCACTTTCTAAAATTTCTACAGCTTGTTCAGAATTCCCTTGAGATACTAACTCAAATGCAGTATTTTCCATTTTGACTAGTTCGATGTTGATCTTATCTAGTTCTAAAATTATGTCTTTATCTATAGGTGAATATGGATCTTTGAGTATTTTGTCTAAGAGTGGTTCAGTTTCAAAATACCTTTTTTTCCATTTTTCATCTTGAGTGAAAACATAATTTCTCGCTGATTGGGTTAAAATTTCATCATAGTAAATTATTTGTCTATTATTATCTAAAACAATTGCATTAGTTTTAAAATTCTCAATTGATTCTGGAACCGTAATTTTGAGAGTGTCTATGATTGTAGAGAATTGATATATTGAAATTAATCCAATTGCTCCTGATATTGCAACTATTATGAGAAATCCAAGAATAAGACTCTGTGAGAATTTCATAAATTATGATTTTTTAAACAACTGATGAAACAACTTATGTAAAATAATACTTTATTTGGTTAATGATTTTGAACTCATTTTTAAAAGAATTTATCATATGCTAACTTTGGTGTGAAATCATCCCTGATAGTTGTATTTCACTAAGGAATATATCATGAAAGGACCATTATACGAATATGTTGGAACAACTAGTTGGGGATTCTCAAGCTTTAGATCGAGCCCTTGCTGGTGAAGAACTATCTTACAAAGATGGTTTAGAATTGATGAATTATGATAATTTACATTTACTTGGAGCAGTTGCAGATCATTCTAGAAAAAAACTAGTTGGTGATACTGTAACATTTGCAGCATCATATTACATGAACTACACCAATGTCTGTGCAGCTAGCTGTCAGATGTGTGCATTTTATAGAAAAGACGGCGCAGATGATGCATACACCTTAACTCCTCAAGAAATTGAAGCAAGAGTTGGAATTGCAAAACAGATGGGTGCTACTGAAGTTCACATTGTTGGAGGGTTTCATCCAAAACTTCCACTAGAATATTATGAAGATATGATGAGGTCAATCAAAAAGAGTCATCCTCAACTTAACATCAAAGCATTAACTGCAGCTGAGATTTATTATTTGTCAAAATTAACAAAAAATTCCACAAAGGAGATTCTATCTCGTCTAAAAGATGCAGGACTTGATTCGATGCCTGGTGGAGGAGCTGAATTGTTTCATCCAGATATTCGAGGAAAAATTGTTAGAGGAAAATGCACGGGCCAACAATGGCTCGATGTAATTGAGGAGGCTCACAATATGGATATCAAAAGTAATGTCACGATGCTTTATGGGCATATTGAAAAACCTGAACACATTGTTGATCATCTCATCAAGGTACGTGAATTACAAAAGAAAACAAATGGATTTCTAACTTTAATTCCTTTGAAATTTAGTTTAGATAATACTGAACTAGAGCAAGAACATTTGGTGAATAATGAATGTTCATCAGTTTATGATTTACGAGTTGTTGCACTCTCTAGACTGATGCTTGCAAATGTTCTAAACAACATCTCCGTTTACTGGGTTGCATATGGCAAAAAGCTTGCTCAAGTTGCATTGTCTAATGGTGGTAATGATTTAGTTGGAACTGCATTTTCTGAGGAAATATACAAATCTGCTGGAAAGGCAACTTCTTCTTCAGTTGAGGAACTTGCAACCATGGTAAAAGAGATTGGACGTACCCCTGCTCAAAGAAATACGCATTTTGGTATTTTGAAAAAATTCTAATTCATCTGTTTTTTAATAGAATCTAATTTTTCTTCCATTTTGACTTGTTTGTCTCGTCTTGAATCTATTTTGATAATTACCTCTACTCGTGCTATGCCTAAATTATGAACTGTTTCCATCATTTGTTTTGTGGCTGTATTTATGACATCCATGTTATCTGATTCTAAAATTGTCCCCATCGCGTTGATTTCGTATCTTAGGTTTTCTATTTTTTGAATTGATTCAATTGCCTTTGCAATGTAAAAACTGGCACTGGTGGTTTTAGTTGCCATTGGATATATGCTGATTTCAGCTTGTAACATATATCAAAAATACTGGTTAACTTCTATTTAATTTTCTGAATATTTTACATTCAAAATCTATTTCTAAAACAGGGTTTTTAGGAATAAAATTGCTATTTGAAAATAATCCAAATAATTTGAAGGGTATCTAATTATCTAATTTTCATAGATTTTTAGTCACAGATACATGTACATCTGGTCGAAATTTATGCCAGAGTCCACCTAGAATCACAGCTATTGATACCCAGAACACACTTACTGCAACTACAGACATTGTTCTAAATCCATTTACCAAGTCCATTGGTGCAGTTATCTCATCTGGATTTGGAGGCATTAATGCAAATACTATGGCTATGAAAATACCATATCCTACAACTGGAATAATTTTTGGTTTTGATTTTATTTTTTTAGATAATTGATAAAATACCACTGCACCAAAACCCGAGATTGCAATAAATGACAAATACAATATTGCTCTTAACACTACAGTTTCACCATCACCGACAGTAGGAGGGTTTGCAGGATATTTTAAAAATGGAATTATATACATTGTTAGCCACATTACTCCTGCAAGAGTAATTGTTTTCTTTAGGTCATTTCCTTGAGGTAATGAATTTCTAGATAATGCATAAACAATTCCAAATAATGCGCCAATAGATGTACCCAAAATAGCACCAGCTAAAACCTGTCCACTTTTTTGCCAATCACGATAAGCGTCATACTCTACCCAGAACTGTGGTGTGTCTTCTTCTTCACCTGATGCAAACAGATTTTGGTTTTCAATTCCGATTGCCTCATCAAGATATGGTTCTACTATTGCAAGATTTGCAATACCATGAATGGTTCCAGCTAGTGCACCTGAAACCAAAACTATTGCTAAGAAAATTATTGTCTTCATCATTCATCACCTAATGACAAGGAAATCCTGAGGCATGTCTCATATCATGTGTTAATTCGTGAATGTAAAGATCTTCATACGCTTGCTCTCCCAATACAATGCTGAAGATATGTCCTTGATCATAACCTACAACAAACATACCGACTGCAAAAATTATTGCAAGTATCACTATTGCAAATATGGGAACTTTAGATTCTGTTATTGTAATTCCTTTTGATTGGGACAATGTGATGCTAGATTTAATTTAATTATTTAAGTTATTGGATGATTCATCCAATTTATATAGATTAGGCATAAAATTATGGCAATGCATCAACAGATCAAGACATTACAAAAAGTTGTAACAAGAAAAGGAAATAGCAAAGCTTTGACATTTAGTATGCCACATGTTTTAAAATCAATTTTGTATCTCACAAATCAAAAATATGTTAGTCGTGCAAGTTTTTGTAAAGAACTTCACATGGGGGAAGGTGCAGTTAGAACATTGATTTTACATCTAAAAGAATTAGGATTGGTGGATTCTATTAAATCTGGAACCTTTCTTACAAATAAAGGAAAAAAATTTGCAGATAAATTTCTCACATTAATGCCGTCACAAACTTTTCTAAAGAAATGCTGTCTGACAAATGGAAAACATAACTGTGCTATTTTGTTAAATAATGAACATATTGATGATATTGGTAATGGGATGCAACAAAGAGATTTTGCGATACTTTATGGTGCTAGTGATTCATTAACTTTGATTTTTAGAGAAGGTGAATTTGTTTTCTCAGGTGATCAAATGGTTTGTTTTGAAGATGAATTGGAAATAAGGGATAATCTAATAGAATCATTAAAGCCTAAAAATGAAGATATTGTAATTATTACTTCATCCGATGACAAGTTTGTAGCAGAAATTTCTGCAATTAATACAGCCATAGGTACATTGGCAACACATGAAAAGCATTAGTTGTTTTAGAACTATATTCTAATTGAATAGAATCATTAGTTTTCTTAAATGGCTGAGTGGTTCTCAATTTTTGTTGGTAAAAAAATCCCAAATTCTGCTTGCAAACAAATATGCTATATCTCAAAAAATTTTAACAGAACTTGCAAATTTTGAATCAAGACACATTTTGTTTGCTACAATGAAATATCCGAAATCCCTCCAAGATATTTCACAAGAAGAAAAAATTCCCCTTAGTTCAGTCTACAAAAGAATCAAATCGTTGAAAGATTGTTCCTTGATACACGAACAAACAGATTTTGCTGAAAATGGACATGTTACCAGATATTATCAGAGTAAAATCAAAGATATTGAAATTAGTATTACAAAATTTGAGCCTAAAATCATGTTTACAAAAAATAAACTTGTTAAAAAATGACTAATCTTACATCATTCAAAACATGTGTTCAGTGCGGAAGGGTTTTCACCATGTATGCAATATCTGAGCAGAAACAATCATGTCCTAAATGTCAGAGAATTTTGAAACTCTGAGAAGATGTGTAGACTAATTTTTTGCAGATAGTTTTCACTAAGCATGTTGGTATATCATTCAATTTTATCAATAGTTCCTATTTTCAAAGCAGGATTTGGGGAATGTCTTTAATTCCTTATTTTTTCTATATTCTGTATGAAGAAGCAATTTTGTGGATATTGTCCTGAGGATACTTGTCTTTTAGATTGTAAAATCTGTAATCCTAAATTGAATAAAAATAGTAAATGTAACTGTTAATTTAGTCTCATTTTAGACATATTTCGTATTTTCAAAGATCTTATCTTAGATGTGTTTTATATTTCTAAATCAGCACAATTGGCAATTGATTCCAGCTTGTATCATGATGTCTCATTTTGGTATTTTTTGCTTAATAATATCTTCTTCAGTTGTTTTTTGTAATCTGTACCGTTACATGTGATTTTCCCAACATTCAAAGATGGGTAATAATGGGTAAATTTGAATTGGAACAAAATAATGATTAAAACAAAATGTGATAGATGCGGTTCTGATTTAGGCACAGAAAGTAAGAAAACAAAACAACGATTTTGTGGAAATTGTAAGAAAAAGTTTGATTTGTATAAATAACTATTTTTTGAATTATTCTGCTGGTTTCTTTTCTTTTCTTGTTACGCTGTCTTTTTTCCTTCTTGCACCGAAACTAATCAAAACCAGTAAGAATCCAACCCCAATTAAAATTCCAGATAACATCTGATAAGCTTGATTTTGATCTTCAGCAATTAGTAGATCGATAACTTCTTCTTCACTCATCCCTGATTGACCTATCGGCTGATCAGTGGATATCACTGTGACAATAATCCCTACGATGATCATTGCCAGTCCACCTGTTAGAATTCTTTTATCTACTAAAACCAATTATGTTTCAATAATTTTTATCATATATTAGGTATTTTCTTATTCTCATTTTTAGCACTAGTTGTAACTAGTAATTTTTTAAATGATGAAAACTGACTTATTCAATTAAACCACTTCGTCTTAATGCTTGCATGTAATGTTGGGTCTGTACTTTGGATTTGTCTGAATACTTGTTTTTTTCCAGCCATTTTTCTAGAGTTTCGTATTTGAATTTCAGAGTTGTTTTTAGCATTGTCTTTCGAGTGATTTGCCAGTTCTCCTCTCTAACTGATTGCACTCTGATTACAGTGGGAATCCACTTGTAAAATTGAAACTTTGACCATTCCAACTCCGATTCTTCCATTTCATTATTTTTGGAATTTAGCATATCGCATCTCTACATTCAGGCATGAGAAATGTAGTTAGAATGAATCCTCCTAGAATTGCAATTCCAAGTGAAATTAACAATCCTGCAAAAAGTGTTTTTTTCTCATCAAGTTTCATTACCATGAATATTTTTTTTGATATTAGTATATCAAGTAAATTCTAACTATTTTGCTAGTGGTAAAATATTCTAAAATCCTTCAGGTGGTCTTTGTACGAATACATTGCACACTAGTGCATCTGTTTTTTCATCCCTATATTGCACATTACATGAAACAAATTTTCCTTTGAGTGCACGTTCTAAATCTTCTTTAGTTTTTTCTTCGTATTGAGGTTGTGCAGGATCGTCAATTTTACTCATTATCACTTTTTCAACTTTGCCGTATTGCTCTTGATTGTCTTTTCTAGTGTGACTAACTAGTAACTCAAAAGCATTGTTTGTGAGAATGTTAAGTACTGCTCCGCCGATTCCATCTCCCATGAATATTATTTTTTTTCGGTTCTATAATTACTTGCTGGCAATACTAATTTCAAAGTCTGGAACAAGCCCTTTCTCTTTTGCCATTTCAAATAATCTTCTAATTGATTCCTCACCTGGGTCGCCCATGTTTACAGTTACTTTATTTACATACATTTTTACAAATTTTTCAATTAGACTTTGTTCTTTGCCCCTGGCATACTGCATTGCATATTTTATTGCATCATCAAAATGTTCTATTCCAAATTCTATAGATGCTTGAAGATACTTGTCAAACTTTACTATTGTATCCATGCCTAGGTCTGTTCTCATAACATTGATTCCTAGAGGTACTGGCAGGCCGTTTGTAGTTTTATCCCACCATTCTCCAACATCTAAAATTTTGACATTTCCTTCTTGTTCATATGATAATTGAGTCTCATGAATTACCAATCCCACATCTACTTTGCCTGACTTTACAGCTTCTGGAATGTCGCTAAAATTCATCTCAACATAATCAAATTTCCCAATCATTAATTGTAATAATAAAAATGCTGATGTCATTTTTCCAGGAATGGCAATTTTACATTTTTTAATTTCATCAATTGTCATCTGTTTTTTAGCAGTAACAATTGGGCCGTAGTTTATTCCAAAACTCCCACCGCTTCTCAAGATTGTATATCCTGGGATAAACGCACATGCATGAACTGAAACTGCAGTTACATCCAATTCCGGGTCTGTTGCTTTACGATTTAATTTCTCAATATCTTCAATAACATGATTTACCTTAAAATCTGGAGATGGGACTTTACCTGTGAACATTCCATAAAACATGAATGCATCATCTGAATCAGGAGTGTGACCTACAGAAATTTCCATAACTGCTTCCTTGATTCTGGTAATAAATACCACAAAGAACAAAAGAAAATTATTCCATTCGTCGCAGCAAAAAGATTCGCGATGTTTCTAACCGTATGATCTACTGATCTTTTAAAAAACTAAGGTTTAATACCTGAATCCAAAGTTTTGCGAATATGGCAAAATTCAAGTCTACTGCAGAGGTAATGAAAATTATCAAGAATAAAGCCAATATTCGTAACTTTGGTGTAATTGCACACGTAGACCATGGAAAGACAACTATGAGTGACAGCCTTTTGGCAAACTCTGGAATTATTGCCCCCTCTGCTGCTGGAAAAGCACTTGCAATGGACTTTGATAAAGAAGAGCAAGAAAGAGGAATTACAATTTACCAAGCAAACGTTACTTTGCTCTTTGCTCAAAAAGGCCAAGAATATGTAATTAACATGATTGATACTCCAGGCCACGTAGACTTTAGTGGAAGGGTAATTCGAAGTCTTAGAGCAATTGATGGTGCAGTAGTAGTTTGTGATGCAGTAGAAGGTATCATGACACAAACAGAAACTGTAACTAGAATGGCCCTTGAAGAAAGAGTAAAACCTGTTTTGTTTATCAACAAAGTAGACCGACTTATCAAAGAACTAAGATTAACTCCCGAAAAAATGCAAGCACAATTAGCAGAAGTAGTTTCAAATTTTAATACTCTAGTTGACACATATGCAGAACCTGAATACAAAGAGAAGTGGAAAGTATCCATTCAAGATGCAAGTGTTACATTTGGTTCTGCCAAAGACAGATGGGCAATTAACACTGATTTAATGAAAGAAAGAGGAATAACATTCAAAGATGTAATTGATGCATATACTGAAGAAAAACTTGATGAACTTATAGAGAAAGCACCACTAGCTGATGCTGTACTTGGAATGGTGGTAAAACATCATCCGGCACCACAGGATGCAATCAAGTATAGAATTCCACAAATTTGGAAAGGTGATTTAGAATCTGATGTTGGTAAAGCATTGCTTGCAGGTAGCGACGACGGTCCAACAATTATGATGGTTGTAAACATGGTGCTAGATCCTGCAGCAGGTCCTGTTGCAATTGGAAGATTGTTTTCAGGTACTATCAAAGACGGTCAAACTTTACACATTATAGATGAGAAAAGGGAAGGCAGAGTTCAATCAGTCAATTTCTTTATGGGTAACCAAAGAGAGCAAGTTGGTGAATTGGGGGCAGGTAACATTCCAGCTTTACTGGGATTAACTGAATGTAGAGCTGGAAATACTCTATCATCAATTAAAGACATTCCGATGTTTGAGGGCGTGAAATATGTTTCAGAACCTGTCGTTCAAATTGCAATCGAACCTAAACATCCTAAAGATTTACCTAAACTCGTAGATATTTTAAGACAACTTACAATTGAGGATCCAAATCTAGTTGTAAAAATTGATGAGGAGTCTGGTGAAACAATTGTTGCAGGAATGGGTGTATTGCATTTGGATGTTGCAGTACACAGAATTCAGGATGCAAAATGTGAGATTATAACATCTGAGCCTTTGATTAACTATAGAGAAACTGTAAAGGGTGGATGTGAGCCAATCATGGCAAAATCGCCAAACAGACACAACAAGATTTTCATGAAAGTAGAGCCATTAGAACCAAAAATTGCTCACATGCTAAGAACTGGTGAAATTTCAGACCTCAAAGACAAGAAAGCAGTTTCTGATTTACTAAAAGAGAATGGATGGGACACTGATACAATCAAGAGGGTTATGAAATTTGATTCGCGTGGTAATGTTTTGATTAACGGAACAAAAGGTGTTCAGTTTGTACAAGAGTCAACTGATTCTATTAATTCAGGATTTGAAGAAGTAATGAAAGAAGGACCTCTCTGTAAAGAACAGATGAGGGATTGCAAATTCATCTTTACTCACTTTGTACCTCACGAGGATACTGCACACAGAGGTTTGTCTCAATTAGGACCTGCATCAAGACGTGCATGTATGGGTGCATTACTCACTGCAGGCACTGCAGTACTGGAGCCAACTTTGGCAATTGAAGTTCGTGTCCCAACTGATTTGGTCGGTAACGTTGCAACTATTCTTTCTGGTAAACGAGGTAAAGTACTTGACATGAGCCAAAAAGGTGCATCAAGTATTGTAATTGGTGAGATTCCAGCTTCTGAAACATTTACACTATCTGAAGCAATGAGAGGCCAAACTGCCGGTCGTGCAACTTGGAATACTTCATTTAAGGCATGGACTGAAGTTCCAAAATCCATGTTGGGTCCAGCAGTAGCTGACATTAGAAAGAGAAAGGGATTAGCACCAGAACCACCAGGTGTTAACGAATTTATCGATAAAGCATAATTCTATACATCTTTTTTAAAATCGTATTTAGAATATCTTTTTTCCTTAAATTTTGAATCAAAATGTTTGTTCATTTGAACAAACAAAATTGTTATGGCTAAATCTTCAATGCTCACTCATTATACACCACTGAGTGACATTCATTACCACTCATTACCAATGTATATATACCAGATATTGTATAATGCTGACATGAGTACACAACCTCAAACTAGCGATGCATTTGCAATGTACAAGCAAAATGTTCAGAAATACTTTGAAAATATTTCAAAAATTACACCACAATATTTTCAATCTGCAACAGAATTGCAAAACGAATGTATGAAAACTTGTCAAAAAACAATTAATGCTACAGTCTCAATCCAACAAGAATTTGCAAAAAAATCCGGAATGAACACTGAAATTCCAGACTCTGCAAAAACTGCAATCGTTGATACAAATAAGCAACTTGTTCAAGCAAGCACAGTCAACAACCAATTGGTAAAAACTACCATGGATGCAACTGTTCAAAATTTCAAAACATTTAACGACAACGTTAATGCCTTTGCTGAATTAAACAAAAACATTATCCAAACTTGGATAACTCCTTTCACACAAACAAAATAGTGTGATTGCTTTTTCTTTTTTTATTTAACTTGATTAGAATGATTCATGAAATTTGATGATCACTCATCAAATCCATGGTGTGTTAGGTATTTTGTATTTTAAAATTTGTATTTAACCCCGATGGACAATTTATCAGTGGATATGTCACTAATCTCAAAAATTCCGAAGACCTTATTTCTAATGACGCTAAACTGATTGTGAGCAAACATGGTGAAGAATTATTGGGAAAAAAAGTTCAAAAAGGAACTTGTTGAGGAAGAAGACAAATTAATTCAAGAGGTAAATGACGCAGTTAGAAAAAAGCTTGCCAAGGCAGAAGAATCTGAGCCAGAATCTTAATCTTCGTATACATACAATCCATTACTTATTGTTATTTTTAATCTTGACTATTTACAGACTCTATTCATTGGCTAGTCGTATTTACTTTTGTACCGATAATGATTAATAGATGAACTATTTAATATAGGTCGACCTAGTTAAAATGAGTCAATCTGAGAGCACCCCAAAAAAATATGAGCGTGAAAGAATTCTTTTAGAGGCTATCAAAAATAATCCAGATTTACATCATAATGCATTACTGAAAACACTTGTTCCAGAATTTATGGCAAAAACAACCTTTGAGAAAACACGTAATTCATTAATTGAAAAAGAAATAATTTTCGTTCAAATTAAAGGAAATATGAAATATTATTGTCCATCTGAAGACTATGA
The DNA here is from genome assembly GCF_054095835.1 of Candidatus Nitrosopumilus sp. bin_7KS. Classification (NCBI taxonomy): domain Archaea; kingdom Thermoproteati; phylum Nitrososphaerota; class Nitrososphaeria; order Nitrosopumilales; family Nitrosopumilaceae; genus Nitrosopumilus; species Candidatus Nitrosopumilus sp. bin_7KS. The sequence continues at coordinate 169,679 of NZ_JBSWSO010000006.1, read as the reverse complement.
AATTAATCTTCAACACAGAATAGAACGAAATACAAACAATTCATTTCATGATTTAAAATTGGAAGTTAAAAGATTGAATTCTGATTACCCTCATAAAGACATTGATGAAAAGACACTTCTTGCTAATTCTATATTGAGAAATCTTATACGTACAGATACCGGTTTTACAATTCTTGATTCTTCTAAAAATCCAAAAAAGACACTATATCGAGATGAGCATTTGGAAATACAACAATTAATTCATCGTGTTTTTGAGATAATTCAAAATGATAAGCATTTTGATATTATTTTCCCTACGATTGTAAGTAATTTAGAATTTTTCATACCTCAAGCATCTTGGGATAAAGATCTTATCTAGTTATTTATTCAGGGACATTCTATCATGATCAAATGGGTTTACTGTATACAAAATTTTACATGGATTTTGATGAAGATGAATGGAAGCAAATTTCAAATGATCCTATAATTTTTGAATCTATAAAAAAAGATGTAAGTTTGGAAATTGAAGATACTTCTCATAAATCATACAAACTTCTTTTTAAGAATGGTGGAAAAATTCACATGTTTCGTGTTACTGGAAAGTTTCGCTTAACTTGGGACGATGAGGATTTACTAAATTCTATAAAATAATATTGGTGGATGCCTGATTAATTTTATGTCTTTAGAAGATCAAATAAGAGTAATTTTAGATGATTTTGAACAGGCAAAATCTGAATCGATCATTGATGTTTTAAATCAAATAAAGCCTCATTTCAAAAGTGAATTAATTTTAGAATATTTACAAGGCAAAATCCAAAAAATCCAAGATTCTAGCGATGAACATGATAAAAAGAAACAATGCAGTGCACTATTGCCTTATTTTGATTGGTATTTGCAAGGATTGTAGGATTAAGAATAATAATTAATTTTATCTAATGCAGTTTTGATTGTTTTAAGATCTTTTCTACCTTGGATCATGTCTCCAATTAATTTTACAAAATATTCATTTCCTGTATCCTCAGCTTTGTGAATGTCTGATTGGTAGCATGATAGAGCTTTTTCTAAAAATTGTTTTTCTTCTTCTAACTCTTTTAAAATTTGTAAATCTGAAAGACTTGCATGAATTTTTTCAACAACTTCATTGATTTTGGGAACTGTTTTTCTAGCTTGCTGGTTTAAAATTGAACCAAATGTCGCACCTGACTCTTTTAATTCTGGACTCTCGTTGAGTGTTTTTAATCTATTTTTATAATGATTTAATGATTTGAGAATTATCTTATAGCCACCTTCATCTTTAAGATATATTCCGCCCAACCAAATTTTATCAGTCATTTATTCATGAGATTTACATGTATTATTTAATTTAGTTCTCTATTTCGTCGTACAATTTTTTTTAATTATAAATTTGAAATTATTCTATTAGTTCTTAGAATTTTTTACTGGAATTAAGCTTCTGAATGTTCTTTGAGGGCAGGTTCATTTTTGTTAATCAAATACAACAAAATTCCCGCTAACCCTACTCCCATACCACTAATGCCTACAAATGTGCCTGTATTTTTTAATAATCTTAATCCTGGGTCTGTTTGCCCTAATTCAATTGAATAAAATGATATCAATCCAAATACAAACATGGCAATGCCAATAATTGTAATAATTAATGGCATTTTCATACTGACGGTAATTTTTTCTGATTAATAAACAACAACAAAATGTGTGTTCTGATGAACAGAGTAAACCCTTTTAATTAAATTTTAATTCTATATTGTATGAATTTTAGGTTTTTTGTTTTAGGATTAATGGTTTTATTCATAATTCCAATAGTATCTGATACATATGCTCAAACAACATATGATGTGAATATTCCTACAGGTGCTGCAAGTCCAGACGCGCCATATTTTTGGCAGAGTGAAAAAGATGGTTCTACAAATGGTGACGTTGCAATTTCTCCTGGTGATACCATACTGTGGAAAAATGCTGACACTGCAGCACATACAGTAACTTCTGGTAATGTGGAGACTGGCCCAGATGATCTTTTTGATAGTAGTTTGTTTGGACCTGGTAAAACGTTCTCACATACATTTACTGAAACTGGGAACTTTGATTATTATTGTTTACTTCATCCTTGGATGGATGGAACAATAATGGTGACTGTAGGATACTCTATAATTCCTAATGTTGGAAAACAAGCAGGGGATGGTTCTACCTACTTTGATGTAGAATATGATTTTAATCGATTACTTGATAAGCCCACAATTGACACTGAGCAAAAATCCATAACTTTTGAAATTATTGGTCAGCCACAATCTGAAAACAAAGATTTGGAACTGAGATTACCTTCAGAATTAATTGATGGTAATTTTGTAATTTGGATTGATGGGGAAAAACTATCTGATTTTGATCAAGTTAGAGATGGTGATTTCAATGTTGTATTACTTTCAGTTGAACATGACTCTAAATTATTGACCATCATGGGCACCTCTGTTGTTCCAGAATTTGGAACGATGGGAATTATGATACTTTTATTTTCAATAATATCCGTGATTATTCTGAGCCAAAACTCTAGAATTCAAATAAAATTCTAAATATTGTATAAAAATCAGGCTTGAAATGGTATATTGTGAAAATATTTAGGAACTAATTGTTCTTTATCATCTAAAATTTATTTACGTGTTAATTTTTTTGATAAAGTTATTTTTACTAGATTCAATAGCCAATTAATCAAAAGTAAGATGACTCAATTAGAACAGATATCTCTTAATCAAACCATATCTAAAGTGGATGAATTAATTGATACTGGGAACGGTGATACTGGAAGATTATATCACATTCTTGAATTTTTGAAAAATAATAAACCTCTGTATCATTCAGACAAAATTTACCTTGAAAATAAATTGCACTCTTCATTTTCTGTAGAAGAAGAAATAGTTGAAGATAATGTTCTATTGCCTAAAATCCTAGAACTAATTGACACTGGAATCGGGGATGCTGGAAGATTACAATACATCTATGATACACTATCTGACAACAAACAGCTTTATCATTCAGATGCCGATTATTTGGAATCAAAATTACATCTTACAATAAAGGAGACAATTCCTGTTGAAACTCCAAAAAAACTAATTACTGAAACTCAAAAAATTACAAAAGAAATAATAGAATCAAAATCTTCACAAAAAACAAAAGGTGTGTTGCCAAAAGGATGGTCTATGGACACCGTTTCTGAGAATATAGAAAACATAACAAAAAATATTGAAGAAGAACAACAAAAAATTAAAACACAAGAAAAAATAACTGATGAAATTAATCAACAACGCAATAATTTATCCAAATTAATATCCCATAGAAAAGAATATGATCAAAAAATATCTCAAGAAAAATCTTCACTTGAATTTCAAATTAAAGAAGAACGGATGCGGATTGAAACTCAGACAAAGATATCTAATGAAATAATTGCTCAAAAAGATGAACTTGAAAAAGTGAAAAAAGAAAGATCTCTAATAATTGACAAAATTGCTTTAGAAAAAAATAGAATTTCAAAAGAATTGTTATCCCAAAAAAGACAATTAGTTCAAGCACAATTAGAACAAGAAAAAATAGAGAAACAGGTAACACGTGAGCAAGAATTACTGGCAAAAATGGCCAATGAACAAAAGGCTAGATTGCTAGAGCAGGCACAAATTGCCCGTGAAATTAAATCAAAACAAACTGAACTGGATAAAACAAAACAGGATTATGATGATATTGTATCTCAAGTAAATGAGGAGAAAGTGAAATTTGCAGAGTCTGAAAAACTCAAGAAATTGATCAAATCTCAAGAACAGGATTTAATCAAAGCAAAAGAGGAGCGACTAAATTTAATCAACACTATTGCTGCAGAAAAAGAAATAATCTCTAAAAAAACTAATGATGAAAAATTGAAATTAAAATCTCAGACTGAATTAACTAAACAACTCAAAAAAGAGGAAAAAGCATATGATTTGCTAAAAAAGAAACGTGAAAAAATTGAATCCCAAATCAAAACTAAGAATCAAAAACTCAAAGAAAAACAACAAAAATTAAAAAAACAAATTAAGGAAAAAAATAAAAAACTAAAGTCTGTTTTAAAAAAACCTGTGAATAGAAAAAATAGTAAAAAATAATTATTTGATTTTTATTGTAATTTCTTCTCCGTTGCCTATGGGGGATGTTATTGTTCTTAGTCTGGGATTTGTTTTTAGGTAATTTGAAAATTTTTTCATTTCTGCCCTATATTTTTCCGGATATAGCATATTGTCTGTGACAATATGCCGTTTGTAGATACCATTGGAAAAATTAAGTCAAAATACTGAATAATATTTTCCTTGTCTGCATCAATTAAGACAAAATCAAAGAATTTTTGATATTTTTTCTGAGAATTTAATTCTGATAATATTTTTATTGCAAATCCTTCTTTAATTGAAATTCTATCTGATAATTCTGATTTTTTAAAATTCTCTTTTGCTCTTTTAATTTTGTTTGGATTTTGCTCTATTGTGATTATTTTCCCTAAATTATCTGAAATAGCCTCTGCACACCAAATTGTTGAATATCCTGTGGATGTGCCTATTTCAAGCATATTTTTTACATTATTTAGGCGTAAAATCATGTTTAGCATTTCACCTGTCTCTTTAGTGATTGCAAGCATTCTATCTTCTGCTATGACGTCTACTTTTCTTGATTTTTCTAGATTTGATTGTGTTTCTAATTCATTAAGAACAATTTGTATGGATTCCTTCATCTGATCGGGATGGTTTTCAATAAATTTAACTTTGTCTTTGATTGTTTTTATAAAAAAATTTGATGGCTTATATTTACCAAATCTTTTTTTCTAAATTAGAAATGGCAACTAAAAAAGTTGATTTACTTGATGTAGTTCAAAAAATTCTTAATTTAGATACTAAGATGAGATTTGCAGCAATTATTGATCCTAAAGGAAATATTCGTGAGGCAATCATGAAAACAGGAAAAACTAATTTAAAAAATCAAAAGGAAGAAGAGCATTTCTGTAAACAGGTTGCTCAAAGACGTACTATGAGAAAAGAATTTGATAGGTCTCTCGGTAAAGTAAGATATGTTCATGTAGAGAGGGAAAAAGTGTCTCAAATGGTAATTTACACAAAACGAAACATTGTTTATTTTACAATGGAGCCTGAAATGCCAATTAGTACTAAAATTAGGTTAATTACAAAAATTAAAAAAATAACTGCCAGTCTTTAGACTTTTTTAACAACGATAGTTGTTAGATGTTATGACACTTCGTAAATATTTTGGTGACTCTAAAATGTTCGAATATGATAAATTTTATCGTGAATGTCAACAGGAGAATAGGCCGTTTATCAAGGCAAAAGTCAATCCAATTCATGGGCATTACCTTGTACAATTAGATTTGATGACATGTAATTATGAATTATCTATTAAAACACAAGAAAAAATTTCTAAATTGATTCAAGACGAAATTGAATATGTAGAAACAAACTTGGACTATGCATTTGAAGGGTTTAGTGTAGATAAAGAATTGGCATGGTTTGATGGTGTATCCTCAGAACATCTTGATGTTTTTTGCAATTCTCTATATGATTTATCCCTAAAATAAGACTAGAATCTAATTAAATTTTTCAAAATTTTATCAATAACTTGAATTTCTTGCTTTCGTTCCTTTATCGTGGATAAATTCCACTCTTTTGCAAATTCTGATTCTTTGTCCATCTTTTCTAAAATTTCGATATATTTTATCAGATGTATTTTGTAGTCATGAAGCATGTCTAGATACTTGTTGTGATTTTTCTCAGTTGGTGTAACCATCCCACTCCTCCTCTTTGGTATCTGGAAACATGTCTCTAATCCTTTTCATATCTTTCTCCATTGCTTCTATTCTATTTGCTAAATGACTTTTAATTGCTGGTTCTCCTTCATGATCTTTTTCTTTTTGAATATCTGAAATCACTTTGTTTAGAGATTTGTAATATGATATGTGGTTCTTTTTAGATTCTTCTGATGTATCTTCTTCTTTTACATCCATTGTATTTTATAATGTGATTGAAAATAAGTACTTGATGGTACTTTGATTTTTGTAATCCCGATACGCTTAAGTTAATAATTCATACCTAAAGTTTATGGATCTTAATGAAATACTAACAAGAGAAAGGGATTCTCTAAGAGATGAAAATGTAGAATTGAGAAAAAAAGTAAAAGAACTTGAATTAAAAATACAGGAATTAGAGAATAGAATATGAAAAATGTGTTAATTGATCAAAATTGCAAGTGGCTAGTAAATGAAGATGCTAAAAAATATCTAGAAAATTACGATAAAATATTTGTAGTTGGGGTTGATTTGAAACAAAGAGATTATGATGAGACGTTGGCAACATTTTGCAAAGATAATGATTGTGAGTTACTTACGGCTGACAATCGTGCGTATATTCATTTTTTTAGTGAGAAAAAAATTAAAAATATCCAACTTTCTGAATTCATTTATGAAGACAAGGCAGACAGGCCAATTTACCTTGTCAAGATAGTGGACTAGTTTACATTATTTGTATCAATATGTGATATTCTCAAATTTGCAAGAACTTCATTAAGGAAATCTCCTTCTGGTTGATGTGTTATGCTCTTCATTATTGATTCCCAACAATCATTTATTTTTCTTAATATTTGTGAATACATTTTATCTTTTTTAAATGCTGGATAATATGATAATAATTTCATTATTCCATCAGTTGATTGAACAATGTGTATTTGATGAATAATTGATCTTAGTCTTTCATGATAAGAGAAATTTTCTTCTTTTACAGTGATTTCAAAATTACTAATTTCCTCAAATATCATATCAACTTCTTTATGCAGATTTTTTAGTTGATTGTTTACAGATTCTGAGAGATTTATCAATTCATATTCAATGTGGGAGCGACTGTGAACTTTTTTATCAATTTCTCCTGCTTCCACTAGGGCACTAATTTCCCTGTAAACTATTTTTTCATTACCTACTTTTTTTATTACTCTTTTTGCAAGATCTGTACCTCTAATTTTTCCATTCTCATTTAATATTCTGATAATTTCTGTTTTAATTATTTCTGAATTTTTATCCATTTTTTTCTCCTAAAATTTATTTTTGATATTTTTCAATCACTGCTTTTTCCCCCATCTCGCTAATCTCTGTTACTAATTTTTCTAATATTTCAATTCCTATCTTAATGGGTTCTTTTTCTAAATTTTTGTATTCCAATTTTTGTTTGAGTACCATTCTTTCATTATTTACAAAGCTCAATAATGGCACATTTTCTCCCATATTCAAATTTATGAAAAAATCAATATACTCTTCAGTTGATTTGATTGCCATGTTTTTTATCCTCTAGTCTAGTATTTGTTTGAATTTGTTCATACTAGGTTTATTTACAATTTTGATCTATCTTGAATATGGATAGTTGTGATAGACGTGTTCGTGCTTACAAAAACGGCAAAACCTTTGATCAGTGCAGAGATATGGCAGAATCTATGAATCCTGACTTTAAAAAAATTATTGAAAACCATGGCAAGGTCCTCTGGACTGAGATTTTAGAAAAAGTTGATCATGATGAAATTACTTACAAACTTACCTTGAAATTCCTACGTAGGGATGGATATGATATTGGGAATCATAAAATTCCAGAAGTGAAAAAATTCTAATCTAGATTAATTTTACAACTGCCATCTGTATTTCTTAACTTCTTTGCCATGATAAATGGGGTTACTAGTAAGATTGGAATTGATATTGCAATGAAAAATGTTTGTAGTTGGGTTAAAGCAATTGACAATGCAATACCGCTTGCAGTTCCAATAAATATTGACAAAAATGATCCTGCGCAAGTTGGACATGCGATAAATAATCCGGCTATTGCACCTATACTGCTTGCTCCCCTACCTTTTCTTGAAATTGTATATGCGTTAACTGCAATTACTGTGTTTAATCCGACCAAATATGACACAATAATTTGTAATACTAGATTAATTGGTATTACGTTTAATCCTACATGTTCTGTAAGGTATATGATAACTTGTGGCATGTATCCTGGTTCGTCACAACATGGTGCAATGAATCCTGATGGTATGGTGGCACCATAATGATATGAAAAGTTAACTTCTGGTTGATACACTAGTGTTCCTGAAACCAGTGAAAAAAATATTCCATATCCGATAAATGTCGTAGTAAATATTTTTCGAGATTTTGTATTCCATGTGGCAAATGCAATAATTGATAAAAGATCCTTTCCTTTGTTTTCTACTTTTTCTCTTTGATATCTGTATATTCCAAATGCAATGGCTCCAAATGATACTATTAGAATAATATAAAATGCATAAGCAATTCTTTGTATGGTGTCCATGGAACTGGGAGTAAATAATTCTGGATCTTGATATCTGCTATACATGAAAAATAAAATTCCAATAGTTACAAATCCTAAAATGATTAGTTTTTTTCCTTGAGTTGTACATTTTTTCTCTTCAACTTCCATATGTCAAATTTTTTAGATATTACATTAAATTCTATCCTAATTCCGGTTTGGTGATAAGCGTAGATTTTTGGGATTTGTTTTGTTGATAGTTTGATTAATTGAGAGTTTTAGCTTAGTTTAGGCACAAAAATGTAGATAATTGCAATTATTTCCAATCTGCCAAAAATCATCAAAAACCCTAAAACAATTTTTGTTGCAGGATCTGTATCAAAATGAATTACTCCTGCAGATAATCCTCCTGTGGTGATTACTCCTACTGATTCAAAAAATGCATCTTGGAATGGAACGTTCTCAATTGCTGCAAGATGTAATCCTGTTATTGATGCAATTATAGGAAATAATGCTAGAATGATAAGTGTGGATATGACTTCTTTTTTTGCTTGAGGTGCAAGTTCTGCACGTTTTACTTTACTGAGCATTGCTCTAACATCTCTGAGATGGAAAATTCTAAATATTTTCAAACCTCCTGCAGTGGAGAATCCGCATCCGCCAATTACCATCAAAATTATCAAAACTGCATGTGCTCCTCCACTCAAACCTGCAAGACTATCAATTTGCAATCCTGCAGTTGTACTGGCTGATACAGAATAAAATGCACTCTGCATTGGATCTAAACCACTAATTCCAATAAACAAAACAGTTGCACTACCTAAAATTGCAAAGTATGTTAAAACTTCTTTTCCAAGTTTTGGGGATAGGAATTTTTTTCTTACAAATGCATAGTGGAAAGTAAATGGTAATGCTCCTAGTATCATTGCCCCCATCAAAATGATATGTTCTTGCCAAACCAACCCTTCAAGAATTGTCGATGTAGGTGTAAATCCTCCTGTAGATAGAGTACTCATAGCCAGTGAGAAATTATCAATGATGTTTCCTTCCCCAAATACATACAGTAGAGATGCAACTATTACAATGTAAATCGAAAAGATGACTGTGATGGTTAAGAATAATTCTTTCATGTGCAATGTTCTTCCTGAAATAAAACCCCTCATTGATTGTAATTTGGATTCGGGATAAAATGCAGTAATCACTAGGTAAATGAAACTCATTCCTCCTACCAGTTGGGTATAGCTTCGAAAGAATGTGAAACTTTGAGTGAGTTTTTCTGGTTCATCAAATAATGATATTCCCCCAGTTGTAAATCCTGCAGCACTAGAAAAGAATGCATTGCTAAATTTCTCAATATCTGTTTCATCACTTGGAAGGACGTACAGATACGGCACTGTTCCAAACAATGATAGCAAAAATAGGCTTGAAAACACCAAAATTGATGCTTGCTGTAAGTTTAGACTTGATTTTTCACCATAAGAGTTGAGGAAAAATCCTGTAACTAGTAAAAGCACAGTAGTCAGGTAAATTCCTGTAGCAGTAGTAGTATCTTCTAATATTGTTGCAACAATGGCCGGAACCAAAAGTAGCACCCCTGCAAACTGTAATACAAAACCAAGATTTCCTAAAATGGCTTTTACTGGTGGACTCAATAATCGAGGTGCAGTAGCTGTTGCATCTCTAATGACATTTGCGATAACTGATTGAAAAATCATTCCAATTACTTGATTTTTCTTTGATAAAACTGGAAGTTTTCTGATGTTGTTATCTCTCATTTTATGTAATGCATCTTGTAAAGTTGCTTTTTCATTAATTGTAATTAGAGGCGTACTCATGATGTCTTTCAATTTTGTAGATTCTGCGTAAACTGTAACGTCACTAACTTTACTTAGAATGTCTTCATCTGTAACAATCCCTACTGGGAAATTATTTTTATCTGTAACAACAATGTCATCTGTTTCATAATGACGTAACATTCTGGCCGCTTCACTGGTTTGCGTCTCTAGTCCAAGAGTCAGTACATCTTTGTCCATGTAATCTGTAACGTACTTGCTAAGAACATATGAGACAGCACGTTCTGGATTAGTTGACATTAAGCTACCTTAGTTGGGGATTTTAAATAATTTGGGGTTACGCGTGAGAAGTGATCGTTGAAAAATAATTAACTAATTCGTGATTTTGATCTCATTTTTTTGCTATCTTTATAAGCACTGAACAGGATGTTTATTCGTATTACTATGGAAATTGATCAAGCACAAGAGCCTGATTATGACTCTGTAAAAATTGATTATGTTGGATTCGTTGATCCATATGCCGTAGAAGGTATGGTTGTTCTAAAAGCTGATAATGGAAAAGAATTCCATATGAGGGCATTTTCTGGCGAGGTTGCAAAACACATCTCAAGTTTTGGAGAAACTGAAGGAGAGGCTGCACCATCCATTTACAAGATGATTGAAGAAATTTGTGAACAAAATGAATTGGTTCTAGTCAAAGTCAAAATTTATGAAAGCGGTGATGTATTACGTGCCAATCTGTACTTTACAGGTAAGAAAGACCTTGTATTGAGAAACTATCGTGCTTCAGACGCAATGGCGTTAGGTGCATTTTATAATATTCCAATTCTTGTAAGAAAGAATCTGCTTAAAGAAAGCATGGAAGCAGAATAAAATTAATTTTAATTAGTATAGTTTTTCTTCTAGTGTATAATTGAGATATTATGAATGAACAAGAGCAACTTATGGATAATTTGCTTAATGTTGATCTTGAGATAATTGATGTGGTTAGAGAACTACATCAAGGTAATTGGGATTCAGAATCTATGAAACAACAAGTTGGAGATTTGCTGAAAATTAGAGATGAAATGGTACAACAACTAATGTCTATGAAAGGTGATGATCATTCTTGTGATTGTGGCCATGATCATACACATGAATAATTAACTTAATTCTTCAAAGAAATTATCTGGAAATTTTTTCTTAATTTTTGCTATTTCTAATTCATAGGTTTGAATTTTCAATTCTATTTCATCTCTTTCTTTATCTTTGAGATTTTCTTTGTCTTTTTTTAGCTTGTTGATTTGACTAGTTAATGTCTTGTACATTATTGAAAATTCAGGAAAATTCTCAGGTAATTCCTCCCCCATAGCTAGATTAAATATACATCCCACTAATACGGATTATGAAAATTCTTTTGTTATCTTTACTTTTTATTATGTCTGGAATGGGTATAGCATTTGCTGATACTGTAGCTACACAAAACGCATCTGAAAATAAAATCCATTTTGTAAATGAGCAAATTATGATCGTGGCTGACGTTTCAAACAATCAAGACACTCCACAAAATTTTGCATATATCACACAAGTGCGAGATGGTAATGATGTTGTAATTTCATTATCTTGGCTGACTGGTTCTTTATCTCCTGGACAGTCATTTTCCCCTGCACAATCTTGGATTCCTATTGAACCAGGAACATATCACATTCAGGTGTATGTTTGGGAGAGTATTGACAAGCCTTCGGCATTATCTCCTCCACTATCTATGATGGTAAATGTAAATGAACGTCAAATCTAATTAAATAAAAAGCGCTTCATAATTCGGCAATTCTCATCATCTATCAGTTATAGCTTAGAAGGTTGATTAATCATCAGCATTTTTCCTCATATTGTCTTGAATATATTATCATTCAATCTAAAAATCAGAAGCTTTTTCACATGATGGGATTTCATTATGATGTATGGCAAATCTTGAAAAAATCTACCAAAGTGTTGCAGAACAAGTGATTCAACGCTGTCATGGGGCAATCAAGATTACTAAACATGGTAAGATAATTGAAGTCTATGACACAAGACGACATATTTGGAGTGATGGACTAGCCGGTCTTATAATTAAAGAAGAATCAAAGAATGCAAATCTTCGCGATTGGGAAGTTGCAAGGTGTATTAGACCTCGTATAATTTCTATGCTTCTTGAAGACAAGAAAGGATTATTATCGACACGGTTAGCTCCTGACAGTGCTGAAAATCAAACTAGAAAAAGATTATCCAAGAAAAAATTTACTGTTAAAAAACCAACAACCAAGAAGAAACCAATTAGAAGGAAATCTAATCAGTAGACTACTTTTCTGATCAAATGTGGCTCTTTTAGCATGATTGAGTCATCTTTGGTAGCTGACAAATCTACTTCTTTGAGATTATGATTTGTAATTACAATTAATGCCTCACATCTAGAACACAGTATTGTCTTTCCATTTGAGCGACCTTCCCTGACGAGGTCTTTTTCCAATCTGTCTTCTTTTTGGCATGTGGGGCATAGCCTTGGCTCTTTTAGAATTGTGATTATTTCCTTGATGAAAATGGACCTGCCCATGTATTTGATTTGAAAATACCCCTAAAGAATTGTATTGTTAATTGGTATCAGCATTCCATTTTGAATGTCAAACCGCTTTAATCATTCAAAATTAGAACGAATGGTATTCAGTATATTTCCAATCTAACCAATTAACACTATTTTATCTGGGTCGTTGAAAATATATTTTTGTAAATCTAGACTATTTTTCGCAGTAAGTCATTTACTGCTTTGGAATAACTATATGTTGAATTTTGTTTATGTATTGTTTTAGCCTGAAATTGTCTAATTTTCTTATCTAAACTATCCTCAATCATTATTGTTACTCGTCTTCCCATATCATCATTTACCCTTCATTGTATTAATACCAGGAATGCAATTTCCCCTAGTGCTAATCATATGTCTTGTAAGTGGCTGATCATATTGCTATGTAAACCTGATTATAATTTACAATAATGCTTTATATTTTATGTAATATTTCATACTAAATGTTAAATAGTTATTTGTCCTATACAATATGATGTCGTTAGTTGTAAAATCTGGCGATTAGACCGCGCTGCCCCGCAGAACGAAAAAGGCAATCAGGCGTTTAGACGTTTGACCACGAGAGGAAATCTCTCAATGTTCTGCAGTTAGGGGTTTGCGCCTTTTTGTTTTCTTTAGAAAACATATTGAATTATTAGAAAAATAAAAAAATTATGGTGAGAATGCTTTTCCACTGACACTATTGTCCCATGCATCCACCATTGGATTTTGTCTTCTTTCAAGTTCTTCCAAGTAGCCGTTTATTTCTCCTGCAGGGATGTAAAATGTTGCAGATACAATATCTCCAACACTTGCATCACAGTTTGAAACAACAACTGATCTTCCAAGACTTGATTCACCCACACAACCATAATCTGTTACAGCGATAACTGACACTTCTTCAGTAACTAATTCTGGAAGAATGTTCCAGGGGGCTATCGTGAAAACTAGTATCACTGAAGTAGCCACAGCCACAATAACTAGAAACTTTAGTTGTGGTGTTTTTGTGTTTTTTGTTTGTTGCATTTCTATTCAATACTATTAACACATTATGATATATAACCTAGGGCTAACATTTGAACTAGTGCTAACAATATGAAGTACTAGTATAATTTTGAGATGGTGTAGACTGAATGTTGTGTTCTACATTATTTTCAAAGTTTGTATTTTCATAAAAAATTAATAAAATATATTGAATTTATTTTAAAAATAAATTAAAATCACACTTTACAATTACAGCCTTTTTGTTTTAGAATTTGGATTTGCTTTGTTGGCATGTCTAGATATACATCCTGTTTTGATTTACCTGTTGCATTTTTTACATCTAATGGACTTTGGTGATTATATCCTCTACTTTTCATTTCATTAACTTGATCATTATGTCTAAGATACAATGCCTTTAATTTTCCAATCCATCTGATGGTTTCAGGATGTTTTGAATACCCTTTCTTGTTTTGGGTGATGACAACCCACATCGCATGTAGCTCACGATGCTCACCTAGAAGATGGTTTCTACATAATTTTTCAACAGGAATATCCCAAACCCTCATTTGGCTTTCCTAGATCTTGGTTTTGTTCTTAAAACAGCTTTACAACACATACATCTGGCATTCTCAGATAACACAAAAATTCCGCAAAATGTGCATCTTTTTTGTCCTATTTCATACCTGATTCTGTTTGGGGCTGGTGCTGCCTTGTATCGTTCACAAATATTGTTACATGTCCTACCCAATTATTTCACCCACAATTCCCCTGATTACTAATTCAACTAACATACTGAAAATGTTGATTTGAGTTATTTAAGACGCCTACATTTTCAAATCTAGTGCCAAAATTTACCTCGTTGATTTTATTTGAGATGATGATTTTTTAATTAACACTTCTAATAATTTTTGGTAATTCTTCTAAATTGACTTCTGAAATTACTCTTGCATCAAACTTTGGAATTTTCTCTGATTGTAGTGCATACCCGCCAATTAGAATTGGGATTTTACATTCATCATTTATTTTTCGTACTAATCTTTGACCAGCTAAGATATTATCTGGCAATGTAATTGAGACAAATACCATATTGGGTTTATTGTTTTCAATAAAGCTAATGATGGATTCTGTTGGCAATGATGTTCTCATATTGTATACTTTGAATCCTTTTATTGAAAGATATGTTTCTAAGACATCGCATCCCAAATGGTGTTCCTCACCAACTGGAACACATATGAGAATTTTTTTCTTATTTGCTATACTTAAAATGCTATCCATAATTATTTTAACTAATGTTTGTGCAATGTTGCTTGCTACATGTTCTGTTGCGATGCTAATTTTATTACTTGCCCAATCTTCCCCAACGTCATACATGACTTGTTTTAAAATTTTATCAAAAAAATCTGCTTGATTAAAAATTCTTGTATAGTCTTGATATATTTTTACACAATCTTCTATGTTACCTTCTGTTAATTTCTTGTATAGTTGTTGTTTTGATTTTTTTGTTGATTCTTCTCTTTTTTTAATATCTTTTGGATTGTAAGATGCTAGTACTGAAAGGATTTTGGGATTATCTCTATATTCAATTGGAATGTCATCTTTTATGACTTCTGATGCTTTACCTAAATATTTCACAATCTCTTGTTTGGATGTACTTTTTTTTGAATCCCATACACTTTTGACTAGGTATAGATATTGATCAGATTTTACTTTTTTTGCTCTGATATAGACCACACATATTTTTTTAAAAAATACTATTTAACTGGTGCTAAATTAAATTTATAGTGCTAATTTTACAACTTTTTGTGACTGTATATCAAAATATATTTTATAATTACCACTAGTAGTAATAATTATCACTAGTTTAAATAATCTGAATAAAAAATTATTCTGTGAATAAACAATATCTTGAAAAATTTACCCTTCACTGTTCTCAATCATTATGTGGTGGATTGTGATGATGAAACAACATTCCTTAAATGAAAAAATTAATCAATCATCTCCGTTTTCAATTATGGTTACTGGTGTAACTGGTTTTATTGGATCTAGATTATTGTCTATTCTTTCATCCAATGGTTACACTGTTACAGGATTAAGTAGAAAAAAATTGAATGATGAAGGTAATGTCAAATATGTACAAGCTGATGTTTTTGATAAAGAACAATTAACAAAATCTATGCATGGAATTGAAGTTGCGTACTACTTGCTTCATTCTATGGAGGGAAGTAAAAGTGAATGGCAAAAATTTGCAAGCCGTGAAAAAGTTCAAGCTCAGAATTTTCTTGAAGCCGCAACAAAATCTGGCGTAAAAAGAATAATCTATTTGGGAGGACTAGTCAATGACAGTCTTGAATTATCTCCTCATATGAAAAGTCGTAAAGATGTAGGTGACATACTTCGCTCAGGTTCTATTCCTGTAACTGAATTTCGTGCCTCATTAATTATTGGTGCACAAGGTGGCTCATATGCTATGTTACGTTATCTTGTAGAGCGATTACCTGTGATGATTTGTCCATCTTGGGTTAAATCATTGGCTCAACCTATTGCAGTCGATGATGTAGTTTTCTATTTAGCTGAATGTCTTTCAAAGTCTGAAACTATGGGTCAAATTTTTGAAATTGGGGGTCCTGATAAGATCACCTATGAGGAATTAATGAGAATATATTCTGCTTATTTGAATAGAAATCTGTTTGTTATACAAATTCCTTTTTTAACTACTCGACTCTCCTCTTATTGGGTGGACCTTATTACTCCAGTTAAGGCCTCCCTTGCAAGACCTCTAATCGATAGTCTTGTGCATGATACCATTGTCACTGACGATAAAATTATAAAAATCATCCCAATTAAATTGAAATCCGTGCGTGAATCAATTGATATCGCTACCAATGAAATGAATTCATCCCCACCGATATCTAAAGTAAAAGAAGAAAAAACTGGTTTCAAAATTAATCAAAAGTTAATTCAGATCTCATTATTGGCTTTGGCTTTTATTGGAACTTCTTATTATTGGTTAGATGATAGATCTGATGTTTATCAACCTCTTTGGTTGTTAGGTTCTTTTCTTTGGTATGGAATCATAATTTCATCTCTGATTCTGATACGAAATAATGCCCGTTTGGGTTATTTTTTGGCGGGAATATTGTCTTGGGTTACTTTGGTATTTTGGCTATCTGATAATTTTTATGTTGTATTTCAAACTTCATTGATTGCATCAGAACCTAATGAATTGATGACGTTTAGAAATTTTATTGGAATCTTTGTTGTCTCGTTAACTGTTTTGTCGTCTCATAATTTATTTCATAAGGTTATCGATTATCAGTATAAAGGAAAACCTATCTGATATTTTTTTATTCGCTCTTTTCTAAAATAGCAAATAAATTTTCTAGATTTGAATTTGAGTATAATAGAAAATAGGTTTGCATTGCAAGATATGTGTTGTTGAATCTATAGATTATTTGATTGATTTCCGATAAAATTTCACCGATTGATATTTTTTCATCGTTGTATTGTTTTAGTAATTCTAAAAATCTTTCTTTTTCTAATTGAGTAAAATCATTAAAAAAGGTTCCAAAAACATGCAAAATTACATTACTATGTGTCTTAATTGTAGGTTTAGATTCTAGTGCTATTTTGAGGTGTTTTTCATATTCTTTTAATATTTCTGAAAATTCAATTTTTTTATTACTTGCAACAATATTCCCTAGAATTTTTAATTCACTTTGATTGTGAGCCATAAGCATGTGTTTATTCATGGCTTGAAATGATACTAGATCTTTAATTTGATTTGATTCTTTCACCTTTGTAAAACGCTCAAAAATATATTTTTTGATATCTTTTTCAGTTAATTCTTGTTCTGAAATATGCCTATTCTTTTGTTTTTTATTCACTTTTCATGTTACTTCTAATTTGCATATAAGCAACAATCTGGTTTTTTCACTTTACCACTATGTTTTAGATAATTGAAAAATTAGCACTAGATTATTGTATTAACACTAGGTTAAATATGGTGAGTGAAAAAAATCAATATGAAAACAATAATCGCCGCAATTTCGACAATTGCTCTACTTTTAGTAGTTACCTCATCTGTATCGTCTGCTTATGCAGAGGTTCCAGGTTGGGTAAAAAACAATGCTGGATGGTGGGCTGATGGAGCTATCTCTGAATCTGAATTTATTTCAGGTATTGAATTTTTGATAACTGATGGAATCATTGTAGTGCCTCCAACAACTGTCTCATCTGAAACATCTAATGGTGTTCCAGATTGGGTAAAAAACAATGCTGGATGGTGGGCTGATGGAACTATCACTGATGGTGAATTTGTAAATGGAATTCAACACTTGATAAAATCTGGTCTTATTTCAGTTTCTGTAAATTCTGTACCAGTTCAGGTTGCACCAGTTGAATCAAATAATGATTTAAAGTTAGCTGCACTAGAAGCGGAGTTAGAGAAATGCTCAGAAATTCTCAAAGCATACAAAAGAATTGATTGTGAAAAACCTATTGATAAAGCAATTATGCTTTACAAATACAAAACAAATGCCGAGCACTTTGATCTAGGACCAATAACATATCATTGGTTTGGTGTAGGCTCTGAAGGTAATGGATTTGAAATCACTTCTTCAGGACAAGCAATATTGTCAATTCGTATGCTTGCAGAAAATACTATCTCAGAAATAGCTGCAATACATTGCACTAGTCCTGCAATATGTGCATATGATATCTGGGATGGTTCAAAAGCATTCAAGTATTCTGGAATGGACTTTACCAGTGGTGAGATAGTATTGAATCCTGGTGATTCACGAGAATTCAATATCCTCTTTGGACCTAACATTGGATACGGTGGAACTGAGTTCAAATATGATCCTTCAAAAAGTTACACCTTCAGAATCAATGAAAACTTTGGAAGTGCAAACATTCCTTTGAAACTGGAGTAATCCTCCTTTTTCACTATTTTTTCTAAATTTTAGGTTGATATTCAATCTATATTATTTCTTAAACAAAATCCATATTCGGGTTCCTACAAAAACCCCTACTGCCAAAACAATCAAAATTGGTACTATGAATTCACCTTCATTCATGATGTTTTGTATCTTTTAATGATATTTAGAAATTATTTCTTATGTGACAATTTCATCCAAGCGGTCTTCTTCTTGTGCTCGCTTAATCTCCATGGCAATCCTTCTTCCAACCCCAAATGTTTGACCGTATTGATATTTTGTATATGGGCTAGTTGTTGCAACAATTGGATTTCCTGGGACTCTTAATGATACATCATAAACAATTAATTCTAAATCTTTTGTGATTACACTCTGCAATGAAAATGGTCCAATTATTCCTGGTGCATATTCTTTCTTTACTGCTGCTACAAATTTGTCTCCCATTTTTAGTACTTTTTCAAGTAGTGATTCTCTAATGCTTGCAGGAGTGTGTCCTACTTCGATATTTTGTAAATCGATATCCATTTCTAATTGTTCTTTTGCTGGAAGTGCATTGTAATCATGAATGTTAGTTTGCAATCTTCTCTCAATTCCAATAAAATCAACCTGATTTGAAATTGGAGTGTGGAAGAAATTAAAATTCATGTATGTCCCAATTGCCAATTCTTCAATGCTTGCTTTTTCAAGATCTTTCCTGGCAATTACTCCTTGCTTTATTTTGTCTTCAGATTTTGTCACATAATCTTTGTATGATGAAACTGTAAAGAATGCTCTTTCTAGTGGTCTCTTTTTTTCTTGAACTTTAACAATACATGGTTTGTTAATTCGTTTAGGATCTTTGAATAGTTTAGGATATTTTATTCTGGCTTTTTCTAATAGATAGTATTGTCCTTTTTTTGCAGTCCTTTCTTCTGCTTGGAATAATTTCCTATTTCCAAAAATTGGAACTTTGAATGAATTTTCAATGGTTTTGTATCCCAAGTAAACTGTAAGGGATCTATGTGGAACTATGATTGTACTGGAATCTCTTAGTTCTTTTTGATATTTGGCAGATGCCATATCTTTGAATTTATCTAAAACGGTTATCTCATCTGCAATACGCCCAAATCTTTGGTATGGCCCTTCCCTGCCTTTTTGACAAAAGACTCTGGTTTGAAAATCCTCATCTTTTGCACCATCCATTATTTCCAGTGCTGAGTGACTTCCAAGAACACCAATTTTCACATCAGAGTAATCATTAACAATTTTTTTAATTTCAGAACTTTTAATCACATTGTGCCTGCATGTTGGTATCTAATATAGCTAATTTTTGATTATTCAGATCGGTTGATCAATAGACTTTTTTCAACTGATGGTTGATGGACATTATGCTGTATAATTTTGAACTCCAAATACTGGGGGTTCTACTTCTTCCTGTGATGCTTGCTGCTGGTATCTTTATGTGGTTTAAACGAAGAAAAGCAAATCAAGAGTTATCTGATTCAGAAAATCTAGATTCTGCAAATATCTAGTGTTAATTTTTCCTTTCTATCTAATACATAAAATACTATAACCTCCGATAATAATCATTGAAACTTGTAATTGGAATTACTGGGAGTACTGGTGTAATTTATGGAATTAGAATGCTTGAGACCCTCAAAAAATTAAACATTGAAACTCACTTGATAATTTCTGAATGGGGCGAAAAATGCATCTCCATGGAAACTGAATTTACTCCTGAACATGTAAAATCACTTGCAACAAATGTATCTGATGAAAAAAATATGGCATCAAGTGTTTCTAGTGGCACTCATAGAATTGATGGAATGATTGTTGCCCCTTGTAGCATGAAAACATTAGCTGCAATTGCAAATGGTTATGATGATACTTTAGTTGCAAGAGCAGCTGGTGTTACAATTAAAGAATCTAGGAAATTAATTTTAATGGTGAGAGAAACACCTCTTTCTGCAATTCATTTAGAAAATATGTTAAAACTTGCTAGATTGGGCATTGTTATTTTACCACCTGTAACTGAATTTTATACAAAACCCAAAACCATTGATGACATAGTGAATCATGGTGTCGGTAAATGTTTGGACCAATTTGACATAGAGCACAATTTATACCCTCGATGGGGCACCCTCTAAACTACCATTGCCCAAATTCTCTTTAGAAAAAATTGTTAACAGCAATCGAGAAAATGTATTTGAAATTTTCTCAAATTTTGAAAATTACCAAAGAATAATTCCACAACATTATCCATCAGTTCGTGTTCGTTCTATGCGCGGCGATGTGTCTGTAGTTGAGGAGCATTTGATTTTGGGTACTATGGAATTGTTAATTATGGCAAAACATGTTTCTCAAAAACCAATTTTACATGAAATGATAATTATTGGCGGCGATGCAAAGGGAAGTAAAATTAAACAAGAATTTATCGAACTTGAAAATGGAACCAAAGTTCTAGTGGATGTTGATTTAAAATTTAAAGGAAAAATGAAGTTTTCAGTCATGTTTGGAAAAAATAATTTCAAACAAGATTATGGTGATGTATTAGATGATTTTGTAAAATTAGCTGAAAACTAGTCTGTTTTTACTTCTTTGTCGTTGGAACTTTTGTTAATTTCTTCTTTGAATTCTTTAAGATCTTTGTCTGCCTCGATTTTCCCTTTCTCAAACTCTCCTTTGGCTTTACCAAAAGTTTTTGCAAGTTCTGGAATCTTTTTTGCACCAAAAATCAATACTCCGATAACTACTACCAATACAATGATCTCGGTGGTTCCTAGCATTTACAAAATATTTGCTCATTTCAGATTTAAGTGTTAGACTTTTTTCGCTCTCTACGCTCGATTATGATCATGCCTGCTGCATACAATCCGATCATTGGACCTGCAACAAACATCATTGTTACTCCTGTACCATCCGGAGTAATTACTGCTCCAAAGATCACTATGGCAACTATTGCATATCTAATATTCTTTCTCCAAAAATCAGCATCGACCATCCCTGATGCAGATATTGCATACATTACAAGTGGAAGCTGAAATGAAAAACCAAATGCTAACAAAAATTGTAATACGAATGTTACAAACTCCATTACATTAAGAAAAGTAATTAATCCTGCCCCTTCTCCATATCTATACAAAAAATCTAACATGTATGGGATGACAAAATTATAAGAAAATACACAACCTGCAATGAATAACCCTAATGCGGGCAATGAAATGTTTCTACTAACATTGATTTCGTTTTCTTTTAATGCTGGTTTGATGAATCCTACTAATTCTTTTATTATAATTGGCATACTTAGAACAACTCCGACTAGTGCTGCAACATACATTTGTGCAAAGAAAGCTTGTCCTGGTGCAGTTTGAATTAAATCTACATTTTCTGGTACTAGATTAATTCTCATGTGATTTGTAATTTGTGCTGCAATATTGTGAGTTGGTTCTGGAATTGGATAATACAAAGTGAATTGACTAAATTGAAATGGTTCTGCATGAAACATTAGTAAAAATGCACTAATTCCACCTACAACTAATACAATTCGAACTAGACGTTTTCTTAATTCTTCAAGATGTTGATTAATGCCATCCAATTCTGACATTTGTTTTCTTTAATTCTAAAGTATAATAGTTATGTAGGAATTGGCAATAGTTTTGCTTCTGGAAGTCCTGCCTCTTTGAGTGCTTCAGCAGTAATGCCTCCAAATTCTAATGATATTACTGCCTTTACATTGAATTTTGCTTCCATCTCTTTTGCTAAATTTGAAATATCTGTTGCAGAATAGATTTCATCAGATCCTTTTAGAATAATCCTGTCTCCTTTCTCCATCTCTTTACCATTGTATTTTCCTTGAAGGAATTTAGTAATTTCTGGGAGTTCTTTTCTGTCTATGTTGTTGTAAAAATAGCAAATTCCTTTTACTGATTCATAATCATATGCAGTTCCATTTCTATACATGAAAACTCCTATAAAATGAGCCTCATCTTCTGGTTCTCTGATACATTTGATTTCCCAGTTTAGCAAATTCTTTTCATCATATGCATAACCGCCTAATTCATCAGATGTAATTTTCCAGTATCTCATTCGACCTTTTGCCATTATGAAATATTGTAAATTATTCTGATATAAATTCCATCTCTATGTGACTGGGTAATTTTCTGTCTTCTTTTATAGTAAATTCTCATAATTTCACGGTGTCAGATCCACAAAACCCATTATTTCCAGTAGAAATTGATGATTATCCAAAACTCTTTGATTATGTATTAACTGCAGAGGGTCTGATCTATTTTCAAACTTTGAAAAGAAAATATGTTCTTGGAAAAGAATTGGTTCTAGATGAATACAATAAACTTCGATTGTTGTATGTGTATTATGCTACGGCTAATCGAAATCCAAAAGAAGTTTTTGCATGGCAAGACATTTGCATAACTCTAGACGATAGAGGAATTTTTGAAAAGGACATATATCAATCAAAAGAAGATTTAAAAAATAGTTTATTGATAATTGAAAATCCTCATTATCAATCAGGTCTTTACAGAATCTATACAGAACATGTAAAGGAAAAAATGAATTCCAAGTAACCGGATTCAGGCTGGCAATATCTTAACAACACAAGTCCACAAACCCGGGTTACCTGTGGGTATATTTCAAAATAAGTATAAAAGCACAAAATTAGGAAGATAGATTAACCACGATTTTATTTTTCAATTTGTAAATGTCAACATTCCAAGTTCATGTAACTATAGAAAATAAACCTGGAATAAGTGATCCTGAAGGTGAAACTATTCTCAATGATTTAGTTCTAAAAGGAACCCACAAAACAGTTTCAAAAATCAAAACAGCAAAGATGTTGAAATTTACAATCCAAGAAAATGACAAAAAAACTGCACAGTCAAAAGTGCAGGAAATTTGTGATGATTTGAGAATTTATAATCCAATGGTAAGCATTGTTACAATTGATGTTTTTGAAGGTTAATTCTATTCTAAATTATGTTATCTACTGTGGCGGTAATCAAAAGTTTACTTCTGAGAACTTCTGATAGATTTGTCTGAGTTATGACTCCTACCAATTTTTCATCTTCAAGCACAATTAAACACTTGATGTTGTTGTTTAACATCTTTTGAATTACCTGTTCAACTTCTGTTTCAGGATTAACCCATTTGAATTTTTTAGACATTATCTTTTTTATCTGAATTTGTGATGACTTGACATCTTCTGCTGCAACCTTTCTGACGATATCTCCTTCTGAAACAATTCCTTCCGGTTTGCCATCTTTTAATATCACCAGAAAACTGATCTCTTTTTCTTTTAGAATTTTTGATGCATCAAGTGCATTTTTGGTGTAATCTATTGTGATTACATTTTTTTCCATAATGTCTCGCACTTGAGTCATGGCGATCAACTAATTTCTATACATAAGAGTCTACTATGACTAGATTCAAATTAAATATCTCTGAATGTTTGAAGAATTGTGAAAGTTGGAGTTGTAGTTTTTCCAGGTAGTAATTGTGATCGTGATATGTTCCATGTATTGACTGATGTGTTCCATCTTGATGCAGAATATTTTTGGCATGAAAAAGGATTACCCGAAAATATTGATGCAGTAATCCTTCCGGGAGGATTTTCTTATGGTGATAGATTGAGAGCCGGTGTAATTGCAGCTCACAGTCCAATTATCAAAGATGTGAAAAAAATGGCTGAAAAAGGAATTCCTATTTTAGGTGTATGTAATGGATTTCAAATTCTTGTAGAATCTGGATTACTTCCAGGTGTATTGCTCAAAAATGAATCTCTCAATTTTATGTGTGAATGGACCAATCTGATTGTAGAAAACAACAAAACACCATTTACAAATAAATTTGAACTAAACCAGAGAATTCCAATTCCTATAGCTAATGGAGAAGGGAGATACTATGTTGATGATGATACTATGAAAGAATTAAAGAAAAAAAACCAAATTGTTTTTAGATATTCTGAGGTGGTAAATGGCTCTTCAGATAGAATTGCAGGCGTGTGTAATGAGGATGGCAATGTGGTTGGAATGATGCCTCATCCCGAAAGAGCAGTTGAATCTGACATTAACCCTATTGATAACAAACCTTCTTCTCTAATCTTTGAATCTCTATTGACAAAAATGGGTGTTGCTAAATGAGTTTAGAAGAGCGAGAACTAGCTGAATTAAAATCCAAAATTGGCAGAGATCCTACCTCTACTGAACTACAAATCGTAGCTGCTGAGTGGTCTGAACATTGTTCATACAAGTCATCAAAACGACATTTGAAAATGTTGCCGATGGATGGGCCACTTGTAATTAATGAGAAAGGATATGATTCTGGAGTTTTAGATGTCGGTGATGGATATGTAGTAACTGCTCACATTGAAAGTCACAATCATCCATCTGCTGTTGAACCGTATGGTGGTGCTGCCACTGGAGTTGGTGGAGTGATTAGAGATATTTTATCTGCTGGTACTAGACCTATTGCAATTTTTGATGGATTGAGATTTGGCGATATTGAAAAAGATTTGCAAGCTAGATGGTTATTCAAAAATGCTGTTACTGGTATTGCTGATTATGGAAATTGTTTAGGTATTCCAACTATTGGAGGAGAGGTAGAGTTTGATGAATGCTATGAAAACTATGCAATGGTTGATGTTGCTGCATTAGGTTTTGGTAAAAAAGAAAATTTGATCAAAAACCATGTGGAGAAAGACGACATTGTTGTATTGATGGGGGGCTCTACTGGTAGGGATGGTATTGGAGGTTCTCAATTTGCATCTGATTCTTTGGAATCTGAAGACCGTTCTGCTGTCCAGATTCCTGACCCCTTTATTGAGAAATTAATCATAGAAGCAGTTTTACAGGCACGAAATGAGGGATTAATTCATGCCATGAAAGATCTTGGCGGTGGCGGTTTATCTTGTGCAGTTTCTGAAACTGCTGATGCTATGGAGATTGGAATTGAAATGGATGTAGATAAAGTTCACACTAGAGAATCTGACATGAATGCTGATGAAATCATGGTTTCAGAATCCCAGGAAAGAATGCTAATTGTTACAAGTAAAACAAAATTTAAAAAATTAGAAGAAATTTGCAATAAATTTCGTATCGGTTGTTCTGTTATCGGTCATGTAAAATTTGATAACAATGTGCATATCAAAAAAGGTGAAAAAACTGTTGCCAATTTACCTGCTGATTTTGTAGCTAATGCAACACTACTTGATTTACCATCAAAAGAACCCACTTACTTGAAAACTATTGAAATTGAAAAGGCATTCAATCCTATCTCTGATTACTCTAAACTTATGATGACATTACTTGCATCACCAAACATTGCAAGTAAGATTTGGGTTTACGGACAATATGATCATGAAGTTGGAATTCGAACTGTAGTAAAACCTGGAACTGATGCATCTGTGTTAAGATTGGATAATGGAAAATATCTTTCTGCAAAAATTGACGGTAATCCAAAACAATGCTACATCAATCCTCGAGAAGGAGCAATTGGTTGCTTTGAGGAAGCATGTAGAAATGTTGTATGTACTGGAGCAAGACCTATTGGAATGCTTGATCATCTTCAATTTGGTAATCCTAATGATCCTGAAATTTTCTGGACTTTCTTAGAATCTCTAAAGGGTTTGACTGATTTTGCAAAATCCTTTGAAATTCCATGTGTTGGAGGCAAAGTTAGTCTGTATAACGAGACTCCTAAAGGCTCAATCAAGCCAACTCCAGTCATTGGGGTAATTGGACTAATTGACAAGAAACCATCGGTTCCTCAAAAAATCGTAAATGGTGACTGCCTTATCCTTATTGGTGATACTAAAGATGAGCTTGGTGGGTCTGAATACTTTGAATATGTTCACAAATTCATTGGCGGGAAATGTCCTGTAGTAAACTTTGAGGATTCAAAAAAACATATGAAATCTGTTCTTGACATTATTGATAAAAATCTCATCAAATCTGCCCATGATTGTTCTAAAGGTGGACTTGCAATTGCAGTCTCTGAAATTTGTATGACTAATCAAATTGGTTGTGTTACCTCGTTGGATAAAGTCCGAGGTGAAAAGCTAGATGTTGATAGAATCTTGTTTTCTGAAAGCCACTCTAGATATCTATTGTCCTTTGATAAGAAAAACCTCTCAGAAATTGAGGACGTTCTCAAAAAGAATAATGTTTCATTCAAACAAATAGGTGAATTTGGTGGCGAGAAAATTCAATTTACTAATGATTCCAAATTAATAATTGATCTTGATTTGAAAAAGACTCATGAAATCTGGCTACATGCACTTCCAAATTTAGTACTTCACGGCAAAAAATTCTCTGATGATAATGTCTGAGAAAAAGAAAAAGTCTGAGAGAAAACAGAAAGGACAAAAGGCATCTGAACAAAATCAACGAATTCAAAAATACAAGAGTGAACAACAAAAAAAGAAAAAAGGAAAAAAACCTAAAAAATATTAAAATCTGACAGAAAATTTTTCTAATCTTTGTTAAATTGAAACGATTGTCTCTGAAACTACTATGGTTTGTTTTTCATAATAACCTGCCCTTTTAGGCTCAAAATATCCTAGATACACTCTCATGATCTGTAATATGCTCGGATGTAACTCGGAAGCTTACGCTAACGTGATGTTTTATCACTTTGAATTGGGGAGTTCAAAAGCCTATTGTCGACAGATCATGAGATTTTGTATTAACCATGCTAAAGAAATTTCAAGAGATGATGACTCAATTAGGATTCAAGTGTTAAGTTGAGAAAAATAGAGATTGATGTAAACGATAAAGACTATCTTGATTTTCTATCCGTCTGTATTAATGAGGAGTTATCAGTTGAAGCCAAACTCAAGAACATCATAAAGTATCACATCATAACTTATCGAAATATGAAAAAAATTAGAAATCAAAAGCTATTTTCTGATCGCATAAAGTGATCAGCATTTTTATTGTTCAAAGGTAGTGATGGATCAGGGGATGAAGGCATTAACTGATTTTTCAGCTAAGTTTTACACTTTTTCTAACCTTTTGATGATATGTTTCCCTGAGGAGTCTGCCTAGAAATGCCAAAAGTAAAGGAAAACTGCGGTGTTGTAGGAATTTACAGTTTAACTGGAAAAAATGTTGTTCCGATGGTCTTTGATGCTTTACGAGCTTTACAACATAGAGGACAAGAAGCTTGGGGATTTGCAGTTCCAAACAAACCTCCGTTTAAAAAAATAGGTCTAGTCTCACATTCTTCATCTGAATTTAAAAAAATTGCTCAAGAATATGCATCTCCATGTGTTATTGGCCATGTGAGATATTCTACAATGGGTACAAGTACTTTGGAAAATGCACAACCTTTGAAAGTAAAAGATCTCTGCATTGCACATAATGGAACAATTGCAAATGCTCAAGAATTATCCAATCTAGTTGGAGGTTGTTCTTTTACACCCCAAAACGCAAGTGATACTTTGGTTGCAGCGCAAAGACTAGTGTCACTAATTTCTGAAAATGGTGAAATGGGTAAAGCACTATCTATTTTAAAAAATGAGATGGTTGGATCTTATTGTTTTACATTTATCTCTGATGATAATTCTGTTTATGCTGCTAGAGACCCTAAAGGATTTCGTCCAATGGTGTTAGGTCATAAGGAATCTGATGATACATACATTGTAACTTCTGAATCTGCTGCAGTTACCGCCGTTGGAGCAACTTTACAACGAGATGTAATTCCTGGTGAATTAATCAAATTAAGTCAAAATGGTTTAGAGACTGAACAATTTTCAACTGATACTTCTCGTGCCCATTGTTCTTTTGAATTTACTTATTTTGCTCATCCTTCAAGTAACATGGAGGGGCGCAACATTTACGTTTCAAGAAAAAAAATCGGGCAATTTATGGCAAAAAAATTTCCCATCAAAGATGCTGATTTGGTTATACCTGTACCTGATTCTGCAAGACCTGCAGCATTAGGTTATGCTCAAGAACTTGGTGTATCTTTTGATGAGGGTTTACTAAAAGACAGATACAGTAAGAAAGGTCCATTACGAAGTTTCATTGAACCCCATCAAAGTGATAGAGTTGAAATTAATCGTTGGATAATTCCAATTAGTGAAATAATTAAAGATAAACATGTGGTAGTAATTGATGATAGTTTAGTTAGAGGCACTAGTTCTAAGGCTATTATCAAGGCTCTTCGTCGTGCAGGTGCCAAAAAAATAAGCATGTTGATCACATATCCTCAAATTAATTATCCTTGTTATGCTGGAATTGATTTTCCATCTCAAGAAGAACTTGCTACATTCACTAATGGAAAAACTATGAGCAGTGATGAGATTACTGAGATGGTAAGACAAAGTATTGGTGTTGATTTTCTAGGATATAATGACGCTGAAAATCTAGCAGATGCAGTTGGAATGCCAAAAGACTCAATGTGCTTTACATGTTCTTCCGGAAACTATGATTCATTGGGAATAAAACCTGATTTTACTAAACGCGAACAAGTTAAAGCAAAAATCTAAACTCCATTTATTTGGAGATTTAATTAAATATGGTTTAAAATATCCTATATTCATGCAAGCAATTTGGAATGATGTAGTAATAGCAGAAAGTAATGATACAATTGTAGTAGATGGAAATCATTATTTCCCATTTGACTCAATTAAACAAGAGTATTTCAAAAAAACTGAATTAACTACTGTGTGTGGTTGGAAAGGAATGGCCAATTATTATTCTGTAGATGTTAATGGAAAAATAAACAAAGATTGTGCATGGTATTATGCAGAACCTAACGATGCTGCCTCTAAAATCAAAGGAATGGTGGCTTTTTGGAATGGCGTTAAAGTAGAATGATTTTTAATTTTTAATACAGTTCTTACATTGAGTAAATTTTTCTGTAATTGCTTGCTCTACTGTGTCTGGAACAAAATAGACTTTGTCTAGTTTTTTAATTTCAACAATTTTACAATCTGATGTCATTACGGCTAAGTGATGAACTACTCCATCTAATCTGTTTCCAAGATATCCTGGCATGTCTATATAGTAAAATGATGAGAATATCTATTTTTGCTTTAAAATTCATAGTAAAATGTCAAAATATATAGAAAATTAGGCATGAAATGCAATAATAGAGTCGGTATATATCTAGTTAAAACCATACAAAGTATGTTCAAAAAAATACTAGGGAAATTAAAACTTGGTTGTTGTACAACCAAATCTGCAGACGATGTTAATGCATTCAAAGAGTCTGAAACCAAAACAGAGGAAAAGTCAAAATAAAATGAAATACAATTGTAGAGTATGTACTTTTCATTGGGATGGAAATTCAGATACTTTTGATAAAGTACTGATTCATGAAAAAACTCACATCAAGAAGGTTAGTGCATAGTGGTCATTTGTAACAAATGTTACAATGAACACCATGATCAATGCATGGGAAAGGCTGACATGTTTGCATGCAGTTGTGACAGCTGTAAAAAATAATCCACTTTAATTATTAAAAAAATACGTGCTTTTAGTGAAATCGTATAAGGTAATTATTGAAATTATATGGTAAGGTGTACATCCTATTTTTATCATATCTGTATAATTAATTATGACTGATTATTCTTCGTCAATTTTTTTATTGTATTCATCAATTTTGAGATTGTATTTTTCAATTTCCTCATTTTCAGAATCAATATCCATTTCAAACAACTCTGGATTTTCTTCTTGAGCCTTTTTCATTAGTTTTTTGAATGAATCAGGATCATCTTTTTGAAGATCTAGCAGTAATTTCCCTATGGATTCATCGAGATTACTCATTTGAGTATCAATCATCTTATCTGGTATTTCTAAATATCTTTTATGAGTAATTTCTAGTGCAATTTATGTGGAAAATGAATCTTGACAAAAAATGTTGTATTTATTGAACAACCTATTACTTATGAAGTTAATCTAGTATGAATTATCATGCCTAAATGCAGAAACTGTGATGATGATTTTATACCTGATTCTACTAGTTTTTGCTCTGACGATTGCTCTAATGTGCATGCTCAAAAATATTTTCTATATTAAACTAAACCAAGGGATTACTTGCTAGTGATTCCTGACATTTTCTATGATGAGGCGATATGTTCCTTATGCTGGCTTTGGAATTAATGGTCTGTGGGTCATATCTGTCGTTATACATAACGAATGAATTTGCTCATCTGATTCAAAATAACATTTTTTACAATTAAACTTGACAGGTTCATGACAAATTGAACATCTCTGTTTGATTGTCATTTCAAATCCGCATTTTCTACAACTATCAATTCTCATGGTATGGATGTGTCAAAATTGATCATATACCTTGGTCAGCTGTTTAGCTTACCTGTAATCAATAGGTTTTACTCGACTCTATATGCAACAGATTCTAACTATAATTATGAAAACACAACAAATCTCAAACTGGGATAAAATGGTTCATGCCCCTTTCAAAAAGGTCGTAAAATTTGACCTCATCTGCATGGGAATCGGTGTAGTGATTGGAGTGGGTATTGGAGCATACTCTGTTGCTAGCGGATTATTAGGCTAGCAACAAACTTATTTTTTATGATTATTGATATGACTATAATGCAATTTCAAACAGTAGATGCATCGTACATATCAAAAGAAGGGTGTAGGCTAGTTTGGAAAGGAGTTGATGATGACGATACAGATGTTATTATTCTAAACAAGAATGAACTAAAAAATTTGGTTGAAATTTTTAAAAAAAACTCTACAGGTGAAGTAGAATTAGAAGATCAGTCTAGCTTTATCAGAGTTAATTCTGATGTTACACAATTTACATTAACAAATCATGGATTACTTGAGGCAAAGACTACTGAACTACAAGAACAAGTTTTAGAGTTTGCCAAAGTCCAACATGAACCACAATATGTTTACGTTGGTTCAAAAGAATTCTATCCTTCTGTCTGGATTCGAGATGATGATAAAGAATCCGAAAATATTGCTACAGAAAATCCAAAACAATCGCTCATTGAAGCAATACTGTCTTCAGACCCTGAAAAGATTAAGCAAGATCTTTCTCCTACTGATTTGTTCAGAGTGTTCTCTACTAGACGTTCAACTAGAAAATTCCTTAAAACTAAAGTTGAGGATTGGAAAATTGACAAGATTTTATCGGCAGCAGATGTTGCCCCTACTGCAGGAAACTTTCAAGGATTTCAGGTATTTTTGATTAAAAATGAAAAAACTAAAGAAGCACTTGTAGAGGCTGCAAACAAGCAACCATATGTCAATGCTCCTGTAGTTTTGGTATTTTGTATGGAGCCCTCAAGAGTCAAACTAAAGTTTCCTCAAGAGATATTGGAGAAATTCTCATTACAAGATGCTACTATTGCAGCTGCCTTTTCATTGTTGGCAGCATCAGGTGTAGGATTAAGTACAATATGGATTGGGATGTTTGATGAAGAAAAGGTAATGAAAATTCTAGGTACTGATTTGAGACCTTCATCTATTCTTTGTATTGGATATCCAGATAAGAAAAAACCTCCAAAATCTAGGAGGAAACTCAAAGAACTTATCAAAGTAATTGAATAACGTCTGAAATCGTTTTTATCTTGTATTGAGTAGCAGTATCATTGACTGATCTGTTTGATGAAACTGCAAATTATGTACTTGATTTGGCAAGTCCACAAAGAATGGAAATTTTATTCAAGTTATTAGAGAAAAATTCCACTCCTACTGCATTAGCAAAGGAGATTGGTGCAACTAAACAAGAAGTACATAGAAATTTCACACGATTGGAAGAAAGTGGTTTAATTGAAAAGAAAAATGATGGAAAATACGTGTTAACGACATTTGGAAAAACCGTTTGTACTCAGGTACCCTCATTAGTTTTTCTTTCACAAAATAGAAAATATTTTGAAGAGCACAATTTTGGAGAAATTCCACATAAATTCCAAATGCGCTGTGGGCAATTAGCAATATGTGAGCGTGTTAAGGGATTTTCTAAAACAATTGAGCAATGGAAGAATATTTACAAAAATTCTAATGAATACATCTATGAGGTATTATCTGAAGTTCCT
This sequence comes from Candidatus Nitrosopumilus sp. bin_7KS, assembly GCF_054095835.1. Lineage (NCBI taxonomy): Archaea > Thermoproteati > Nitrososphaerota > Nitrososphaeria > Nitrosopumilales > Nitrosopumilaceae > Nitrosopumilus > Candidatus Nitrosopumilus sp. bin_7KS. Next base: position 137,067 of record NZ_JBSWSO010000006.1, on the reverse strand, counting down.
CTTGATTTGATAGAGCCTCTGATAAAGCAAGTCAAAAAAGGCATAAAATTTGATTATATTTTTTCTGAATCTGTAGTAGTTCCAAAAGGAAGGAAGGCACTTCTCAAGAAATTTGGATTTGATAAATTAATGGCTGATGGATTAATTCAAAGAAAAATGACAAAAGATGTTCAAACAGTACTTGTAATGAACGAGAAAGAGGCATGCATAATGTTTCCAAAAGTAGATGGAGAGTCTGATATCAGTGAGATGTTCTATTCCGATGATTCAATGTTTCACGAATGGTGTCTTGATTATTTTAGATATTGTTGGTATGGCTCTGATGTTTTCAAAGAGAGTAAATTAAAAGAATGATTTTTACTTTCTATATGTTATCACTATAATGATCTTTTTAATTTAAATTTTTATAAAATTAGTAGAAACTAATTAGCTGTTTCTAATTTTAGAATAATTTTTAAATTATTTTTACTATATCGTATCTATGGAAAACAAATCCTGTAGAATATGCGCTTCTATATTGGAAGTCGAGCGTAGATGCAAATTCTGTAATGAGCCAACTAGACTCTTTTGTCATACTTGCGGAGTAATGGCAGAAAAAATTGCACATCCTGCCTGTATGATACTAGATGTTAATAGAATGCTTTTAGAATCAGATATGCATCATTAATTTTTTTAATAATTGTTATCTTGATTCAATAAAAATTACATCTACAAGATCTTTATTGCTCCGTTTTGTAACTGTGTCTCGATTTGCATTATGGTAATTTTGTAAATGTGCCTTTCGAGTTTTTATTCCATATTCTCTACATAATCTGCAAAAATATGTCACCTGTCTACTTGATCTTGGTTTTGATTGATTTTCATATTCTTGTATCGTAGTTTGCATGGGTTTTTTATTTAGATTCCAATATTTGAATATTGTCATAAACATGACATAATTGTCAAATATAGACAATTTATGCAAAATCTTTATATTTTGTAATCTCTATTACATTAAATCGGTGATTAAAAGATGTTTGATGACCAATTCGAAAAAACATTTCGAAGATTATCTGGCCCCTTTTTTTCAATGGGAGATGTCTTTGAAATTCCAGATGGGGCCCAAGTCCAAACAGTTGGGCCATACTATTATGGCTATCATATGACCGTAGGGCCTGATGGAAAACCCGTTGTAAAAGAATGGGGTAATGCAAAACCAACCACTGCAATCAGTGATTCTGGCATACGAGAAGTGTATGTAGATGAGACAATTAATGAAAAAGAACGTATTCTGCAACTCGTAGCTGAAATGCCAGGAATAGAGAAATCCGACATTCAGGTCAATGTAGCAGATAACATCGTGTCAATCTCTGCTGAACGCGGAGAAAGAAAGTATGGAACAAAGATTCCATTAAAGTATGACATTGATGAAAATTCCGCAAAAGCAAAGTACACAAACGGTGTATTGGAGCTGACATTCTCTCTTGCCGAAGAAAAACCCAAAGGCAAGATTGTGTCAGTGGAATGATTGGAGGGTGATATTATGAAAAGCATTTCATCAATCAATCAATTCAAAGAGTCTGTCAAATCTTCTGTGGAAAAAGTTTCTTCATATCCTGAAGAAATTATTTCCAAATGGAGGATTGGGAGGAGAAACTTCCCTTGAGGTGAACAACATGCAAAAGGTCAGCTCTTGGAACAAAATGGTACATGCACCATTTAAGAAAGTGGTAAAGTTTGATCTTCTGTGCATAGCAATGGGTATGCCCATTGGTGCCGGAATCGCCACTGCATTCCTAACTGGTGATATTTACCAACTCGTTTCATGGTGGTAGAAAATGCCAGACACTTTGTGTAGAAAGTGTGGAGGGGAGTTGGATGTTGAAAAGCAATGTTTTCATTGCAATCAACCTACCCAACTTTTTTGTACAAAATGCACAAATCCCACAGAAGTTAGATTCCACAGTCAATGCATATACAATGAGGAGATTCTATGGCATACAGTAGCATCACTGGCATAAGTCATAGGGTTTCTTCTTCAAATATGTGAGGGAAAATCATCTTCCCCCCATACCCTATTTTTTGTAATTTTACAATAATCTATGAATCTGCAGAATGTTGACTTTTTTCCTTTACCTTTCAAACTACTTTGCTCCAATCTTTTGATGGCAAATTGACCATGCCCTAGCAGTTAAATTCTATCAATATCAGGCATAATTGTTTGAAGTTTCTAACAAGTGGCAAAGTAAAGGATCTTTACGATGTTGATGAATCTAGTATTTTGTTCAAATTCTCAGATAGGGTCTCTGCATTTGATGTAAAGTTCAAACAAGATATCCCTAGAAAGGGTGAGATTCTTTGCAAATTTGCAGAGTTTTGGTTTAACAAATTATCTGTTCCTAATCATTTTATCAAACGAGAGTCAGATACTGAAATTATTGTTAAAAAAATGAAAATGCTGCCAATAGAGTGTGTGGTTCGTGGCTATTTTTATGGTAGTCTAGTTGGCAGATGGAAAAAAGGTGAGGTTACTTTGCCTGAGGGTACTGATACAACTTTGGCTGCAAAACTCCCTGAGCCGTTATTTGATCCTACAACAAAATCTGAACATGATATTCCAATAAACAAAGAAAAAGCATTGGAGATGAAACTCGTTTCTGAAGAACAATATGCTTGGTTAGAAACGACTTCAATTGACATTTACAAAAAGATGGCAGAAATTGCAGATGGTGTTGGCTTTATTCTGGCTGATTTGAAATTAGAGTTTGGATTATTGGATGGTAACATTACATTGGGTGATTCAATTGGTCCTGATGAATATCGTCTGTGGCCTAAAGACTCCTTTGAGGTTGGAAAAATTCAAGAAGCCTATGACAAACAACTCTTACGTGATTGGTTGACTGCAAATGGATATCAACAACAGTTTGATGATGAACGTGATGCAGGACGTGAACCTGTTGCACCTGAAATCCCTGCTGAAATTATTTCAAAAATGACAGAACGTTATGTTACTGCATATGAGAAACTAACTGGTCATTCATTGTAACACTATTGTCAACTTGGTACTGACTAGAAGTTAACATTCAACTCGATTTTTATTTTTGACCTATTGGAAAATCCTGTCCTGTAGGGTATTTGACAACATCTTTTCCAGGATCTGCCTTTTTTGATATTTTTTGGAATTTCTAAAACCGCTACAACAATTATTCATCCTATACTATATTCATTGTAGTGCTATTGATTATTTTCATTGCACTACAATATCTATTGTACTGGTATCCATGAATATGATAGCAGTCCAACATCCATTATAGTATACAAAAATTGATGCGATTAGACAAAAAAATATGATACGCGGATCTTTTAGATCGCTTTTAGATGGTAATTCTGTATGTCTACGTTACTAGAAAAGCAAATCAAAGTTAATCGTACTGTTACAACAAGTGTTGGACACGCACGTGCAATTGAAGACCCTGCACGAGCAAAAATTGTTGAAATTCTATATCATCAAGCATTGTCAGCTGATCAGATTTCTACTGCTCTAAAAAAGACAGGATACAAAAAAGCATTAACTACTGTCCGTCATCATTTAGAAATTCTAAAATCATCTGGGCTAATTGAAATTGCCAGAATTGAAGAATCTCGTGGAGCCATCACAAAATTCTACAGTACATCTACAAAATTGTTGGATTTTCAGACTCCTGAAGATTTTGATTCAACATATTCTAAAATAATCACAAATACCTCGACGAAAATTGAGAAAATTCTCAAAGGATTAACACCAAAAACTAAATCAAAAGGTAAAAAATCAGAAGAGTACTCTCAATACCTTGTAATGGAGATAATGAACAGAGCAATGACTAATGTTCTTGAAAAATCAAGTACAAAATAATTGAACGAATTTGAAATGATTAATCACCTCAAACCGATCAACTCAAATTTTGCACTTGGAGCAAAAATGTGCAAAAAATCTTCACAAAATGGAATTGTGACGGACAATATCCGAAAAACATCTACGACAATACGGAAAAGTGAAAACTAATGGATGAGAAAGTTGTAAAACTATTTTCAGAGAAAAACCTTGTCTTTATTGCAACTGTCATGAAAGATGGTTCACCACAAGTTTCCCCCGTATGGGCAAATTATGAGGATGGATATGTTTTGGTAAATACTGCAGAGGGTAGAATAAAACACAAAAATATTTTACGTGATCCTAGAGTTGCAGTATCTGTAGTGTCTAAAGACAATCCACTTGACATGACAACAATTCGAGGAACAGTTGATGAATTAATTCCAGACTATGAATACAAACATGCAGACAAACTTACACAACAATACATGGGTCGTGATCATTATCCGTTCAAACGAGATGGTGAAAAAAGAGTCATACTAAAAATAAAACCAAACAAAGTTTTTGTTTTGCCTGAACTGAAGATGAGTGAGTAGAAAATAAAATGTTTCTAAATTCGAGTTTAGAAACATAATACATTCAGTAGGGTGAATTTAAAAAAGATAGCAAGGACAGCTTATCGTCTACGTTTAGCTGCCTTTCTCTTTGGAGCGGCTTTGCGTTTAGATGCAGCTTTTCGTTTTGGTGCTGCTTTTCTTTTTGCTGCCTTTCTCTTTGGAGCTGCTTTTTTGGCTGCAGTTCTTCTCTTTGGAGCGGCTCTGCGTTTTGGAGCTGCCTTTCTCTTTGGAGCTGCTTTTCGTTTGGCTGCTGCTTTTCGTTTTGGAGCTGCTTTTCTCTTTGGTGCAGTTTTACCTGCATTTTTCCTTCGAGTTGCTGCTGCTTTTCTTTTACGAGCTGCTGCTGCCTTTAATGCCTCTGCTGCTGCATTAGCTGCATTCCTCTTTCGAGTTCTTGCTGCTTTTTTAGCTGCTTCGGCTCTTTTGGCTTTAGATACTGCCATAACATTTTGCAAAAATCATCGGTGTTATATTGTAAAAGTCACACATTACTACGCGCTATATAGAAAAATTTGACACTTTTTTTGTTTTTTTTAATTTAACGATCAGCAATTTGTAAGACATACAACAGCTGTATCAACAGTTGATTGATCTTTTTGTGGACGAATAATTATTTTGTATTGTTTTTCTTCATCAAATGGAACATCAAACTGTGTCGTTCTCTGAATTGGTTTGTTTGGATCAAGTCCTTCTAAAAATAAATCATTTGCTGAAAATTTTCCAAAAAATGCTGCATGTTTTTGATCTCTATCATCTACAAAGTAGAATTGCCCTCCTGAAATCACTGTTTTTTCATCACTGATGTTTTTTGCAGTAATTCCAATCATTACAAACGTGTTTTCAGGTGTATTTTCTTTATCTCCGTTATGAGTTCCCTCAAATGTTATGACGTATTCTACAGGTCCTACAATTACTGGATTTCCTACACTTGATTCAATGAAATTTGTTTCATATTGGATATACATGAACATTGCAAATCCCATTGAAGCTATAATTGCTCCAATTACGATGACAATTCCAATTCCACCCATTGATTTTTTGTAATAATTTTGGTATATAGTTGAAACGCACCTTAAAAAAGAGAGTCTAGGCTAAATGCAAAAATGCGCCTTGTGAGAGGTAAGCCTAAACTCTGAATATACTATAATGAAAAAGGACTTAAAATCCCCGGAATTTTAGCCCCAAAACCACTGCCAAATTGGTCAAACATTTGCATAAAACAACAGTTTAACTACAAAACTTCATGGTGATTACAATGAGGAAGATCATTCTATTCGTTGCGTCCAGCTTGGATGGATATATTGCAAAAACCAATGGTAGTGTGGATTGGCTTCCAGTACATTGCTCTTCTGGATATGATAAATTTTACAAATCTATTGACACTGTAATTATGGGTAAAAAGACCTACGACCAGGTACTGGCATTTGGTGCATACCCATACAAAAACAAGAAATCATACGTGCTTACTCGTAATGACATTCCAAATAATGATGAAAATATTCAATTTGTAAATAATGTTGAAAAATTAACAAGATACCTCCTTACTAGTCCTGGCTCTGATGTGTGGCTGATAGGTGGTGCAGAAATAATTACAACATTCATGAATCTTGGTTTAATTGATGAAATTATTTTATCTATAATGCCTGTCGTTCTTGGTAGCGGCATCTCATTATTCAATAATATTCAAAAAGAAACAAAATTTCAATTGATCAAAACTACAGAATATGATGTATTAGTTGAATTACATTACAAAGTTTTGAAATAATTTCTATCCAAATTATTGAACAATTTTTGTCTAAAAATGGTCTTTTTTTACTGATTTTTAGGGGGTTGAGCTTTTACGCACGACACCAATAGTTTAGGGGTCTTTAGCTGGGAGAGCTTGGTGGAATTAGGGTTGCATCTTGTATCTAGGCACAAGTGTTACACCCCCCCTCCAAATGCCTGTTTTTGAAAATTTCATAATGTGACTAAACATGCTAATTTTAAGGGGGGGTTTAACGCCTAGCCTTAATTTTGGGAAATCACTCATTTTAGAAAGTTATCTGAAATTGATGTGATCCAGTCAAATATTTGAAGAAATAGACTTGATGAAAGTATTCTAAATTTATCAAATATGTTATTTGTAGATGCAAATGTTTCATTGATTGCTGATTCATCAATTTGTAAAATACTCTCTTTCATCATTTAATTTTAGGAAAATTCTGATTTTACTATATGTGTGCATTATTGGACACACATTTTGCCCCAAATAAGGGGGGTTTTTTCAACAAAAAGATGACTAGGCCAATTATTGCTTCAGTTCTTTCTGGACTGTCTTTACGATGAAATGGACTGCTAGTGCTAGCCCCATCACTTTGAAGAAATTATTCATGTAATTTGCCCTCTTTTTTGTCATATGTCTCAAGAACCTCGTCTATCATTTTGAGGATATTCAATTCTGAATTGCCTCCCATTTTGTAGTTGGTTCATCAAGTCTGAGCTTACTGACATTGATGCTAACATTGATCTCAAAGTTCTTTGTTGTGTGCTTGAATAACAGATTACAGATATTCATTTCACAAACACCACCAAAGTTGCAATCATTGTTAAAACAAAAGCCTTGTTTTTTGATGCCTTGAGTTTAAGAAATTGGGTTTCTAAAAAACTTGGGTTTGTTGTATTTTTTGTTGTAGATTTTGTTGCTATCATATTCTATCATGGTGACTTTTCGATATAAGGTCCGCGTAGAACTGATAAATCATCTATTTTTTTTAAAATGTTTTCAACAAAAATCTGGCTGTTTTATCGTATTTCTCTGAAACACTGTCTATTGCCTCTAGCATTGTTTGTTGATTGATGTTTTCCTTGTCATCCATCACTACATAGACTCCGACTTTTTGTTTTCCATCTTCAGTGATAATTTTGTTTATTGCCTGTATGGAATAGCAATAATCGCTCACTTTTTTCTCAAATTTTGCTTTCTCTTCTGCACTAAATCCCAAATATCTTGCAATTTGATTATTTTTCATTTCAACTTTGGCACCAATTACTAGGATGCCTGGCTGTCCTTTTGGTTCAAATATGTCTACTGGAATCCCGTACTGTCCTGCATGTTTTACTAGAATTTGAAAATTATTTTCTGGGTTTTTTACTCCTTCAAATGATAACCCTTCATGAATTACCCATCTCTCTACGTTATCTCTCATCCTTGATGCACTCATTGAAAATCTTTGAAATTAGTACTATATGATTCTAAATTTGAATGATTACCCTACTGAATTTAGAATGTTTCTAAACTCGAGTTTAGAAATAACTGTTATCTTTACCTGGAAAACAAGATATTATTTGCTAGATGTTTACATTAAAGCCTGAATCCAAGCCTGGAACCGTTGATGCAATCACAATATTGAAAATTATACCAATCACCATGAATACAATTCCAATGTACAAACAATTCCTTGCCTTATGTGGATCATCTTTTCGTAAAATAAAAAATGCAATAATTCCACCAATCATTCCAAAGAAAATTGGTAACAGAAACCATGCATTACTTCTAGTTTTTTCTGGATATGACATTCTTTTTCATCTTTATTTTGCAACTATAACTTTTTTCTGTAGTTGCGTGATTTCAATTTCTACTGTTTCTAAAGGATCTTCTACTTGATTACGTCTAATTGAGAACATTTTTGGTTTTTCAAAGTCTTCTGTACAATCTGGACATGCATACACTAGCACTCTATGTTCATTTGGCGCTTTTGGATTTGACAATCTTGGATAATACACCAATCTTGCTCCACAATCCACACAATATCTGTTGGCCCTTCTAGTTCTGACCAATGTAAACCTCCTGCATCATTCTAAGTATGCGATCATGTATTAGATCTATATTGTCTAATAGAGTAAACCAATTACTAACAACCGATCAATATTTCTAAATTCGAATTTAGAAACATATTGAATCATGTTCTTTGATTATAGTACTATTGTAGAAATAGAATGTTTCAGAACTCGAGTTTAGAAAGAAGCGCCTCCCACCAGACTTGAACTGGTGACCAACCGGTTAACAGCCGGTTGCTCTACCACGCTGAGCTAGGGAGGCACACGATTGTACCTTGGCAAAAGTGATTTAATCTTTGCGACTATGCATAATAAACTAAAGTTAGAAAATGTTTAGTTGAATTTGGCAAAGAATTCTTTAATTTCTTTTGCATGACTCTCTACTAATTCAATAATTTCCAAGTGTTCATCAGCTGTTGGTTCTCTTTGGTGTACAATTTGAAATGCACTAAGTGCTGAGCCAACCATTTCGCCGACAAAAAACCCACATAAAAAATCCCCAATATTTCCACAGTCCCATGTTTCACCGATTCTTGGAGATGCACCTGCAGATTTGTATAATTCTAAAGTTTGTACTATTAAATCAGTTGTCTGTTTTGAAAATTCAGGATCAAGGGTCATTTGGTAAACTGATTTTACTTTTCTATGCCTTTTTTCTTTTCAAATGAATAGATACCGTCAAGGAAAACTCTATGATCTTTGTTCTTTACTTTGGATCTTAATTCTATGTTGGCAGCTGTCTGTGTGATATCAGTCCACACTTCACCTGTAAGAATGACATCTTCCCCTTTTGGAACCACTTTGGTATTTCCAACAATATGTGTCAATCTTGGAGCTCTTTCTCCTTGGAAATTTTCAATTATGATTGACTTTCCATCTACTTTGACAGTAATTGGAAAGTGAGAGAACACAATTTTCATTTTTATTGTATATCCTGTAACTAGACCTTCACAAATATTTCTAATAATTGATCTTGCAGTATGTAGTATTGCATAATCTCTCTTTTTTTGTTCAATTGTGGATAAGAGAATCTTCCCTTCTTCGATTTTGATGTTTACTGGAATGGTTCTAAAACTTTTGTGAGTTTTACCTAATGGTCCTACAAAGTGCAGCATGTGTTTCTTTAGAGTGACTGTGACTCCTTCAGGAATATCCACTTGATCTTGGAATTTTTCTAGTTGCTCAGTAGACATAACCTATCAAAAATCCTCCAATTCCTTTAGTTACTGCATCATGATGTGACATTACTCCTTGGTTGGTTGTTACCAAAAGCATTCCTCTGTCATATGCAGGCAAATATTGTTGCTCCCAACTATTGTATTCATCTGTTTTTACTTTGAATCTTGGGGAGATTGCTCCACATTTTGTAATTTTTGCTAATAGTTTAATTTTGAATTTTCCGCCTCTTTTATCGTCAATATGCTCAAATTCACCAATGTATCCGTCTTTTTGAAGTGTCTTTAGAACTTCTATACCTAGTTTTGAGGTTGGAAGAATGATGCAATCTGATTTTCTTCTTGCTTCATTATTGTAAAGTGTGACAAATAGATTTGCTAAGATGTTTGTTGCTGGCATATTAAATCACTTATTTTTCCTGAACCCTAAAGATGTTGCTACTTCTCTGAAGCATCGTCTACATAACATTAAATCATATTTTTGAATGACTGCTGTATAATCCCCACATCTTTTACACCATCTGGAACCTCTTCCAAAGTCGTGTTTTTTTCTTCCTGTTGCTTCGTATGATCTATCTTTTGCCATTATGTTATAGTCACTCCAAATTCTTTTTCTAGATAATCTTTTGCTTCTTGACTTTTGATAACATGAGTTTTTCCAACTCTAGCTTTGTGTTTACTTCGAGTTCTAATTCCATATCCTGGTCTAGTTAATGTAATTGAAATTCCTAATCCTAAAATTCCAACTTGTGGGTCATATTTTACTTCTGGAATATCTATGTGCTCGTTAATTCCAAATGAAAAGTTTCCAAAATTGTCAAATGATTTACCGTTTATTGCGTTACCTTTGGCTTCAAGTAGTCTTTTCAATAATGCAACTGCATCCTCTCCACGAATTGTAACTGCAACTCCTATTGGTTCGCCTTTTCTTACTCCCCAATCTCTGTATGCTGCTTTTGCATTACGTGTTGATGGTTTTTTTCCAGAAATTTGCTCTAGTGCAACTTGTGCTGTGGTAATCACATCTCCTGATTTACCTAAACCCATGTTTAGAACAATTTTCTCTAAAGAGATTTTTCTCATTGGGGATTCTGTTACTTGAGACATAAGATCACTTTAATTGAATTATTGGCTCCTGTTTTCCAATTGGCATAATGATGTCTGCAGGAATTTCGATTTTCCTTTCTCCTAATGTGAGTATGACTCTTTTAGGAAGAATGAATGTTCCTTCTTCAATTGATTCAATTTTACCAATTTGTCCTGCGTTGTTTCCTCTTGTAACCAGTCCTTGAATCCCTGTTTCTAATTTAATTACTTCAAGAATTTTTTGTTCTGGCACTTGAATTAAACATGAATCGCCAACATTTACTTTGATATCTGAAATAATTGAACGTCCGTCATGGAATCCAATTTGCAATTTTCCTTTGTTGAGTGTAGTTTTAGTGGTAACTCTAACAAGTTTTTTAGATTTTTCTGATTCGTTAATTTTAATTGGTTTTAGTAATTTGTCTTCAGTTGGAACTAGACGATAAATATCTGATACATCTGCTAGCTCTACAACATCCATTAATCCTATTGAATGGTGAAGTGATTTTCTAACAACTCCATCAATTTTTACTCTTCCAGAATAAATTGATGCTTTTGCTTCTCTTAGACTGGTAACGATACTTAGCATGTCTCTGAGAAATACTGCTGTAGGAACTGAGAAACTTTTTTTGTGTGAACCTGGTTTTACAGTAATTACAAATCGTTTTGCTTTTCTGGTAATTCCCCAGAATTGTGGGGCCATTTGTCGTTTGAGTTTCTTACTGCCTGCTATGCTTACCATTAATTATCATCTTCCTCTTTTTTGGCCTTTTCTGCTACTTTTGTTTCTTTAGGGGCAACTTTTACAGGCTCTGTTTTTGTTTCAGTAGATACTTTTTCTGTTTTTGGTTGTTTTCTAGGATCTTTCCCTTCAAGTTTTGCAATTCTCCATTTGTCTACTGTGTTTAGTGAAGTAACTACAAGATTAGATGTGTGAATGTAAACGTCAAATTTTTCTCCTTTGGTTTTTTCTTTCTTTACTCCTTCAATTGCAACACTGCTTTTCTGTGTAGATATTTTAGCTATTTTACCATCAACTCCTTTGAATTCCCCTCTTACAATTGTGACGCTGTCTCCTTCTACTACTCTTACACTTCTTTTAGCATATTTTTTATGAAGATCTTTTGAAAGTGCACTTCCGAGTTGTTTACTTTTAGTTTTGTATGTTGCCTGGTAAATCATCTGATTGCGCATTTTAGTTGGCTTCATTTTATTAAACCACCATTGATGCCAAGTTAGCTACTCTTGGCCATTTTTCTGTAGCTTCTGCTGCAACTGGTCCTTTGATGTCTGTTCCTTTAGTTTCTCCTTCTGGAGTAATTAGCACTGCTGCATTATCTTCAAAACAAACTCTTACACCATTTAATCTTCTAACTGCATATTTTTGTCTAATAATTACTGCGCCATACACTTGCTTTCTCAACTCTGCAGGACCTTTCTTAACTACAACGTTACAAAAGTCACCGACAGATGCTGATGCAAGTCTGGATGATCTTGTTTTATGTCTTGGAACATTGATTACTTCTAAAATTTTAGCACCAGAGTTATCTGCACATACAATATTTGCACCGACAGGAATTACTTTGGTAACATATGGTCTGAATTCTTCTACTCCTTTACCTGCTTGCTTTGCCATTATGCCTTAACCTCCACAACAACATATGATACTGATTTTGAGATTGGTCTGCATTCTGCAGTTAAGACATGATCTCCTGCTTCAACATCTATGCAGCCTGGTACGTGTGCATGAATTGTACTTGTACCTCTTGCATATCTCTTAAATTTACTAAAGTAAATTGGTGCATCTTTTTGTAATGTGATGGTCTGTCTTGCTTTTGCTCCTGTCACTTTACCATCAAAGAGTTTCCCTCTGATTGATAATCTGCCATGGAATGGACAATGCCTGTCTTCGCATTCTCTGGTTGGCTCTTTAACTTTTAATCCTATATTTTGAGTCATGCTCTTCCTCCAATTCTATCAAATGGTCTTTTTACAATTTTTGTACCTTCAACTACTACATCCTTTCCTTGAATGGAGAATTTCCAACTGTTGGTTGATTTTGCAATGGATTTTGAACCATTTTCTGTGTTTATTGTAAACATTGATTTTGTTTCATTGATAATTCTTCCATTTAATCCTACTACTTGTGGGTTGGTTGATTGGATGATCTCTGTGTCTAATCCTATGAATTCATGTGATGTTATGTTGTCTGCAGTAATCAATTCTTTTTCCTCATCTCAGTTAATCTTGTAAGCATTCTTGCAATGTCGTGTCTTAATGGTTTTAGTTTTCCACTCTCTTTTCTCAATGTTCCTTTAGAACCGTCAATTCTAAGTTTGGCAAGCTCACTGCGTGTTTCTTGAATTTTACCTTTAAGATCTTTTTCGTTTAATTGATTAATTGTCTTCATACTGAGTCTGGTCATTTCAATTTGGTCTCCTCTTCTTCTAGTGTTTCAAGTGTTTCCATGTTCTTTGCTTCAAGTGCAATTCTTTCTGATTCTGATTTCGCATTATCTTTTTTGCCTTGTGCTTTGATAACTTCTATTTTGGCACCTTCAACTTCAATTTCTTCAATTCTTATTTTCTCTGCTTTTGCTTTCATAGATTTTTCAGTTCTCATTTCAAATTCTGGAATGAGTTTTTCTTTTTTAGCAATTCTAATTCTAACTCCGATTAATCCCATTGCTGTTTTTACGTGTGCAATGTCTTCATCTACTATAATCTCTGCATGATGTCCTGCTCTTGGTAAAATTCCTTGGGTGTGTTTCTCAAATGCTGAACGGTCACCTCTAAGTTTTCCTGAAATTGTAATTTGAACGCCCATTGCACCGCCTTCCATTATTTGTTTAAGTGTCCACATGGTTGCTCTTCTAAATGCTGTTCCTCTTTCCAAATGTGATGCCATTCTATTGCACATTACACTTGGTGCTAATTCTGGTTTTTCAATTTCAACTACTGAAATTTGTGGGTTTTTTAATCCAAAGTCTGTTGCAAGTTTTTCTGTTAGTGCTCTAATTCCTGAACCTTTTCTTCCAATTACGATACCTGGTCTTGTTACATGTAATGCAACTCTGGTACCGACTGGTGTTTTTGAAATCTCTGCATGTGAGAAACCTGCATCTTTGATTGCCTCTCTCAGATAATCTTTGAGTAACATCATGTTGTAGTTATCTTTAATTACATTCTTTACTGCTGACATTTCTAAATCTCCTTTGCCACCAATTCTACGTGAGTTAATACATTGTTCTTTGGAGTTGCTCTTCCCATTGCTCTTGGGATGAATCTTTTTACAACAACTCCTTTGTGAACAGTTGCGTTTACAATTCTTAATCTATCTAAATCCATTCCTTTGTATTCTGCATTTGATTCTAAATTGTCTAAAACTTTGATGAATTCTTTTGCAGTTTTTTGTGGATAACGTCCAGACATTACTCCTGGGTCTGGTCTGTGTGCAACTTGATTTTTGTATCTTCCAAATGGAACTGCTCTTTTTTTGTTAATTACTGCAATAAGATAGTCTCTTGCTTTTTCAATTGATAATCCTTTGATTGAGACTGCAACTTCACGTGCATGTTTATGAGAAATATCTTTTTCACGTAGTGATGAACGTACGTGTCTAGTTGGGTCATAATTTTGGAAAGCGTAATTGAATCTACCCATAACAATCACTTTAATGGCACGTAAAGGCTGGATCTTGATGCACCAACACCTGGGGCACCATGTGAAACCTTCTTGTTCGTTATTACATATTCTCCCAAATAATGTCCAATCATTTCAGTTGTTATTGCAACTGGTTGGAATTCTTTTCCGGAGAATGTGTTTACTGTAATACCTACCATGTATGGTAGAACAATCAAATCTCTTACATGAGTTTTGATAGGATTTTTTAATTTACCTGCTTTTGCAGCTTTAATTTCTTCAATCAATTTTCTTTTTCCATCTGTGATTCCTCTGGTAAGTGATCGTCTTTGTCTGGAATTAAATAACAAGAATAATTTTTCTAGTGATAGACTATCTAGTTCCTCTTTTGGAATGCCTCTGTATAAAAATTCTTTAACCATCTCTATTCTCCTCTGTTAGTATTCTTCGAGTTCTATGGTCCATATTAGAGCATTCCTATCTTTGTTGCCAAATCTCTGGCTTTTTCGGTATTTTCAAACTGAACATAAGCTTTTTTGCCGTAAATTGTTCTTGCAGTGTTTACTTTTTTGACATTTTGATTATAGAGTGTCTTTACTGCTTCTGAAATTTCTGATTTATTTGCGGATATCTCTACTATGAAACAAATTTTACTTTCATTCTCTACCATTGCAAAGGTTTTTTCCGTAATGTACGGCTTTATGATGATTTTCATTGCTTGATCTACATTCATTGTGATTTCACCATTACTTCGAGATGTGTTGATTTTATTTTTCCAATCTCCTCTATTGCAGATTTGGAATATACTGTTAATCTAATTGGATCAGAACCTGGGGCTAAATCTAATACACTCAAGTCTTTGACATTTCTTACTTCTACGCCTGGCAATGCACCTGTTGCTTGTGAAAGATTTGTTGAATTTGCAGTTACAAACAAAACACTTTTGCCTATTTTCTTGGTTCTGCCTCTAAGTCTTGATTGTCCAGAACGTGGTTTTCTTGCGTTTAATCTTTTGACATCTTGTGTTAATTTCAATGCGTCTAAGACTTTGGTAATTTCACTTGTTTTAGCAATAGTCTCAATATCATCTGATACTATAATTGGGAATGATTCTATTCCTTCTACTTTGTGACCTCTAAGTTCAACAAGGTCTTTTGATGCTGTTGCTGCAATAGCAGAACATAATGCAAGTTTATTCTCTTTTTTGTTTAATTTCTTAAAAATCACTTTTTCTACAATTGGTGGATGTGCTTGTCTTCCCCCTCTGGTTGATGCAACTTCTGCACCTTGTCCTTGTCTTCCACCGCCTCCACCTTGCATTCTTGCAACACGAGATACACCTTGACCTGTTGGAGGATCGTTTGAATCTGCAACTACATCCATACCTGCCATTGGTTTTCTTCCCTGTCTTTGGAATTTATGAGATGTTAAATTGGTGACAGCTTTGTGAATTAGATCTCTTCTAAATGGAGTTGAAAATATTATTGGTAATTCAATTTCTGTATCTTTAGTTCCAGTTGTTGTGTATGTTGTTGTCTTCATTATACTACAACCTCCAAGATGTTTGGTTTATTGACTTTAACTGGTGCATTTCTGATTTGACTTCTAAGTTTAATTAATCTCTTGTAAGTTCCAGGGACTGAACCTTTTAGAATTATAAAATCACCTTTAACTAATCCAAAGTGTTTGTATCCTCCATCTGGATTGATTTTAATTTCATCTGATTCAGTATTACCCATAATCATAATTCGTTTATCGTATTCTATTCTTTGATGGAATCCTGTCTGTCCTGATCTTGGAACTGTGTACATGACACTTTGTGGTGAAATAGGACCTAATGAACCAACTTCTCTAACTGTTTTTCTTGATTTATGTTGTTTCTTTTTTACTCCCCATCTTCTCATTGTACCTTGCCATCCATGACCTTTAGTAATTGCTGCAACATCTACAGTTGAACCTGTTTCAAAGATTTGATCAATTTTAATTTCTTTACCTAGATGTTCTTTGACATGTGCAAATTGTTTTACAATGTCGCCTCCACTTACCATTGCTTCAAAAATATATGGTTTTTTCATTTCTAATCCTGCTGCTCTTGGAGAAACTGCAACAATTGCATAAATTTCTTTAATTCTTTTTAATCTTGTCTCTGCATTCTCAATTGATCCTGCAATATTTTTAATTGTAATTTCTTTAGCAATATTTTTTGGAATGTCTTCTGCATACACATCAAACTCTGCATGTTTGCCATCATGATCTTTTGAATATCCTCTGATTCCTAAAATTAACACTGGTGGTGTTACTAGTACTGTTCCTAAACTTACCAATTGTTTTCCTGCGTTTGGAACTTTATCACGGTCATCGATGCTGACAATTTGAACACAACCTGCTTTGAAACCACAATGTGCTAAAATTTTTGGTTCTTCAGAAGATGATCTTGATGGCCAAGCCCTAATTCTTGCCTCCATTGACTTTGCACGTACTCTACGTGAATATGCTAGACTTCCTCTACGTGGTTGGTGTCTTTTTCGAGCTCCCATGACTAAATCGCATCATCGATTTCCCTCTATTAAACCATGTGAGATATCGTTAACCATTAAAAAAAATCAGGTTAACCAACTATGCCTAATTTGTTATGGTGCGATTAATTCTGAGACCGTGTTCCAAATTGTATATCCTCCAATAATGATCCCTATTACTCCTAAACCAATTGCAAGTAACAAAAAATTTTTTCTTTCAGGCATTTTTGATTAATTATTGGCGTTAAGTATTGGCGTTAAGTATTGCCAATGTTCCTAACAGTGCTTCTTCTAGACGTACAGTTTCAGTTGCTTGGTTTGGGAAAAAGTTAATTGATTTTGCATTTTGAACTTTATTCATCCTTCCTCCAATTATCTCATGAACTCCTTTCTCAGGTGATCCAAATACAACTAGAGTATGTTCATCTGATTTTGTATATTTTGATAACTGTTCATTGGATACTGGTTTTCCTTTTCTTGATGTTATGATGATGTTTCCTTTCCATTCTGATAGTATGGAAAACAAATTTGCTCTCTCTTTTACTGAATATCCCCAATACTCTGGAACTTCACTTTTATCAATATCTTTGATTGAAAGTTTAGGATAGCCTTCTTTGAATTTAATTGTCACTCTTTTTCCATTTGTAGTGTTGTTACCATAATATCGAATCAATTGGTTAATTCCAACGTCTACATATTTTTCTCCCTTTGAACTTACTACAATACCTTCTCTAATGTCTCCGGCTTTAATTTTTTTAGAATTCACTGGTGTATTGTGACTTGGAATTTTTAATGGGTGTAAAACTCCTGCAAATTTTAAATCATTCATCTTTGGAAATAATCTTCTTCTCAAAAATTGTGGTGTTTCTAAATATCTTAAAATCATCACCATTAATCCTGGGTCTGTTTTTTTGTTTCCTTCTTGATAGATGTAGATTGTATCAATTTTAAAAATTGCACAAGCTCTTGCTAGCACAGAAATTTTTCTAGTTTTATCAATTTTAAGGGATTCATCTGATAATGCAGACTCGGGAATTGCAACAGATAATTTCAATGTAATTTAATCTCTCAGGCCCTTAAAATAATTATTTTTGCTCGTGTGGGTACTTTGTTTTAGCTTCAGTTGCATATTTTGTAATTTGTTCATCTGATACTAATTCATACAACCCTGTTTCTTTTTTGATATGTGCCATTCTGATATGGCTTGTTCCTTCTTTATCTTCACTTGAAAGATAAATTCCTGCAGAAGCTAATACTGCAGCATCATCAAGTGAAAGATCTGCTTTGTATGTTTTCTCTAAAAAGTCAGTTACTTGATCAGAACCAGATCCAATTGCTATTGCATCATATGAGATGTATGTTCCACTAGGGTCTGTTAGATACAATTGTGGTGTGTTGTTTACAACTCCGCCTAGAATTAATGCAACACCATATGGTCTTACACCTGCATATTGAGTATATTGTTGACATTGATCAGCTAAATGTTTAGCAATTGTTTCAACTTCAACTGGTTCATCATAAATCATCTTGTTACTTTGTGAAAAGAATCGTGCATTGTCTACTTGACTTCTAGCATCTGGGATATATCCTGCTGCTGCAACTCCTACATGATCATCAATTTGGAAAATCTTTTGAGCAGTTTCTGAAATTTGTAGTTTTCTTGGTTTTTCTTCCACTGCAATAATAATACCGTCTTTACATTTTACACCGACAGCAATTGTTCCTCTTCTTACAGTTTCAATAGCATATTCCACTTGGTATAATCTACCGTCTGGTGAGAATACTGTAATTGCTCTATCGTAACCTTGTTGTGCAGGAAGCATTTGATTGCAATGCTTTGATTATACAATTTAAACCATGCCCACAATTGAGAGTAAATGCTACATTGATCGGAGCCTGATTTCTTTTGATTTGTACTAATCAAACTTTAATTTGAAACTGAATTTATGAGTGACATATGAAATTTGAAATAGAATTTTCAGGTCATGAAAATATTCGTTCAAATCATCAAAAAACTATTGAAATTACAAAAGAATCCCATTTGACTCCTAGCGGCGATTGTATTATCGGTGTAAATGCAAAATCTGGTTGTGCCGATTTACCTAATGAATTGAAAACTAAACTAAAAAACCCTGATTCTAAAGTAACTTTTTCAATTAAAGTTGGAGATGAATATTTTGTAATTGAGGGTAAAGGTCATCCTGAACTTATTTTATCTCATAATGACGACATTGTCATTAGAAAAAGTGATTTTATCTGTCCCCGTACACTTGCAATAAATTGTGACAAGGCATCTGATTTAGTACCTCGTAGTATGGTTACACGATTACAAGATCCAAAAACTGTTGGTATCCTTACAATCACAGTTGAATGACACTGTCACAATTTTATAGATGGGTCCATGATTATTGCTATGGGTCTTAAAACAAAAATTTTCCTTTTAATTCCATTAGCAACCTTTGCTGCAATAATTATTGGATTTGGAATGTATAATACACTCTGCAAAAATTCAAACATTCCACTTGATTGCTAAAATAATTTGTTAGACTTTATTTCCATTCTTCGATTTTTTAATTATAAAAAAACTAATTATTACTACTAAACCAAATCCTGCAAATGCATAAATTTGGCTTACATACCCTCTAGTTTCACTAACGTCTGTTGGTCTTGGTTCATTCATCATGTTGTCTTTTGATGGTGATGTATGATCTATTGGAACTATTCTGAGAATTTTATCGTCATTAATTTTTGGTGATCCTCTGCCATCTTGGTTACTGGTTAGAATGTACAAAAATCCATCAGGGCCTGTTTGTACATCTCTTAATCTTCCAAATTCATCTTGAAATAATTTTTCATGTGATGTGACTGAATTGTTTTGTAAATTAAATTCAATCATGTGAAGATGATTGCCGCGTAATGTTGCAACAAAATATTTTCCTGTCCATTGTGGTATTTTATCTCCTTGATAAAATTCTGAACCTGAAGGTGCCCATGTATCTTCTCCTGAATGTAAAATGGGATTTTGCATATTTTCTTTTTCTTCATCTCCAATGATGTGTGGCCAACCATAATTTGCACCTGCAATAATTTGATTAATTTCATCATGAGCAATACCTCTCCAACCTGATGGCCCGTGCTCAGTTGCAAATAGATTCCCTGACTTATCCCAATCTATTCCTTGAGGATTTCTATGTCCAAAGGAATACACTGGAGAATTCTCCCATGGGTTATCATCTGGAATAGTGCCATCTGAATTAATTCTTAGAATTTTCCCTCCTAATGAATTCAAATCTTGTGATAAATTAGGTTGTCCTGCTTCACCTGTTGTGATGTAGAGTTTTCCATCGGGACCAAATTGAATTCTTCCTCCATCATGAAAAGGACCTCCTGGAATTTTATCTAGTAATATTTTATCTAGTAATATTTTATCTTCTACTAAAATTCCATCTGATAATTGATAACGTACAAGTTTGTTTGATGTGGATAATAATTCATTGTAGGTATAATACAAATAAATGAAATTATTTTCAGAATATTTTGGATCAACTGCAATCCCCAGCATTCCTCCTTCGACACCTCCAACACCTAGTGATAGAAGAGGTTCGTCAAACAAAATTCCATGTTGGATGATTCTTAGATTGCCATTTCTTTCAGTAAATAGGATGGTTTCATCAGGTAACCAGTCTATGCTCCATGGAATTGTTAGATTATCTGCCACAATCTCTACTTTTACTCCTATTTCTGGATACTCTTGTGCAAACGAAACTGGAATTAATGATAAAAATACTAAACTCCAGACTAATTCTTTCATATTTTATTGGTTGTAATTTTACATTAAATGTTTGTTACATCAACATTATCAAAAATGATCATGTTTTGTTAATTCTCCTTTAGCAAGTTTCTCTTAAAGCATGATGCAACTTTGATCTTTATGGTAAAACCAGTTATTGAATTACCCATTTCTAAGATTCCTACTGATGCTGAATTAAAGAAATTAAAAGAATATTTCAAAGATATGCCTGTAAAGGAAATTCTTTCTGGATTGAAATTTGCAAAAAATAGATGGTCTGCCAAAGATGCTGGTACTCTTAAAGTGGGGAGAAAAAGTATCATTCAGAAAGAAGTTCACTCAGTTACCACTGAACAGGCTCAGTGGAGATTAAAAAATTGGAAGATGATGATTGCTAATTATCGTAGACGTGGGTATAGCTATCCTACTATTTCTAGAATTAAGAAAATTTTAATTCAAAAAAGTAAAAAGAAATCTAAATGATTGGGTTAATTTCTTAATTCTATTTTTTTGATAATCATCTAATCAATAAACTGCAATGAATTGTAGATGTTTAGATGAAGATATCTGTTTTTTTCTCAACAATTTGCTGTTTGAGTGAATCTGGTATGTCTGGAATTGTAGACTTTGTTTGTCCTGCAATTACACTGTGTGCTTCCTCTAGAATAGCTAATGTGTCTGCATTTGTATCTGGTACCATACTCATACTGTCTCCAATACCTACTGATGAACCAGACATCACATCACCTAGTATTTGTGACAAATCTTGCATTGATGCATTAGCTTCTGGCATAATTCCATTAAGTGATGGACTTAGACCTTTGATTATTGCCATGCATGGGCTGAGTGTTACTACTACATCTCCTAATTCTGAAACTGTATCTAATCTAAGTTTGACTTGTTCCATGGATAACTTTGCTCCTCCAACCATGTTCTTCATTTTTCTAACCTGAGTTAATTCTCCAGCATATGCCTGAGCATATGCAGGTTTGTTGTTTCTTTGTGCATTTACTATTTTTTCAAAGATCTTATCATGTTTTATCTGTAATTTTTCATTTATTCCTTCTAATTTTGAAATCTGGAATTGTAATTTTTTTTGTGCAAAATCAATCTTGTTTTTTAATGGCTCATCTGGTTTTACTTTTCCCATAACTCTTTGAGAAATACTTTCTCCTTCTGTTTTATTCCAAGAGTTACTAATCATACTTTTATCCAAATTATGGTTGTTTTTTTTCTTTTAAACAGAGTTGTCACTGCATGTGGTGTCACTGGAGTTACACTTGTTAGAGGTACACTATCCAAAGGTGAATGCAAACACTTGGAATCCACTCCCTTGGATTTCTATCTCCAATAGATGAGAGGCACTATCTGTACTGCTGATTATATTGTACAATTTTGCTTCTGATGTGACTAATTCATTTCCTGATGTAATATCTGATCCTGCATAATCTTCAGGAAGTGGATTTCCATCAAGAAATATCTTCAACATTGCATTATTTTCAGTAACAATGTTTACTTCTTTTGCATTGTATTGTAGTTTAATGATACCTGTATCTGACACAAGTTGCATGTTTTCCTTATTATTTTCCCATTTGCCTATTGGGTAGAAATTATGTAAATTAATTTTATCTGGTTCTGAATATGTTACTATTTTTCCAGGTTGGAAACCTTCATCACTTCCTAATTGATTTCTATTTTGTGCAAAATAGTGTCCAAAATATAATTCTGGTGTTCTAAATAATGAATGTTGAAATTCTTCGATATCTACTAATGATGTTGTAGTTGATGTTTGAACTCCTAATGATGCATTTCGCTCTTCTAATAATTTCTGAATAACTTTTTCAGTTTCTTGATAGCTTCCTTCTCCAATATGATCATATCTGATGTATCCTTCATGATCAGCAATGTATTTTCTTGGCCAATATCTATTTTCAAAAGCTTTCCAAGTTTCCATATCATTATCTAATACAACAGGATATTCTATTCCATATTTGTCAATAGCAATTTGAACATTTTTGGGATCTTTTTCAAATTCAAATTCTGGTGAATGAACTCCGATAATTAATAATCCTTGATCAGAATATTTGTCATCCCATGCAGTGATGTATGGTAGTGTTCTGATACAATTAATACAACTATAAGTCCAAATGTCATACAGAACAACCTTTCCCTCTATCGTTTTAGATAATTCTTCTGGTGTAGTGTTAAGATAATTAGCAATCCCTGCTAATTTTGGGGCTTTTTTAAATCCCGACTTGTCAATTTCTGAAAATGAATTCATGTCTGTGAATGTAGTGGATGATTGTACATCTTGATCTAATGATGAAAAAATTACTCCTACGACGCCTAATCCTGCAGATATGATAATTCCAAATATTATGCCTGTTTTTATTTCTGAATTCATTAAATCACCCTAGGAGTACCAACTCGTTAAGAAGAGGAAAGTTTGCAATGTATGCGAGTTGATTTGTAAATACCAAAATCCCTAAAATTATAATGAAAGCACCTAAAATAACATTATAGTATTTTAGATGTTTTGACATTGAACGAATTATTTTTGTGGCTCTAGAAAAAAAGATTCCCATTAAAATAAATGGAATTCCCAATCCTAATGAATATGCCAACAATAAACTAAATGAAATTGATGGTGTGGTGGCAGCTAAAGTAAGGATTGTGCCAAGTATTGGTCCTACACATGGTGTCCATCCAGCGGCAAATGCTAAACCAAACACAAATGACATTGGATAACTTGATTTTGAATTTTTAGGAAAAAATTTCTTTTCTACATTTAATGCACGAATTTTTGTAGACAATAACAAAAATATTCCAAATGAAACAATGATGATTCCTCCTACCATGTTCAGACTTTCTGTAAAATCACTTGCTGCACT
Organism: Candidatus Nitrosopumilus sp. bin_7KS; assembly: GCF_054095835.1. Classification (NCBI taxonomy): domain Archaea; kingdom Thermoproteati; phylum Nitrososphaerota; class Nitrososphaeria; order Nitrosopumilales; family Nitrosopumilaceae; genus Nitrosopumilus; species Candidatus Nitrosopumilus sp. bin_7KS. The sequence goes on along the minus strand of NZ_JBSWSO010000006.1, from coordinate 113,703 downwards.
AGAAAGAACACTATTGATTAAAACTCCTAGTATGGAAAATACTACTGAAAAACCTAATACAAAAAATACTGTATTTAGAATAATATTTGCTCTATTGATTGAGAGAACAGTTCCGCTTTTGGAACCTAATTCAGTTACAGTTGTACCTGAGATATATGCTAGAAATGCTGGGATCATGGGTAAAATACAAGGTGCAACAAATGAACCCAAACCGGCAAGTACCGCTACAAGAATAGTTGGGTCTGCCATGTTCTAAATTTACAATTTTTACTTTAAAGCCTTCTTCCAATTCTTTACCCTATCTTTTACTATCCCTTTTTATCTGGGATGTGGATAATTTTGATATGAATAAGCGATTTATCATTGTCGGAGTGGTTTTAGGAATTATAGTTGCACTTGCAGTAATTATTGGCTCACCTGCAATTGGTGGCTTTGACGCAATGCGCTAATCATAAAATTTTTTGTAAGCTTTTTCAAAAATCCCTAATGACTTATCGATTTCAGTGTCTGATAACCACGCAGTAACTGAAATTCTCAGTCTTGCTTGGTTCTTTGGAACGGTTGGGTATCTGATTGGTTGTGCAAATATGCCGTTATCAAACAAAAATTTTCCAAATTGCATTGCCTTTTTTTCATCCCCTACAATTATTGGGATGATTTGACTATCTGAATTTATTTTAAAACCTAATTGTTTGAGTCCTTTTGTGAGTTGTTTTGTATTTTTTGTTAGTTTTATTTTTTGTTTTTCTCTATTTGATTGAAATCGTTTGAATGAATACTCTACCAGAAAAGATGGCAAAGCGGAAGTGTAGATAAAAGATTTTGATTTATTGACACATAAATCAATTACATTGTTATGTGATGAAACATATCCTCCAAATGATCCTAACCCTTTACTTAAACTACTGATGTACAAATCAATTTTCTTTGCAACTTTAAAATGATCTGGGGTTCCTTTTCCATCTTTACCTATTACAAAATCTCCGTGTGCATCATCTACTACTGTAATAGCATTTGATTTATTTGAAATTTCAGTAATTTGTTTTAGTGATGATAGATCACCATCCATGCTAAAAATTCCTTCAGTTATGACAAATTTGTTTTTTCCTTTTTGTTTTATTTTTTTATTTAAATCCTCCATGTCATTATGTTTGTAAATTGAAACTTTGGCATTTGTTAGCTTGCATGATTCAATTATACTTGCATGGTTTAATTCATCGCTAAGAATCAAATCTCCTTTTTTTGCAATTGCTGAAATTGCACCTAAATTTGCCATATATCCTGTGGGGTAGATTAGACAATTTTGATGTGATTTGTGTTTTGCTAGTGCTTCTTCTAATTTTTTATATGACTCATCATTTCCTGAGACTAGTCTAGAGCTTGATTGTAATTGTTTGATTTGGATTTTTGTAGTTGGAATTCCTAAATAGTCATTTGAACATAAGTTGAGAAGTTTTTTGTTATTGATAGTTATTTTGGAACCTTTGGCTATTCCATATCTCATTTTACGATAAAGATTTTTTTGTTTCAGATTTTCTAATTCTGAATCTACAAAATTCAGTTTATGCTTTAAGGCCAATTTTTTCAATCATTTTACGGTCTTTTTTAGCCTCATTTCCACCCATGGTGAGGTATCCTGCGGTGATTATTCCATTTGCTCCACTTTGAAGCAATTCTTCTCCGGAATCATCAAGATTTGTTTCACGTCCACCTGATATTTTGATAACTGATTCAGGTAATAGGAATCTGATCACAGAAAACATTCTGACAATTTCAGAATTTGGTAAATCTGCTTGTAATTCCAATGGTGTTCCTGGAACTGGAACTAGAATGTTGATTGTTACTTCTTCTGGATAAAGTCTAGCTAACTCTAAAGATAACTCTAATCTTTGCTCTCGTGTTTCTCCTAATCCTATAATTCCCCCCGTGCACAATTCTAGTCCAGCTTCTCTTGCAATGCCTAGTGTTTTTAATCTGTCTTCATACGTGTGAGTTGTACATATTTCTGAGAATTTTGATTTTGCAGTTTCTAGATTATGATTGTATCTTTTTACTTTGAGTTCTTTTAGTTTTTTTGCTTGTTCAGGTGTAAGGAAACCCAAACTACATTCAACACTAATTCCTACTTTATCGTTAATTTCTGTAATGATTTTGCATACTTTTTGAAAGTCTGTGGATGATGGTTCTCTCCATGCTGCAACAAGACAATATGACTCTGCTCCTTCTTCCTTTGCTTTTTTTGCCTTACTTACCACTTCTTCTGGTGTTGGTAATTGGTATGATTCTATTCCTGTATCAAAGAATGCTGATTGTCCACAAAATGTACAGTCTTCACTACATGCATTTTTTTTAATATTGTTTAATTGTTCAACATCCACTTTATCTCCATTAAAATCTCGAGTAATCTCATTTGCACATCTTGCTAAATCTTTGAGATTTTCTTCAGGAACATCTAGTAGTTTCTTTGCATCATCTACTGTTATGTGATTTCCAGAAAATACTTTTTCTTGACACTTTTTGATAAATTCCAGAGTACTCATATTTTTATTAAAATAATTCTATTTTATAACATTACTGGAAAGGTTAACCCTAACTGGTATGGGGGGTTAACCGTCAAATTACCTTTGATTTTGCAGATTTGATTGTAGATATTGTTCTTTTTAGGAGTAAATCTAACTCTGATTCAGATATTGCCAATGGGGGTACAAGCATGACTATGTTCCCTAGTGTTCTAAGATAGATTCCATTCTTTTTTCCTTCCTCAAAGAAGATTTTATTTATGGATTTTTTAGGCGAAATTGGTATCTTTTTTGATTTATCCTTTACTAGTTCAATTCCCATAAGCATTCCTTTGTGTCTGATGTCTCCTACGATATCTATCTCTAAAATTTCGTTATAATATTTTTCAAAAACTTTAGATGTTTTTTGAATTTTTTTAATCAAATTGTTTTTCTTGTACATTTTGAGATTTTCATATGCCACAGCTGCTGCAATTGGGTTTCCAGTGTATGTATGTCCATGGAATAAATGTCTCCAATCATTAAATTCCCCTAAAAATGAATCATATATTTTCTTGTTTGTTAAAGTTGCAGCCATTGTAAGATATCCTCCAGTTAACATTTTACCATATGCTACAATGTCTGGAATACTTTTTTGTTCTTCATACTGTGTCATTGATCCTAATCTGCCCAATCCAGTTGCTATTTCATCTAAAACAAACAACACATCATATTTTTTACATATCTGACTGATCTTTTTCTGAAATCCTTTAGGATACACTATGACTCCTCCTGCAACCTGTGCTCCACTCTCCATTACAAATGCTGCAATGTTATCTTTTTTGGATAATCTTTTTTCAATTTTATCTAAACATTGATTTTGATAGTCTGTTAAGGTAAATCCTTTTGGCATTCTGTATTTGTTTGGAACTGGAAATTGTATTGTTGAAAATAATTGCTTTTTAAATTTACCAAAGAACTCTGGTACATATCCTACAGACATGGCCCCAAATGTGTCCCCATGGTATCCATTTTCTAATGTTGCAATCTCTGTTTTCTTTTTGTTACCAATGTTTTTCCAATGTTGTAGTGCTATTTTGATTGCAATTTCCATTGCAGATGATCCATTATCTGAATAAAACACCTTGTGCATCCTAGGTGATATCTTTACAAGACTGTCTGCAAGTTTTTCTGCAGGCTCTGTTGTTAGGTTAAACTGTGATGAATGCTGTAGTTTTTTACTTTGCTGATTGATGGCTTTGATTAGTTGTGGATTTGAATGTCCCCAGACGTTACACCACATTGAGGCTACACCATCTATCATTTTGTTACCTTTAGAATCTGTTAGCCATACTCCCTTTGCACTGGTAATTTCTGTAAATTTATCCCATTCTTTCATCTGAGTGTTTGGATGCCAGACAGAACTTTTCAACGGATTTTGTATAGATTCAGATCTTAATAATTAACCGATGAATTAATCAATGGATAATTCTAAACATCATTGTTGAAATCTTTCTTTATTACGGGAACTGATACTGATGTTGGGAAAACCTACATTACAGCAGGGCTTGCAGTTGTACTTCAAAAAATGAATGTAGATGTCGGCGTGATGAAGCCATTTGCAGCAGGTATTGCTGAAAAAAAAGGATACAAATCTGAAGACATTAAGATATTATCTCGAGCAGCAAAAGTATGTGATCCTGAAAAATTAGTAAATCCCCAATTCTTTCCAATTTCTGCATCTCCATATACTGCATGGAAGAAATTAAAAACAAAACCAAAAATTTCAACCATTCTATCTAGTTTTAAAAAATTAACTAAACTTCACGACATGATTCTGGTGGAGGGAATGGGTGGAATCATGACTCCTATTCTCAAAGACTATTACATTACAAATTTGATTAAAGAAATGAAAATCCCCACAGTAATTGTAACTAGAAGTAAAATTGGAACTGTAAACCACACTATAATGACAGTAAAGATGTGTGAGAAATATAAAATTCCTATCAAAGGAATAATAATTAATAATTTTGACAAGGGATATGCAGTTAAAGACTTGACTCGTGATTTGGAAAATCTTACTAGTGTGCCTGTTATAGGTTCTATCCCTTTTATCGAAGATATGAGCAATACATCTTTGAATAGAATTTTCAAAAAGAATCTTAATTTTAAATTACTATTAAAATAATTATATTCTTAAAATTTTGAATTTACTTGTACCATGAACATTACTAAACTGTGCAATTTTAAAAATTATCTTTGAAAACGAATTTCCCTCTTTAGATAAAACAAACGTTTTCTTGTTTGTAGGAATATTTTCTGATAACACTAACCATATGTTTTCTTTTTCAGGCTGAATTTTTTCCAATGATGCTATTTTTTCATTTATTATTTCAATGTTTGATGATTTTGGTATGCACACTAACAATGTTTTTTTTGAATCTTCTTCTAATGTTTTTGTATTTGGGATTACTATATCCAACTCTGTATCGTTATACGTTACTTTTCTTTGGCTTGTAATTAGTGCATTAGTAAGTAAATAATGCAATATTCCTGTAGCTAATACCCCTACTACTTCATCTTTTACACCCATAGTTAGAATATGATCATAACAATTCTTTGTAATTTCGTTAATGATTTGATCAAACTTCTTTTCAATAATTAATTTTGGAATGATTTCTGAATTTTCTATATAATTGAACAAATATTCTTTGATTGGGTTTGATTCCTCTTCCATTTCTTGGCAATTCTCTTTTTCTTTTTAATAAAATCCTTGTTAGATGATTTTTAAAAGCAGATTATGTGATGTTAATCCTGGTAATTGTTGGTGATTTAATTGAACTATGATGAGTGATATTGTTTATTCATTGTAAACATAGTGTCTTTCGCCTCTGGATTCCTTTTTAGTATCCACATTTACAAGCACAAATTCCTTCTTTGAATTTACCATCGATTCTTCTGGGGCCAGTTTGTTTTCGTGTAGTTCTTCATATTCATCCCATGTGAGTCTTCTTCTATCTCCAATCTCTACTTCTAAATTCAGATTTTTTACTATTTCTTTGTAATCTGGTTGGATTACTCCACTAAACACCATTGCACTGCTGCCACTTCCATATGATCCAAATCCTACTCTTTTTCCTTCTAGATCAACTCCTTTTTGATATTCAAATTCTAAACTACTTCTAAATCCCAAGTATAGTGATGCAGTATACAAATTACCTATCATACTAGATGCAATTAAAGAACTAGATAGTTTTGATTCATAAACTTCTTGATATGTTTCAGTTTTTGTAAATAGTTTGGTGAATTCATGATCTTTTGCCATGAATTCCTCATCACCCAACACTGATTCAATTGTTCCACGTGGATCTTTAGGAACTGGCTCTTCTACTCCAATCTCTTCTAAAATTTTCTTCCATCGTGGTAATTTTCTCCATTCATGTCTGACTAAATATGCTAAGGCCTTCTTTCCCATGTTACTATAAGGCAAATGCATGTTGATGTAGTCCATATGATCCAAAATTGTCTCATCTGGTTCTATTTTGATTAATCCTGATGATGCAACTTTTTTCTTGTATATTTCAAGTGCTTTTCTTACTTGAATCATGTAAAGTAAATTAGAATACTGTCCATGAACAATAGGAGTTTCTTTTCCAAAAGGTCTGTAAAAATCATATTCGTCTTTAATTGAAGTTGATGTCACTTTAGGATCAAATCCCAATAATCTGGGTTCGTCATTTAGAAGCATAACTACTGCTCCTGCACCTTGTGTCATTTCACCACTAGAGCCCATATCGTATTTTGCAATATCAGATACTACTACCAGTGCATGTTTTCCTTCTGCTTCTCCTGCTCGAATCCAGTTTGCATTATCATATAGTGCATAAGAGCCACTTACACATGCAAATTTAGTTTCAACTCCTCCACAGTGCTCAAATGCACCTTGACCGTAAACTTGCTCTAGCATTCCAATAACGTAAGAATTCATTGCTTTTGATTCATCAAATGCTGATTCAGTTGAAATGTATAATCTTCCTATATCGTCAGGTGAAAGTTTATTTTTTTGCATAATTCGTAAGCATGCATTTGCTGCAAGACATGCTGGGTCTTGATTGGCATCTACTATTGCCATCTGTGACACTCCCAAGCCTTTTTGTAACTTTACTGGGTCTAACCCTCTATTATCTGCAAAATCTGCTGCATCGATATACAATCTTGGAATGTAAATTGCAATGTCATCAATTCCAGCTGCCATAAGCTAGGACTCGGAATTTCATTAATAAGGATATTGGGTAAATTCTAAGTAACTAGGAAGGCAATTTTCGTAATTTTGTTGACAATCTATTCATGAACTGATCGCAAAACTCTATTTTTCTAATTCTATTTCAAAAACTCTTTCGAATGTTTCTAAAGGCTGAGCTCCAAACAATCTGGTTGTTTTTCCATCAGGTCCTATGACAAAAAATGCCGGGGTTCCAGTTAATTCTAAATTCTTTGCGTCTTCATTACTTGCAAGAATTGTTTGTGAATGAAATCCGTTTAACATGCATTCAGACCATACGTCCATATCTAATCCTATTTCTTGAGCAAATCTACCTAGATTCTCTGATGATGCCCATCCGTTATTCTCTCCAGTCCAATTGGAATACAAAATATCATGATATTCCCAAAACAAATCTTGATCATTTGCACAATGAGCCCCATGTGATGCATTTACAGAATCAGGGCCAATAATGTTGTAATCCTTGAAAATCATTTTGACTTTACCTGTTTCAATATAGTTTTCTAAAATTTTACCTTCAGTAGAATGAAAGAATACATTGCAAAAATGACATTGATAGTCTCCAAACTCAATTAATGTAACTGGTGCGTTTGGATTCCCAAGTATTGGTGAACCATTTGCAAGAAATGTATCCATGGTAATTTTTGCAGGACCTGCTTGCTGAATGGTAGGAGTTGGTTCAATTTTTAGTTCTGTAGGATTTGCAATCCCATCAAACATTGTAAATGCAATTACTATAACTATTGCTGAAATTATGGCTCCTATGGCAAGTGAAGGTGCATGTAACAATAGAAATTAAAATTGCTTTGGTACATTTAGTCTTTTGTTCTACTTACAATTATTTGATGTAATATTACTTAAAACAAAAATTTATGATATTTTTGATGCTAAATTTTTATTTTCTAAATTAATCCTTTTTTCTTTTTGGATTATCTGAAAAATATACTTTGTTTCACACAATTCTATATCATTTACAATTACTATGGAATGAACTATTTCTTGATTTTTATCATTTGTAATTATAAGTTGAATACTGATATTTGGTTTGAATTCATAATTTTTACTAAAATTGTTACACTTACTATGGATGACACAAGATTTGTAAAATGGTGAAGAAATTTATGCTATATGTATAATTATTGTATGTTTTATTTTATAAACAGTTTTTATTTTAGTTATAATTGGTAAATAGTTATTGAAATCAAAAAATTCTGTTTTAATTATTGAAGATAGTCCTGCTGTCGGTATGTTGCTAGCTGAATTTATGAGAAAATTAGGTTATACTGATATCAAAACCGCTGAGTCTGGACGTGTTGGGATATCTTTGTTTAAACAATTTGTTGAAAAAGATATCACTCCTTTGATATTTTTAGATTATAATCTTCCTGATAGTACTGCAAATTCTATAATGTCTCAGATTTTACCGATAAAGCCTTTTACAAAAATTATCATTGAAACATCAAATGGAAAAGACGAAGACACAATTAAAGAAGTGATAGGGTTGGGTGCATACCACTATCTTCAAAAACCAATCCATTTCAATGAAGTTGAAAAAATTATCACGATATTGGAAGAAGAAGAATCATACTTGGAAAAAAAATCCCACCAAACAAGTACATCTCAAGAAGATGGTGTAGATGAAGGAAAAATTACAGAACACATTGATTTTATTTTAAAAACTAATAATCAAATTAGTCTAAACAAAATTGAACAGATCCTTGGGTTTTCAAATGAATTTATTGAATCTTATTTAAAAAAGTTAGAAACCAAAGGAAAAATAGTTCAATTAGATGATAAAAAAGAAATCGCTTGTAATCAATGTGATTCTATACGAACATCGCAAGTATTTTTTTGTCCAACTTGTAAAAGCTCAAATTTCAAATTAGGTAAATTAATTGAACATTATGATTGTGGTAATATTACAGAAGAAAGCACTTATGAAAATGAACTTTGTCCAAACTGTAAAAAAGAAATTAAAGCCCTAGGTGTAGATTATAGAGTAATGCAAAATCATTATATTTGCAATGATTGTGGTGGGCTTTCTCCTGAAATTTCAATTAGTTACATTTGTTTAAAATGTGAAAGTAGGTTTAAACTTGAAGAGGCACGTTGGAAATCAAGTGTAAATTACAAAGTTCTTAATATAAAATAATTCCATTCTTAACTAAATATTCTATTCCTTGAACAAATGTTTTATCATCCATTGAACCATCTGCCCACCATCCTGCATTATTTTTAATCCATGGAGGGATGGATTGCTCTATTTTTGATGTTTGAGATTTTTCATTGACATGAATTATCTTTTCTTTAACTAAATACTCTATTCCTTGAACAAATGTTTTATCATCCATTGAACCATCTGCCCACCATCCTGCATTATTTTTAATCCATTGTGGAACACTCACTATTAGATTGGAATTAATTTTTCCAATAGGGACAATTTTGTACCCTTTTTCATTAATTTCATCAATGAGTTTTATTAATTCATTAATTTGATTCTCGTCTACAACATTTGTATATGTGGAATTTTCAATTGTGGAAAATTCTTGTGGGTGTAATGAAATTACTGAGAATCCGTAATTGTTAATGCCTTGTGTTGCTTCTGACATTGTTTGTTGAATTGGAACCCATTCAAAAATATTTTGAGTTGGGTTATATTCTCCAGTAGATGCAATTAAAGGGAATCTGTATACTATTTGATTACTAAATTCAAATGGTGGAGAATCGCCGTTTAGTAAACTAGAACTAATGTGGGTAATGTTGTTTTCTTCTAAAATCTCCATTGTATCTGAATTAAATTTATTATTGGGTGGTATGAAAATTTTTGGTCGTTCATTTAGAATTGATTCTATCAGTTCTATTGATTCTTTCAAATTTTTATTTTGTTCTGATTTATCTAAATTTGTAAATGGATCTAATCCTATTCCTTTAGTTGCAATTTCTAAATTTCTTTTACTGTCTATCGTATTCTCTTTGATAAATTCTGTAATTTTTTGATCATTACCAAATGAATTTGCAAGAATTCCTATTGTTAAGAGTGTATTTTTATTTGCAAATGTATCCATGATGGCAATTTGTACATCATTTAACCAATAATCTTGAACATCATCTAACCTAAATGCAATGCAATTGCATGTGTCTATTTTATCTTCTTGTGTAATTGTATTATTGGAAATTACTTCGTTAGTCCCTATTCCATAATTGGGTTTTACTTCACTTATGGGAATTATCTTTGCGTCTATTTTGATGATCTCATCTAATAATTTATTTAATTTTGATATTGATTCTTGATTTGGACTTCCATATTCGCCTTGATTATTTATGGAGAATTCTTGTGGATGAATCATGATTATTGCATATCCTTGTTCTTGAATGCTGAGGGATACTTTGTTTATGATGTAGTCATTATCTCTTAATTCCCATAGTTTACTTTCTACAAGATTTCCTGTCTCTGTGACTGCAGGTATGTTGTAAAATAAATCATCAATTATGAAAATTTCAGAATTATCTTTTACGTGAGAAATTAGATGTGAAAAACCATTTTCATAGAGAATGTTTACTGTATTTTCATCGTACAAATTTTGAGGAGGGATGAAAACATTTGGATTTATTCCAAATAACTCAAAAATTTTAGTATTTGTTTTTAATATTTTTTCTTTTTGAATTTCTTTTGATATGCCCTTTAAAATTTCATTATCCCAACTATGATTTGCAATTTCTATATTTTTTTTATCAATATTTGTTTTTAATAATGTGGTGATTTTTTCATCATTGCCTATTGTATTTCCAATTAGCCCTACCGTCAAAGGGACTTCTTTTTCTGCAAATAAATCGATTAATTCAATTTGAGTATCAACTAACCAATAATCTTGAACATCATCTAGTCTAAATGCAATACAATTACACGTTTGGAATGTTTTTTCATTATTTATTCTAGTTTCTGTATCTCTAAAAATATTAAATTTATTTGAATCTCCAATGATCTGAATTTTTGTTTCAGGCCATAGTAGATTTTCTGAAATAGTATTGGAATTAATTTTTACTGTGTATGTTCCTGATTTAATGTTTGAAAATTGGGCATCCCCTCGAAAATTTACTTTTGATGAGATGACTTTAGTTCCATGGATGTCTAATAACGATACATCATAATCTCCATTTGAAGATGCAATTTTTTTGGAACCATCGTACAAATTAATTAAAATTAGACTTTCAACAACTTCTGGGATGTTTGTAATTATTTTTTGATCATTTTTTAATCCCGGAAGTAGTTTAATTGGAGAGTATGATGTTAGAAAAATGTCTTCAAAGTAAACATCCGCAGTGTAGTGCTCTCCTTGTTTAGTGGTTGACTGAACCCAATACCTTACAGTTTCTCCATCGTCATTAGTTATTGCACGACGTAGTTCTGAATTATTAAATGATTTTAGTACAACTGTGGCATCTTTAATTGGAACTTGTCCGTTTTTATAAAATATTTGAAACTGTAATCCTCCAGATAATGGGATGTTCATTGTAATTTTTACTGGTTTGTCGTTTACTTGCACATATCCAACATCTGCATACATTCCATCTGCATAAACTTCAATTTTGTATCTGTGATTTTCTTCAACTGAGATAAAATCTGAATTACTGCTAAGTTTTTTTTCTAAAATAGGGTCTTTTTGAAAATCTTGGTATACTACAATTTTAATTGAATTATAATCTACAATGTCTCCATTGGTATATTTTACTTCGATTTCTATAGTTTCTTTTTCTTCAGCATATGAGTTCTCAAAATAAATTGTAAATCCTAGAACAAACATCATTATGAATATTGGTAACACTTTTTTCAATTCTATTTTAAACTCCAATTCTTTTTGCACTTGTCCAAGTAGCTTTCTTGTTTCTTAATTGTTCTATAATTGCTTTTAGTAGCAAAAAGTCTACGATCTGTTTGAATCCATACACTAAAAATATTGTATAGAGAAGTAACTTGGGATCCTCATTATCAATTCTCAGTGCTAATGCCGTCATTAGATAGTGCACAACAACAAAAATTAAAGAAATTTGTAAAATATACAAACCATCTCCCATAATGACGCCTACTATGGCATTAATTGTAGCAATAAACCCAATGATTGGAGTAACTACCATTCCTAAGAATAGATATGGTAAAGATAGTCTTTGCAGATGTCCAAATCTAGGATTTGTTAAGGCATCTGAATGTCTTTTTAGTACCTGAATGTTTCCTCTATACCATCGTTTTCTTTGTGCAACAAAGTCTTTCATAGTATTTGGTGCTTCAGTATAGGCTGTAGCTTTACTACTACCCTGAGTAATTAGACCTGCTTTTAGAAGTTTTATTGTTTGATCAAAATCCTCAACAATTGTATCTTTACCATATGCTCCGGCCTCTATCAAGAATGATTTTCTAAATGCACCTAGTGCTCCTGGCACTATGGTAATTGAGCCAAATAAATCAAAAGCTCTCCTGATAATTTGAATTCCAGTTATGTATTCTAATGCTTGGCATTTTGTCAATATGTTGTTTCTGTTTCTTACTTTTATGTTACCTGCAACTGCTGCAACATGCTCATTTACTTCAAATCCTTTTACAATCTCTTTTAGAGCATTTCTTCCAATTATTGTATCTGCATCAACTATTACAATAATTTCACCTTTTGCATATACCGTTCCATAATTTAGTGCAGTAGCTTTCCCTCCGTTTTCTTTATGTAATACAAGAATTTGTTTTTTATATCTTGATGCTATTGCTAATGTTGAATCACTACTACCATCATCTACAAAAATAATTTCTTTATTCGGATATTTTGTTTCTAATAATCCTTCAATTGTATTTGCGATTACCTTTTCTTCATTATATGCAGGTATTATGATCGATATTTTTGGGTATGATTTTACAACTTGTTGATTCTCTTCTCTATACTTGCTTATGACGGCCATAGGTACAAACAACATTGTAGACCAAAATGAGATAGTTAGTGCCCATAACAAAATTATTCTTACAGGTGATTCTAACAATGTATATCCTTCAAATGCAATCATCCCTCCAATGACAAATGGGGAACCTAAAAGAAACACCAAAAACACTGATGGTGCGCGTTTTCCAGTTTTGTTTTTAGAGTATAGTTCCCCTGTTGCTCCAACTATATGATATAGAGTAATCACTCCTCCAATACCCATGGCAATCATACTCAGAGGTCCTAAAATGAAAAAAACACTTGTTACAAGAAATCCGACAATTGCTATAACTAACCCTACTTGGATTAAATCTAATCTTTTTTTTGGGACTACTACATTTTTTCTAATTTTTGTTTTAATTTTTTCTAAAATTGGTTCTGCACATAATTCATGATACCAATTATTTTGAAATCTTAATGATTTTTCTTCAAGATTGATTATTTTTTCACAAGAATTACATTTGATCATTTTTGGATTTAAAAAAACTGTATTGTCTTTTTTTTGAATTATTGTTTTCTCTTTGATTGGTTCATTGTAGATATTGGAAATTTCTAATTCTAAAATTTTCTCTAAATATTGCCTATCTGAATTTGTAATGTCTCTATCATTCCTAAGTCTTTTCAACAGGTATTGATTTCTACCTTCATCTCCTTTTGATTGATCTATAGCCTTAGCTAGTTTTGAGATGATCGAATTTTTGTCCAATTTTAATAATTGTTAAAGCCTAATTTGTGATTATATGTTAGTGCGTCATGAAAATTTTCCTTTCGGTCTATTATTTTATGCAAAATTACCCTGATTTCATTTTATCCAAAATTCCATATTATTGATAATTAATCTCATAAAATTCTACAGCATGGGTAAATTGCCTATAATGATCTACTTCTTTCCAAAACTTTTCTTCATCTATGTTTTTACCTTCATCAATCCAAACATTTAGTATTTTTTGCATAAACATTTGTGTACTATCATCAATTTGAGGTCTAACTCCGGTTTCTTTTTCGATTCTGTCTCTCTCTTCTTTGAATTTCTTTAGTAATTCTTTGAGTTGTTTTCCATTCATTTGAGCATCTTTTTCTCTTTTTGCTGATTGAATGTCTTTTTTGAAATTTGAGAAAAATCCCATTATGTGATATTGTTATTTCTGAGATTAAAGGGTTACAAACACTATGATGAATGCAATTACAACTATTGCTATGGATATTTTCATAAATGATGACATGTTTTTAATTAAATTATGCGACTATTATGGTTTTACACATTATATTTTTGGCAAGTTCCCTGTTTTATCTAAATTTGATTTGCAAACTTTGCAGTAAAGTCTTATTTCTTTTGATGGAAATTCGGTTCCACAATTTTTACAAATAAAGAACTTTTCATCATCCATAATTTTGTTGAGTTTGTAGTTAACTTAAGAGTATTGATGTCAGGATCATCTTGCAGGTCTTTTAAAACTCGGCTTTATTTTAGAATTATTCACTGAAGATTTTTCAAACATCCTATCTGATATGTCGTTTTTTGTTTTTTCCTCAGATGAAATCTCTTCAATTTTATAAATTTTTTTAATTGATTTTGACGGTTTATCATTTTTTGTATAAATGATGTTTGTTGGAGAAATTTTCTTTTTATTATTATTTCTTGGTTTATCCACATCAACTGGATTTTTTTTTGTCCATGTGATGTTATTAACATCTGATGATGATGATTTTTCTTTATTATAATCTCCTAATGATTTAACCATAATTCACTATGATTCTTCACAACATAATAGTATTGATTTATTTTCTATTCTCATTTACTTGGTTGATTATTGATTGCATGCAGTCATGACAAATAATTGAATTTGTATCCATTTTACGAATATTTTCATGATTTTGTATTTCTGAATCATATGTTGCTGCAATGATTATTTTATTATTCCATACTGCAAAATCTTCTTTCTTTTTACTACATACTATACAGTCCATGATTTTAGAAATTTTATCTCAACATAAGCGTGTTTTTTATAAACTGATGGTAAACATTCTGGCCTATTTTTTAACTAAATCTAACTATAATTTAGAAAAAAAAATAAGAATAATTGAAAATAATCAAGTTTAAAATTAATCAAACGAAACTAATCTAAATTTTCTATTTTTGGTGTTTTGGTAAACATTCTTTGCAATATACTGGTCTGCCCTCTTTTGGTTCAAAAGGAACTTCGGAATCTTTTCCGCAGTCAGCACATACGCATTTGTACATTTTTCTGTCTGATGACATACAATACATGATTTTCCTACCCATATGAACGGGAGTATTGGAGTTTAGAATCTAAGATTCTTTATGTTTATCACATGAGTAACATACTTCTTTTTTCGTATGTTTTGATAATAGACGATTGCAGTTTGTACATCTTTTGTACTCTATTGAAAGTTGCACTGGGATATTTTGTATTTTTTTGAATCTTTCCAAAAATCCCATATGTTATCTAAGATAATTTTGAACTTAAGGTTATTGGAATCTAAATAAATGGGTCTGGAACATCTAATTTATGAAGAAAGTCTTTGTTAATGGATATGGTTCTATTGGGAGTAGAATTGTTTCATTTCTAAAAGATGACCCAGAAATTACAGTTGTAGGTATTGGAAAATACTCTCCAGACAGTAAAGTAGATGATGCACTCTCTAAAGGACTGAATGTTTATGTTCCTGAATCTAAATTAGATTCTTTTTCAAATTATAAAATTTCAGGTTCTATTGAATCTGCATTAGACCAATCTGATTTAGTTATTGATGCAGCACCTGGTGGACATGGTTACAAAAATAAAAAAAATCTTTACGAGCCAAAAAAAATCCCTGCAATTTATCAAGGTGGAGAATCCACTACAGGTGAAGCGGCAGTATCTGAATTGTTGTTTAATTCCAGAGTAAATTATGATCAAGCATTAGGAAAATATCATGTGATGCAAGGTAGTTGTAATGTTACTGGAATGGGGAGAGTTTTAGAACCATTACGAAATAAGTTTGGTGATCAATTAGTTAGATTTGATGTTACTCTAGTGAGAAGATGGGCAGATATTGAGCAAACTGAGAAAAAAGTTTCTGACACTATAGAGATGACTGAAAAACCACATCATGGTGATGACGTTAAATTGTATTTTGGAAAAGATGCTCCATTATACGTTCGTGCAATCAAAGTTCCTACAAGACAAATGCACTTACACATAATGGATATTAGATTCAAGGCCACTGCACCAAAACCTTCTGAAATTCATGATGTATTTACAAATGAATTTGGTGTTGCGACACTTTGGACTGCAAAGGGAACTAAAGATGTCAGAGACTATGCTCAAAATATGGGATTTAATTTCACTGACACCAATATGATCCACATTCACGCTAACATGACTACTACAATTGGTGATACTGTTCAAATGATGTACTCTGATGATCAAACTGGAATTGTGATTCCAGAAAATCATATGTTAATGCAAGCTATGCTTTTTGAAAAATCTTACAATGATGCATTTACACATACTGAATCAATATTCCATATGGCTGATAAAAAACAAAAATTACAAGAACATTTTGCTAAAAATAACTAAGTTTTAATTTTTTCAATTCTGATTTTTTTAGGAATATTTTTTGAAACTTTTTCTACAATAATCCTTAATTCGTCAATTTCTACTTTATCTCCTTCTTGGGGAATGTCTTGTAATCTTTCATGCAGTAGTCCATTTAGTGATGCATAGTCATCTCCTTCTGGAACATTAGTTTTAAAAATCTCATTGATTTTGTCAATTTCTATATCTCCGTTTGTAACGATTGTATTTTGATCAATTCTTTCAAAATCTGCTTGTCTAGTCAAATCTGTTTCATCTTCAATTTCACCAACAATCTCTTCGAGAAGATCTTCTAGAGTGACTAATCCTTCTACACCTCCGTGTTCATCAACTACAATTGCCATGTGTGTTTTTCTACCTTTCATTTCTTTTAACAATCCACTTACCATTTTTTCTTGAGATGCAAATACTGGTTTTCTTGCAATTTTTTCAAGACTAGTCATTTTGTTGTCTCGTTCTAATTCTTTGAGGACATCCCTTACATGAATAAAACCCACGATATCATCACTTGTATCGCCATAAATTGGAATTCGTGAATGTCCACTTTGGTTAATTTGAGGTAATGCCTCAAAAAGTAACATTTTAGAATTTAATGTGAACATCTTTGTTCTTGGAGTCATAACTGAACGAATAACTGTGTCATCGAATTTCAAAGCACCGTGAACTAATTCCATTTCATCTCTTTCCAATGCTTTTTCTTCCAAACCCTGATCAATTACTCCTCTGATTTCTTCTTCAGTTATTGGAGGTGGAGTGGAACTACTGCCGGTCATTTTTACCACTCCTTTAGTTATAATCTCAAAAAATTTTACTACTGGGTAGAATACATAACTAAACACTAGTAATACTGGAGAATACCTTAATGCAATTTTAGTTGAATTGGCATTACAATATGTTTTTGGAGTGATCTCTCCGAATACTAGAATTAAAAATGTCATTATTCCAACTGCAATTCCTAATCCATCATCTCCAAACAATCTGATGGCAAGACTTGTTGCAAGTGCTGATGCACCTACATTTACCAAATTATTTCCAAGATTTACACTGGACATCATCCAGCTAGGATTCATTTTTAATTTGTGGAGAGCTTTGGCACCTTTTTTACCTTCATTAAATAATTGAACTACTTTGGATTTTCTTACTCCGACAAGTGCAACTTCTAGACCGCTGAAAAATCCAGACAATCCGATTAATACAGCTAGCGCTGTAATTTCAACCCATAAATCTACCATGATATTCTCCTAGAAAATTTCTTAGAACAATTATTACAATTACTCATTTAGTTTTTTTGCACCATCTTTTGGTTGTTGATTATTTACAAAACATGGATTTAACTCTTGAGATGAAAATTACTTTAGGGTAATTGAGGCTAATTCTTAGGTGGAATTGCAAATTTATTCTCAGGATTTTTATGGTAATCCACAGGTATCATTGCATCTTTTTGTCTACCTGTAAGGATACCTACAACTACTTCATCTTTTTTAATAATTCCCTCAGTGATTAATTTTTTAATTCCAGCTACTGATGCACCTGAAGCCATTTCACAATCAAATCCATTTAGACCGACAACTGACATTCCATCTAACATTTCAGCATCTGTAACTGTTGTTGCAACGCCATTAGTAAATTCTAATGCCCGTAATCCTTTCAAGATATTTGCAGGTCTGCCAATTTGTATTGCAGTAGCTTTTGTTTTGGGTCTTAATCCTTCTTTATCTAAATGATCATAATATCTTGAAATTAATCCTGTATTTGGATTACCTTTATTCCATCGTAATTCTTCATTTTCAAATTCTCCATTATACAAATCAGATAATGTACTTGCACCTTCGGAATTAATTACTGCAATTCTTGGAATTTTTTTAATCCATCCCCATTCATACAATTCCATTAATGCCTTACCACAACTTGAGGTATTGCCTAATGCCCCTCCTGGATACACTATCCAATCAGGTGCTTCCCAATTCAAATACTCTAATGCTCTAAATGGGATTGTTTTTTGTCCTTCAATTCTAAATGGGTTAATTGAATTGACTGTATATCCATCATGATTTTGTGCATCATCTAAGGATTGTTTTAATGCCTCATCAAAATTCCCATCAACTTCTATAATCTGTGCTCCAAATTGATATGCTTGACTTAGTTTTCCTGGGGCTATTTGACCTGCAGGAATATACACGTCACAGTTTATTCCTTCATTTGCTGCAAACATTCCAGCTGAAGCCGATGTATTCCCAGTTGATGCACAAACAATTTTTTTGGCACCCACCATTTTGGCATGAGTCACTGCTGTTGCCATCCCATTATCTTTGAACGAACCACTTGGATTGTATCCTTCAGGCTGTAACCATAGATTATCATTTGAAATTCCTATAAAATTTGCAGCTTTTGACATCCTGTATGGTTTTGATTGTCTTCCTTCTGCTCCATCTAATGATACTAGATATTTTGAACATTCTTCTAAATTCTCAGTATCTATCTGACAAAAATTTAGTAAATCTCTAAATCTCCAAACTCCACTTTCATTGAATATACTATTTTCAGAATCTCGTCTTTTGTAAAAAACTTCTTTGAGTTCTGGAGATGGTTTATTTTTGTATTTTACATCTAAAAGATGTCCTTTCTCGCATTGAACATTTGTATTCTTGATTGGGTATTCTAATCCACATTGGGGATCAATACATTTGAGATAGGCATCACCTTGCATCGTAATTTTAGATAATTGGTGATAATTTAAAGGAAATCATGTAAAAATTGATTGAGCTTTACCATATTTGCTAAACTTTAGATTGGATGTATATCGACTGCAAATGTGGTTACATACAATGAACATCTCAAGAAGATTCTTTCCCAAACTCTTGAATCATATCATGTCCTTAAAGAAATTCAAGATAAGCCGGGTGATCTTGATAACATCAAGAAAGAGATGCTGAAAATTAATGGGTTTCTTAAGGTGATCACTAACAATATGGATGAACAAAAAATTAGCCATTCTGATTTTAAAAAATTAAAATCTAAATTTAGTCATTATTTGGAAAATTATTTTTTTGAAAAAGAGATTGAAACAATGGCTCCTTTATATTCAAATGATGTGCATAGAGTAAAAAATATGAGATTAAAAATTCTTGAAGCATTAGAAGATAAAAAAATGATAGATAGTATGGGGGATTTATTAGAAAAGTTATGACAAATGAAAAAAAATGCATTCTGTGTGGCTGTAGTGATCATAAACTCTTTGGATGTAATAGACATATGTCCAAAAAATGCAGTTGTTTCAAAAAGGATAATTAATTTTATTTTCGTTTTGGTCCAGATCTTTCATGGAAATTCAAACAGCATTTACATTCTTTTTCACGACATTCTGCCTCACTGTGATGACCGCAGATTCCACATTCGCAGCTACTTGACATGATATTGGTTGTATGATTTAGAATATAATTTATCCCCCAATTTTTTATGAGTTTATGGTCAAAATGTGACTATTTTTTTGATTTTGATTTTGTTTTTTTTGCAGGTCTATCTTCTAATTCTTTTTTAATTTCATCTGCTTTATGGTCTACTGCTTTAATGATTTCTTGAATAATTCCATCTAAATCACTATCTTCTGCTACTGGTTCTATAGTACTTGCAATTTCTGTTATGGTGCTTGAGATTTCAGAACTTACATCTTCAAAGCTTTCAGGGTCTTCATAAGCTGCATTGTAAAGATCTTTTAGATTATTGACATGACCTATCACTTGCTCCGTTAATACAATCTTGTAATCTGTTCCATTAACTTCAAATTCTTTAGAACTCATATTGTTTTTTCAATAACTTGAGTTTATAACGTTTTCAGCTAAATTGTTCACATGATGGATTGATAAATAATCAAAATATTATGTAATCTAAGGCTGAAGCATCACTGATTAATCTGGTATGTTTTGATCCTACCACATAACCGTTTTTGATATCTTCTGCAGGTATCCATCTATTTGTAGAAGAGTAGTGTCTTTTTTCAGCTAATTCTCTTTCTATTGCTTCAATATCAAATTCAGCCTCTTCAACTTGTTGAGTTGTAAGATGTTTGATGGTTACCATGATTTTAGTTACTTTTACACGATCACCGAATTTCCATTTGAGGACTGGATTTTCATCTGAAACTTCTAATACTTTGATCTTCATTTGCTTTTTTCCAAATGCATCATGACTGATTAATGCTCTCTCATCTGTAAATTCTTCAAAACTTATTCTTGAATTTACTTCGGCATCTGAGACAGTTTCAAGTAAAGACTCTACTTTATTTTCGGATAATTCTTTATTGATTTTCTCTTCAGACATACATCTGCTGGACATATTATACTTAAAAGTGATTTGAAGAATTAATCTAATTTAGCACTAGTTCGCTGTTTTGTCTTAAATGGCATTTCACATTCTTTGAGGAATAACTCTTTTCTGGACCCTTCTATTTTGGCATAAAATTTACCTTCATATGTACACACACAGTCAGTAATTTCTAGAGATTCATCCCAAATTTTGAAATATTCTCTTAATTCTCTATTTTCATATTTTCCAATATCAATTCTTTTCTTTGATAAAAATTTGAATGCTAATAGAACATTTCTTTTTTTATAAATATCAAAAGTCTTAATCCAGGATAAACAACGTTCGATTTGATCTGCAGGTACTGGAAGAGATGTACTGGTTCCTGATTTTGCCTCTATGGTAAAGATTGCGCTATTGCCCGTATTTACCGCCAATACATCCGGCAATGCTATACTTGGAGAGCCTAATCTAAATGCCTTCCAATTACTGGTACTATTGAATCGCTTTACAATTGTATCTTCCCATTGGTATCCTCTCTGCCTGCGTGTTCTAGCTGCTCTTTGATTATTGGTAATTAGCGGTTGATTTGTTTTTTGTTTTGTAACTGTTAGTGCAGAAAATTTTGATCTCAATACCATATTACTTGCCTGTTGTGTATAGTAAAGTAGGTAATTATATAATAACTCCACAAAATGTTGTGCAAATACGATAATCATCTTAACCTTTTAGAATCTAATCATATTCTCAAAAGATTCTACTAGAGTAATTGAAAAATGAAAGTCAAGATGTGCAGCAATCTAGATACTGTGATCTCTAACCTTCTAAATTAGTTGGAATCTGCGATCTATAAACTTGTCGTATGATAGTTTAGTGTAAATTATGAACTTGTGCCTATTTCTCAAAAGAATTTAGAATACTGTATATGCAAATTACAAAGTAAACATGAATAATTTTAAAACTTTTGAATGAAAATCACTGCAATAGATATTTTAAAATCTTAAAAATATGAATTATAGTGCCTGAATTTGACATAATAATTGAAAAACTATTGGAGCAAAGGAATTTTCATCTAAATACCATGAAGCATTTGGATTTTGAATTGATAATGGATCCTTCTGATAACGAAATTAAAAATATAGAAAAATTGCAAACAACCACAATAGATGAAATAAAAAAAATAGAACAAGAAATTGCTTTTTTAACATCTAAAAATAATGAAAAACTACAATGAGTTTATCAAACCCAACTAAATGTAAAAAATTATGCTAGATGAATTAGTAAAGAATCTAGTTGATGTAAAAAGGAGTTTTGCTAAAAATTACTCTGGAAATGCACACATTCAAGAAGTAATACCATCATCTGTTTCAGATAGATTCCAATTACCCTCTGCACATTTAGAACAACTTCATGATTTTGCCCTCAAAAACCCAATTTACTTTAATCATTATGAAGAAGACATTGAAGGAACTATGTGTACGATCTATGAGGGAGACATTAACCAATATTGGTTAAACAGCATCAAACATGGTTCAAGTTGTCAGCCATTTTATCCTACATGGATAATGTCTGCATATGTGATGACAAGTATTGCTAAAGAACTAGGGTGTTTAGAATTAGTAGATATTGGTTCAGGGGATGGGCGAATAGCTTTTTCTGGAACCATATTGGGACAAACATCTCACAGCATTGAAATCGATGATGTGTTAGTTGAATTACAAAATACAATTTGTAAATCAACAAAACAAAATTTTAATCCAAAATGTGGGGATGCTTTGGAATTAGATTACTCTCAATTAAAATTACACAAACCTGTTTTTTTCATAGGAGGTCTTCCACAAATGGGTGGGGATGTATTGGCAACAAGTATTATAGAAAAAATTAATCATATATACGATTTAAAAAAGAACACTTGTATTGTTTTTGCTGGCACTCATACAAAGCGACAATTATCTGGAAATTTAGAAAATGGTGGGTGGAGTGCATTAATTGAAAAGCACAATTTGAAAGTAATTGATACGGTATCATTGCCTACAATTTGGACATTTGATCAGGCTGTAGAAACACCCTACATCTATACTGAATTTAACTAACTTGAAAATAATAATTTCCTTGAGAAACCCCACATTTTGATATTGTTACAGACTGTCCTATCTCTGGAATTTTTGAAATAGTTGCAATAATTCTGAAAGTTTTTTCAATTTCTACCAAGCAAAAATACTGATCGTTTTTACCTGAAAATTCAATAATTTTAGCCTCAAAATCACTCTCATCTAGTGAAATATCTCCAAAACAATAATTGCAGAATTCAGATGCTGGCCATACAATTTTTTTACAATTGTTGCATTTTGGAATGCAAAAAATTCCGTCAGTTAATTTATTTTCAAAACTCATGTCGCTAAAACCAACACTGTAGATGATGTTGCAGCTGCTGACATATTGTGAACCATTCCAATTTTAGAATTATCTACTTGCCTTTTACCTGCAGTTAATTGAAGTTGTTGTGTAATTTCTATAGTTTGAGCAATCCCCGTTGCACCTAGAGGGTGACCGCATCCAATTAAACCGCCTCTTGGATTTACTTTGAAATTATTGGTATCATGTAATTCTTTGATCATGTTCATACTCTTTCCCTCTTGTGAAAACCCTAAAGATTCCAGTGCCATTGGTTCACAAACTGAAAATGCATCATGTAATTCTATAACATCTATATCTGCAATGTTTTTCTTTGACATTTTTAATGCTGCATCTCCTGCTTGTTTTGTCGAGTCCATGGATGTAAATGAAGTATTTTTTGTAAATCCTGCTGATGTTGTTTTTTGACCAATACCTGTAATCCAAACAGGACTCTCTGAAAGTTTTTTTACTTTTTCCTCAGAGCCTAAAATAATTGATGCACTTCCAGTACAAGGTCTTGAGCAATCTAATAGTCTTAGATCATCAGTGAGTTGTTTTGAATTCATTACATCATTAACGGTAAATGTTTTATGTGAAAATGCGTTCTTATTCTCTTTTGCCTGTTTGTGATTTTTTACTGAAACTATTGCTAGTTGCTCATCTGTAATGTCGTATTTTCGTTTATATGATTTTGAAAATATTGAAGACCAAAAAATAGGATGCTTGAATTCACCACGTGAATTATCCCACTCCAATACACTCCCTGGACTATCGTATCTTTCAGCACCTGTCACTAAAACTAAATCTGCAAGACCTGATGCTATGTACGAATATGCTGAAACAATGGAATTTGTGCCTGAATTACATAAATTTTCAATAGAATAGGCTATTTTTGGCTGAATGCCTGCCATTTCAGATAGTATTGGGGATAGGTATTTTGAATTACTATTTGTAGAAACTAAAACCGCATCAATTTCACTCCTGTTGATGTGTGAATTATTTTTGAATAGTTCTTTTGTAGAATCCAGTAAAATAGAATCAATTTTTTTATCCTCTTTTGTAAAAGGAGTAATCCCATATCCTACAATTCCAACTTTGTTCATATCATTCATCCAAAAATGTTTTTTTGAACAACTCAAATGAATTTATTGTAGGTCCAATTGGGTTAAATTGTAAAATAGGTTGTTCAATTCCAATATCGATAAAATTCTTTAATTGCTTTTTGCATTCTTCTGATGTGCCTGAAATTGCAAGGGATTGTAACATGTTATCAGTTACCAAATTATGGACTGATCTAAATCCTGATTTTTTAAATTCATCAAAAATTTCACTTGTTTCTTTTTGAAAACCATTATCTGATAAAAATTTACGATAAATATCTCCTACAGAAATATAAAATGCAATTGTCTTTTTTGCTCTCAATATTGATTCTTCTGAATTTTCAGACACACATGTGATTATCTGACATGTAACATCTATTTTTCTCTTTGATTGCATTTTAGATATGGTTTGTTTCATTTCATTTAAAGGTCTAAGATAAAAAATTACGCCATTGCCAATTTCCCATGCAAGGTCTACCATTTTTTTATTTATTGCAGCAAGATAAATTGGAATTTCTTTTCTTTGCGGTTTAATTAACAACGTAAAATTATTTAATTTAAAAATTTGACCATCATAATTTACTTGTTTTCCTGATAATACAAGGCGAATTATTTCAACATATTCTTTCATTCTTTGTAATGGGTTTTCAAATTTATTCCCATGAAATGATTCAACTATGGGCAAACTACTTGTGCCAAGTCCTAATACTAATCTGCCATTTGATAATGTATCTACTGTTGATGCACCCATAGCAATAGTTGATGGACTTCTAGAATAGATGTTGATGATTGATGAGCCTATTTTCTGATTTTTTGTTTTGGCTGATACTGCTCCTAACATTGAGAAATTCTCCATACCCCATGTTTCAGGCACCCATACTGTGTCAGTATTTGTTTTTGAGATGATTTCTGAGCATTTTAGTACCTCATCTATGGATAGTAACGAACCCAAACTACATGCAATACGCATGAAACTGGTATGCCTTTTGGATATTCTAGTGTTCTGTTTTAGCAAGGGGTGAATTTTGGTTGAGGTCGAGTATTATCAGATCTGTTTAGAAATGGAATTATGAGTGAACAAATATTCTCAGAAGAATCTGGTAAAAAAACAACATTTTGGGACAATGCAACAAAATATGCTTCAATTAGCAAAGATGAACTATTTGTTGAAGAGATAGCATATTGTATGGTTACATTACATAGAACTGGTGCATAAAAACACAAAATTTTATTTTATTATTTTATCTATTTCCAAAGAGCATTCTTCCATATCTTTGAATGAATCCACTGAATACCATTTGACATTTTTGAATTTTTCAATATTGAGTTTTCCTTTTTTAGCATAATCTGGAAAAACTGTTTTTTCTATATCTCCCTTATCGGGCAAATCTTTTAGAATATTTCTTTCTAAATGATAAATACCTGCATTCATCCACACATCTGAAATTTCTTTTTTTTCTTTGAATTTCGTAATTTTATCATTATTAATTTCCAGCACCCCAAATTTTGTTTTTAATTCAATTGATGCAATTGAATTTTGTTTCTTTGATAGTTTTTTCAAATCTATATTTGTAATCGTGTCTCCGTTTATGACAAAAAAGGATTTGTCTTTGATCAATTTACCTGCTTTCTTAATTGCACCACCTGTACCTAGGGGGGTTTTCTCAATAGAAAATTTTATCTTAATTCCTAAATTTTTAATTTTCAAATAATCTTCAATCATTTCTTGTTTATACCCTGTACAAATTATTACTTCAGATACGCCAAATTTTTTAAGATATTTTAATTGCCATTCTATGATTGGAGTATTTTTAATTGGTACTAGTGGTTTTGGAACATAATCTGTAATTGGTCTTAGTCTTTTCCCTCTTCCGCCTGCTAGAATTATTGCTTTCATCTATTTGGTAGTGGATTTTTCAGGTTTTATGTTTTCAGTCTTTACTATATCTTCCATTTTTTTTGCAAATTCATTATAGATGTCCTCAAGATCCTTTAATGGCATTTCAATACCTAGCAATTTCATTGTTTTATTCCAAGATTCAATATACTTTTCATCATCAAGGCCTTTTCCCAGAGTTTCTGCAATAGAATGAACGCCTTCTGTTTTTCCTAGGGCATAAATTGCAATATCTCTATCTGTTAACAACATTTTTCACTTTCTGTAAGGTAGTAGTTCAAATCCTCTCACGACCTGCATTACATGAAATAGTGTATATAAAGAAATAGAAAATACCTATTCTGATTTAATGTCGCTGTCATAATAAAATAATTCAGTGTAGCATTCAAGACAATGTGGAGAATCAATTTTGGATTTTTTCATATTAACAACTACTTTCTTCAGTTAAATTGTAATGTAATTCTTGATAGCATTCAACACAATAATTTTTAAATTTAGTATGATCACAATCATACACTTTGTTTACATCATTTTCACATTTTGCACAAGTAACCATGCTAATCGTTTAAGATTTTTTAATTTTAAGTATTCCTAATGCTATCTGAATTAATCCTGCAATAATTAATGGAATTGTTTCAGAAAGCACATTGCGTCCTGATTCTTCGGCTTTTACAGGATCTGAATTACCGATAACTACTGCACCGCCAACAATTATCAAAATACCTGCAATTATTATCATAACTCCTAGTGCTTTTGATGATTCCTTTCTTGAAATGAAAAATGCAACAATTGGTAAAATTAATGCGGGTAATCCTAATCCCATACCTCTGGTCTTGTGATCAAATGGAATGAAACCTTCTCCGCTATCAGTACTATAACCTACGACTACATCCATACCATAAACTACCAGTAATGCAATTGCAATTCCAGTAATGATTAATGCAGGAGTTAAAGCCATACTCAAATCCTCTTTAATCAATTAATAAATCTAATTAGAAGGTTTGAGAACTATTTTTGGCAATAGTGATTGTAGTTTATTCAAAAGATCATCAATTGATTCATTTTGCATCCCAATAACATTGAGATGTCCCAGTTTTCGTAATGGCTTTGAAATTTTTTTACCGTACATTTTCAAAAAGACTCCGGGCTCAGATATCTCTAGAGGCGTATATTCACCTGTAAAACTACTATCGCCTAAAATATTGTACATAATAGAATTGTACTTTAGTTTAGTACTACCTAATTCCATACCTAGAATTGCTCTTAGATGTTGTTCAAATTGAGATGTTTCACTAGATTGTAATGTATGATGTCCTGAATTATGAACTCTTGGAGCTATTTCATTAATCATTACTTCATCATTGCTTGTTACAAACATCTCTATGCCAAATATCCCTGCTCCTTTTAGTACAGACATTGTTTTTTCAGCTATCTTTTCTGCCTTGTCTGAAATGTTTTTAGAAACTCTGGCAGGTGTTATTGTTTCTCGTAAAATATTTTGTTCATGTATATTTTCAACTAGTGGATATGTTTTGATTTGACCTTTGGTATTTCTTGAAGCAATTACAGATACTTCCATACTAAATGGTACAAATTTTTCTAAAAGCAGAGGTTGTTCTTTGAAATAATCAAATGCTTTTTGAATTTCATCTTTAGAATTAATTTTAAAATTCCCTCGTCCATCATATGCGTCTCTTCGTGCTTTTAGCATTGCAGGAAGTCCAAATTTTTCTAATCCAATTTTAACATCATCGATATTATTTATTTCCATAAAATCTGGTACTGGAATGTTATTTTCTTTTAGAAATGATTTTTGAAAGAATTTGTCTTGTATAATTTTCAAAGTCTCAGGAGATGGATTGATTTGGGATTTACCTTCAACTGATTTTAAGACATCACTATCTCCTGATTCAATTTCATATGTGATGATGTCTGATTTATTTGCCAATTCAATAATGGCGTCTCTGTCTTTAAAATCTGCAATAATTTGTGTTGCCCCAACTTGGGATGCAGGACAATTTTCAGTAGGATCTAATACAATAATTTCAGATATTTCGCTAGGCATTTTTTTAGCTGCCTCTGCAATCATCATTCCTAGTTGACCCCCACCAATAATTCCAAGAATTTTTGCCATTACCAAATTGTTTTTTTTGGATTAAAAATATCTAATGTATTTGGAATGATATTTTTGAATTTTTCTTAATAGAATTGTTAATTACTCTCTAGTTTTTTCTATTATCATGGCATATTCAAAAAAACCCTTAGTGGGAATTATCATGGGATCTAGTTCTGATAGTAGAATTATGCAGGCTGCTGCAGAGGTTTTAGATGAGTATAAAATTAAACATGAAGATCAAATCGTATCTGCACATAGAACTCCTGCAAGATTAGCAGAATATGCAAAACATGCTGAGAAAATGGGATTCAAAATCATCATTGCTGGAGCAGGAGGTGCGGCACATTTACCTGGAATGATTGCATCTCACACTATAATTCCTGTAATCGGAGTTCCAATTCTAGTTTTTAATGATAAACATCCAAAAAAATCAGATACGGCAAAATTTTCTGCGTTTGGCGGATTAGATTCGTTGTTATCCATAACTGAAATGCCATCTGGTTCTCCAGTGGTAGCTGTGGGAGTAAACAAAGCAGGTAATGCTGCAATCTATGCGATGAAGATGTTAGCAAATGAATTTCCAGATTTGAAAAAGATTTTAAAACAACACAAATCCAATCAACATAATTCAGTCATGAAAGAGTCTGATCAATTAAAAAAAGAAGGTCTTTCAAAATTTGCAAAAAAGAAATTCAAATAGATTAGGTTAGCAATGTGAATTGAATATTTTTCTTTTTTAATGCACCAATAAGTAATTCTGCTTGTTCTTTTCCTTGAGTTTCTAGACTTAAAGTAACGCCTGCAGAGCCTGCATTAATGTTGGAACTTAGTCTATCATGAACCACTTCAACGATATTTGCATTTGCTAAAGTTATTTCATCAACAATTTCTTTGAATGCACCTGGTCTATCAGGTAGTAAAATAGATAATTTTAACAATCTACCCATTGCTGCCAGGCCTTTATCTACTATTTGTCCTAGTAGATACATATCCACATTACCTCCAGCCAATACTGCTACAACTTTTTTTCCTACTGCTGGTTTTTTAGAAATTAGATAAGCTAAACTTGATGCTCCTGCAGGTTCCACCACGAATTTCATTCTTTCCATTAGCAAGAACATTGCTTTTGTAATTTCAATATCATCTACTAGAACTATTTCATCTATGAGCTCTTTAATGATTGTAAATGTCAATTGTCCTGGAACTTTAACAGAAATACCATCAGCTATGGTTCTTTCACCTCCGCTAGAAGTTATTGATCCTTGTTTTACAGAATCATACATTGATGGGAATGACTTTGATTGTACTCCTATAACTTTGATTTGTGGATTTTTTTCTTTAATTGCAATTAATGTACCTGCTGCCAATCCTCCGCCCCCAATTGGTACATAGATTTCATCTACATCTGGCAAATCTTCTAGTATTTCTAATCCTATTACTCCTTGTGCAGCGATTATCTGTGGATCATCAAATGCATGAATCATTATTGCACCAGTTTCTTTAGCTATTTCTTTAGCTTTTGCTGATGATTCATCATAGTTTATTCCTTCCAATATTACATTGGCACCATAACCTCTAGTTGCAGAAACTTTTGCAGGGGATGCATTTTTTGGCATTACAATGGTACATGGGATTTTTTCTAATGATGATGCAAATGCAACACCCTGCGCATGATTGCCTGCAGAAGCTGCAACAACTCCGTGTTTTTTCTCTTCATCTGATAATGATTTAATTTTAAAATAAGCTCCACGAATTTTAAATGAACCTGTTTTTTGTCTAAATTCTGCTTTAAGATATACATCGGATCCTGTCATATCACTAAATGTTGAAGTGTGTATCAGAGGTGTTTTTTTGATTTCATTTCCCCGCAATGCATTTGCAGCCAGTATGTCATCATATGTGGGATTCATTGGAAATCATGCTATTGATTTGGCGTATTTGTCTTCTTCTATCCAAAAATTGTATTTTTAGTCAAATTTTATGCGTATATTTTGAGGAATGCCTAAATAGTAAAAAAATTTACGTTCAAATATATCCAGTGGCCGAATCTCCCCTTTGAGATAATTTCTCATTTTTCGGTCACTTGGGTTTTATTATGATTGAATAACTTTTTCAAGCTCAGTCAATCGTTTTAGAATATTTTCTTTTACTGTATCTGACATTTTTCTTGGATCAAACACTCCTTCACGATTACCATTTTTAATAAATTCTAAATCTAATGATAACAAACATCCTTCTTCACCTGAAACTAATCTAGGATCATCAATTAACACGTGAGATGTTTGATAAGTTTCAAGTAAAAGTGAATCAAGTTCTGAAAATAATTTAGATTTTTTTTCAGATAGTTCTTGAAAATCTACTCCTGCATCTTTTTGAATTTCCGCAAATACTTTTTCTCTGAATTCATCATTTTCATAAAATACTTCAAACAATTTTTGATGATCAAAATCTTTGTATCCCATTTCTTTTAGTTTATTCAATACTAATTGATCACTATTATCTGATAATTGCTCCTGTTCGTTTTTAGTTAAATCTACAATTTCTGCTAATTCTTTTTGGCAATCAATTACACGTTGTTCTGGTTTGTAATATAACAATACATGAAATTGTAAAGATAGATGTCCTGATAACAAATAACTTCCTTCAGAAATCTCAAATTTTGTAAAAATTCGTCTTACATCCTGGTTGTTTGTAATTGATACATCTTGAGTAGACCATTCTTTAAGGGAATCATTTATTTTTTGAAAATAATCTGAAATTTTTTTTGGATCAAATGTTTTTTGATCCGTAATGGTTGAATCCCCCATCATTACTTTCACATCAATCATTTTGGTGACGTCTATTATTTTTGGAAGATATGCTTTTTGAATTGATTCATTCTTTTCATTTAATATTTGAATGAATTCATTAGATGATCTTGAACCTAATCTCACAGGAAATATCTGAAAATTCCTCTCCTTAAACCTTCATCCTTAAATGTAAATAGATTAAAAGGCCCTGATAGGCATGGGTAGTTCAGTAATTTCTTGTGATGATTGCAATGCGGATATTACAGAGTATTATCATGAAGGATACAAGGGGAAAAGAGGCAAATGCCCAAATTGTGGAGTAGATTTCCCACTAGAATAAGGCGATTCAAATGACTAGAGAAGAAAATGAAATTAAACAAAAATCAGAGAATATTGATCAACCCAACAATGTTGTAGATATGATGCTTAGTAAAAATCAGCAACCCACATTAGATTCTGAAACTATGATTTTAGAAACTCAAAAACGAGTTTGGGCTGCTCTGAAAAAAGGTTATGAATATACTGGGTTAATTGACGAATCAGATGCGTTTCTAAGAAAACATGTTTTATCAAAAGTAGATATGGTTGTACTTTATGTTGATTTAGTCGGCTCTACAACAATGACATTGGAAATGCCTGCAGAAAAAATTGCAATTATAATTAGCTCCTTTTCTCAAGAGATGGCTGCAGTTATTAGACAACACCATGGTTATGTCTTAAAATTTGTAGGGGATGCAGTGATTGGATATTTTGTTAGGGATGAAAGTGGGCTTCTTGCAGCTGATAATGCCGTAGATTGTGCTAACTCTATGATCTCGATTATTCAAAAAGGAATTAACCCAATTTTGAATCAATATGATTATCCTGATTTAATGGTGAAGATTGGAGTTGATTTTGGTCAAAATATTGTAGTAAGGTATGGTTCAGATATTGAAAATTCCCATGTAGATTTAATGGGACCTGCCATGAACATTGCAGCTAAAATTCAAAACATGGCAAAACCCAATCAGATTTTAATTGGTAACGACGTATACCAAAGACTACACCCAAGTTCCCAAAAAGATTTCGTACGAATTATTTGGACAAAAGATGAATGGAAATATCGTTCAAGAGCTACAGGCGAAACTTACCATGTCTATGAATTCAAAGGATGAATGTTAAACTGTAAAATTATCCGGACACTCCACATGTTCATAGTGGTGCTCTGTAAATTTTTCTTGAACTACATAAATTACAATTTTATGAAGATCTTTCCCTTCAATGTCTTTTTTGCATTTTAGACATGCCTTTTTTGATTGTTCCAACTGTATTTGCGATCCAAACTGCGAATCTATAAGGATCTGCGATCAGCTCAAGTTGAGCTAAGGCACCTGAGAATTGAGTTAGTGGTATATCAAATGCGTAAAGCAAGCCACAAATATAGCAAATATTCAGTATAATCATGGATAATACGGTGACAAACCATCTGCGTGACCTCTATGGATTAAATCCAAACATACCTCATGTGGCATTTCAATTTCCAAGACTGCCACCAGGATTATCAAATCCAATGTTCAAAAACCATGAGAATCCAATGAAGGCACAATTTTTACAAAATGCAGATAATGTGGCTCAAAAACTTCAGGGATTTCAACACATGTATCAACAATATGCTGCAGGCCTACTAACAATGACCTCTTCTGTGATACCACCAGGACACCCTGCATACACTAGACAAAATTCTATAGAAACACTTCAGACAGAGAATGACAAACTGATTAAAGAAAATTTGGAATTAAAGAAAAAATTAGACAAAGAAAAAAATTCAAAATAATTACTAGTTCTAAAAATTGCAATTAGGCAACATCCTTATTAATTTCAAAAAATAGTTTGATCATGGTAAAAACTGCTGCTGATAAATGGAAAGACACTGTAATCAAATACAGAAAAAACTGCCAAAAAATTTTAGAGATATCTGGCAATATACGATATGCCGGAATTGTAAATGCATATGGCAGAACATTAACTGGAATGATAAAACCAAATCTCAAACCTCTTTTACAATCCGAAGATTTCAAAAATGAATTATTTGTGATATCTACCCTAATTTCACTAAGAAAAGATTCAGTAGGTGCAATTGGAAAATTAGAACATGTTGTTTTGGAGCATCAAAAAATAACAATAGTTATCTTACAAAAAAATAATGTAACGTACTATGTTTCAGTAAATAGAAAAGAAAAAGACTTAGAGAAGATTATCGCTTCAATTAAAAAGACAATCTAAGCTGGCGTAAATCCGTGATATCCGCCTGATTGTTGATCTTTATCATCAAATACAGGTTCAAATAAAGAAATTAGATAGTCATCAGGATCTAAAATTACTGCATTTAGTCCTGCATCTTTTTCAACAACATCACGATGAATTGTGACGCCTTTTGACTTTAATTCTTCAACAGCGGATTTTACATCACCAACAATAAAACCAATTGTAATTCCGTTTTCTATAGAACTACCAATGTGTTGTGCAGTTAGCGATGCGGGATGTAAACTCAATAATGCACCAGTAGTACCCAAATCAACCCAGGATCTTCTTTGACTTTTGATTGGAAGTCCTATGATTTCATGGTAAAATTGCAGGGATTTGTCAATATCAGTTACAGCTAATATTACATTTCCTACTTTTTTGATGTTCACATAAACTATACAATAAAGTTCTTTAAATCAATTGCGTCATTGCACTTCAACCATGGTTTCAGTTCTATCCACTCCGTTGATTTTCTGAATTTGATTTGCAACCTCTTTTATCTGGATTAGTTCTTTGACATCAATTATAGCAACGGCATCAAATTGACCGCTAGTTGGAAATGAATCTGCAACAAAAGCGATTTTTTTTAATCTTGCAGCAATTAGTTTTTTGGGAGATTTAACCAAAATTATAGCCCTTACCATCCCATGTTGACCTCCACTTCAATCAATGTTTCAGTTGTCACAATATCTTTGATCTTTTTAAAATCAATTACCATGTTGTTTATTTCATCAATATTACCTTGCAATAAGACACTGATATCAGCTCGTCCTGCAACCACCATGATTTGTTTTAGATTTTTACGTTTTTTCTTTAAAATCTCTACAACCAAATCAACTTTACCGGGTTTGACAGTAATCAAACATAATGCACGCATACAAAGTGTATGTCACCGGATCGGATAAAGATTCCTAGTCTGATGCTTCTTGTGAGCGAGATTCTTCCAGATATGCTCGTCTTTCTTCATTAACTTTCTCTTGATCAATTACAATATCATCATCCACTATAACAATACCTCCATCTACAAATGGTTCTTCTTTTTGTTTTTTAGATTTTGTTTTAGATTTAACTACTTTGGATTTGGTCGTTGTTTTCTTTGCAGGTGTTTTTTTCACTGTTTTTTTTGCAACTTTTTTTTCTGCCATGAATCTCGAAAATCAAGAGTCAGGGTGGTTTTTAAAGATTATGCAGAATATGTAATGGATCAAATTAATAATTTTTTATCGATCAAACTGGCCATCTGAGTCAACAAATAACACATAATCCACTTTATCATCAAATTATACAAATAATTCTCATTGGGAGGTGAAGAAAAATAGCAACATTAGCAGATTACCAAATAACAGGAAACAGTGCATCTCTGGCAAAAATTGGAGAACAATCATTTACAATTACATATGTGGAAGATTCCAATTATACCCAAGGTGAGGTTGTTACCAAAGGGGTAAAAATTACAACCAAAGAAATGTTTGATGTGGATGGAAACCAAATGAACAAATTTCACACTACACGTGTAGCCATAGTTAATAGATTCAAAAATGAAACACTTCGAGGAGATATTAACAATAAACACATCCCATTAGGGCCAGTCAAATGTATTTCTGAAAAATCAGCATCTGGAAAAAGTTTTTACAATTTAGTGGATGCATAGATAAAAAAACTCTCAAAAAGGTTTTCCACCTCTTCTTTATTTCTAAAGAAAAGGGAATAAAATGAAAACCAAATTGTATAGACCCATTATCTACTTAATAGTATTGTAATTTTTAAAACATACTGAATTATTCACTGTTATTGCATTGTAGCAAAATATGAGATTTTGATAATAAATTAGAATCGAATTATTCAATTTTTTACTAAATGATTGAACATCCAAAAATCATCTTTTAAATGAAAATGGTGCCGAGGGCATGATTTGAACAAGCGACAGCCCGGTCTTCAGCCGAGTGCTCTTCCAGGCTGAGCTACCTCGGCACTTAGAAAAAATGAATAATGTTGAGGAATTAAAGTTTGTCTTTTTAGATCTTCCAAGGAATATCGTCTATGTTTTTTCGCTTATTGATTAAACGACTCATGACGAAAAACAAATCAGACAAACGATTAAGGTATTTTATACAATTTGAGTTAATTTCATCTTTTTCACTAAGTAGAACTGTTTGAGATTCTGCTCTTCTCACAACCGTTCTCACATAATGTAACTGTGCAGCTGATGGATCTCCTCCAGGTAGAATAAAATTTGTTAGAGGTGGTAATTCTAATTCAAATTTATCAATGAACTGTTCTAAATTTGACACCATTTCTAGAGACACTCTATTTTTTACATCATTGAGATTTGGATTTGAAAGATCTGCTCCAACTAAAAATAAGTCCTTTTGAATTTTAGTTAAAACATCGTGTATATCATCATCTAGAGAATTGGCCAAAACTAGCCCGAGTGCTGCATTTGCTTCATCAACTGTACCATATGAGATAATCCTTGGATGTGATTTACCTATTCTGTAATTTCCCTGCAATCCAGTATTTCCATCATCACCTGTTTTGGTGTATATTTTCATAATTATCTATTTTGTAGATTGCTATTATGTTATTCGAAATGAAATAATATGAAAATTCATTAGGAGATTACTCTAGATAATATATACATCATGATATTGGATTTTTTTAAAACTGTGATTAATTTGAAAAAAATTCACAGACAGGGATGGGTTGATAAATTATCTGTCTCACACCCTGAATCTGTAGCAGATCATACATACTCAATGGCAATGATGGGTATGATAATATCGGATTTAGAAAATTATAATTTTGAAAAAATTATCAAAATGATATTACTACATGATTTGGCTGAATCAAAAATAGGTGATTACACCCCAGGTCAGATAGATTTGGAGGAGAAGAATGAAATAGAAAATGAGGTATTTTTGAAAATTTTAGAAGATTTACCTGCATTAATTAAATCACAATATCAAATTATTTGGAAAGAATATCTAGAAAATAGTTCTTCTGAATCCCAAATTGTGCACCAACTTGATAAATTGGAGATGGCGCTACAAGCCAAAACATATCAAAATGAAGGTCATTCCACAGAAAAATTAGAAACATTTTTTGAATCTGCAAAAAAAGACATCAACCATCCAAAATTAAAAGAAATATTTAGAAATATCATTGAGGAAGAATAGTATGTCAGTAACTGAAAAGGATGAGTTAATTGATGCTCAAAAGCAAGTCATAGGGATATTGTTTGAAGTGATCAAAAGATTACAAGCAAACAATGATCTTGATGAAGAGTATTTCCAAATAATTTCAAATGGTGCCAAAAATGATGATCGGATTAAAAAAATAATGAGTGAGAGAACAGAAAACGCAAAAATTGTCGGTAGATTGTTAGAGCAATTAGAGGTTTAATTTCAACAACCACAATCATCATCAGATATTATTCTAAGATGAGCTGTTTGTTGATATTTATCTTGGACATAATTTGCAAGATTCACTATTCTAATTCGTGGTTCGCGAGTAGTCCAATTGCCTTCATTTTCAAACCAAAATTCAATTTCATCAAGGTCATATCGCTCATTTTTTTCAACCAGTCCTTTGAAGATTAATTTTATTTCATTAATTTCAGATTCTGTAAGTTTTGATTTGTCTTCAACAATACTGGTGATTTCATTTAATTTGATTATCACATTGTTTGTCAGAGGCATATTTTGTATTGTTTTGAGATTCTATACAAATCTTTAGAAGTAAAATTGTTATAGCAATCCCAACAGTTGGAATCATGCAATATTTTCAGGCTTTAAAATTAGGTCAAAAAAGAGTAGCCGAGGCAAGAGAGTATCTCAACACTTTGACAAATGGTAAAGCCATGCCTGCATTAGCTCTTGTAGCCAATAACTCAAAGGTATGGGCCCCAGTTGGCGAAGAGAATCTATATGCGTTTGTTGATGAATCTGCAGGTTTTGTATTAACTGATAATAGTGGCTACATTCTTGCACTAGTGGATAAAACAGGTTCATCTAAAACAATTGTTCAAGGGGTGACAAACCAACAAAAAGAGATATTGGAAAAGGCATTCCAAACGGACAATATTCCAAAGTTTGAGGGTAAAGTAATCTTACCTGTTTAGGCTCAGAAAAAAAACGTAAGCTTTAGTTATGATATAGTTTAGATGTATTAAATGAGCAAATTTTCTCAAGAAATTGAAGTCGGTGGTCATCTAATTGATTCTTCAATTTTGACTAAGATCTTTGATAAAATAATGGATTTGAAGGGCGAATTTAATGTACAGGAGATTGAAATTGGAAAAAAGAAAAAAGATCAATCCTTTGCACGATTATTAATTACAGGAAAAAATCAAAAACATCTCGATGAAATTTTAGAGACCGTGTATAGGTTAGGAGCAGTATCAAAAATTCAACAACAAATTACTTTGAAAAAATCACCAAAAAAATATGTCATGCCCGATAACTTTTACAGTACAACAAATAATCACACTCAAGTTTTTCATAAAGGAAAATGGATTCCAGTAGAAAACATGATGATGGATAAATGCATAGTTGTAAAAAACGGAAGGGCATTTTGTGTACCTGTAAGAGATGTAAAAAAAGATGATCAGATAATTGTAGGAGAAAAAGGCATCAAAATTACACCCCCTGAACGTCCAAGAGAAGGAGTCAATGTGTTTGAATTTATGGGAAGTTCTAGCTCTAGTGAAAGACCAACACAGCACATTGCTAAACAAGTCGCCGATGATATTTACAATACAAAAAAGAAAGGAGGAAAAATTGTAATTGTTGGAGGCCCCGCCATCGTACATACAGGAGCAGATGATTCTGTATCTGAATTAATTAGATTAGGGTACATCGATGGTGTTCTGGCAGGCAATGCTTTAGCAGTACATGATATTGAATATGCAACATTAGGCACATCTTTGGGAATGAATGTACATGATGCAACATTGGCATATCATGGACATAGAAATCATATGGATACAATCAATGCCGTATTCAAAGCAGGTTCGATAGCAAACATGGTAAAAAGTAAAAAACTAACCAAAGGAATAATGTACGAATGCGTTAAAAATAAAATTCCATTTGTTTTGGCAGGTTCTATTAGAGATGACGGTCCATTACCAGATGTAATTACAGATGTTGCAGAAGCTCAGCGTGAATACAAAAAAGTACTAAAAGATGCAAGTATGGTAATTATGATTTCTACAATGTTGCACTCTATTGCAACAGGAAATATGCTTCCAGCAAATGTCAAAGTAATTGTTGTAGATATCAGTCAGCCAACAGTTACTAAACTTATGGACCGAGGAACTTGGCAAGCTCTGGGAATTGTATCTGATGTTGGATCCTTTTTACCACTAATTGCACAGCAAATTAGAAAAAAGAAATAATCACGGCATCAATCTTGGATGGAGTAATTGCAAGCCATCTGAATTAAGATCAATTGGATGTATTTGCTCACTATGTTTAATTCCCCTCATTTTGGTGATTTGGATTGTTCTCTCCATTGTATCTTTAATTCTTGTATGTCTAAGTTGGATAATTCCGGAAGTTACAAACCATTCTAATGGGATTTCATCATTATCGTTATATTCGGATAGTATCAAACTAGTGACTCCGAAATTTTCTAATGCTTGGACCATTCCCTGTAATCCTTGTCTCATGTAAAATTTATCAGAATATTGCATAGCAAGAATTGTAACTGAATCAATTACCACCCTTTTAGCTTCGACTCGTTTAATGCTGCTAAGTATCAATTTTGTTAAATGTTCAAACGGTAATTGCTCTCCTCGATATAATGAGTCGTCCTTGCCAATCAACTTGTCTTGAATTTTGAATGGCCTTGCATCAATCATCAATATCTTATCTTGGGATATTAAATTATCAAAGTCCCAACCGAAAGACTTGCAATCATTTTTCACCTCTTCAATATTTTGAGATAAAGTGATGTAGATTCCAGGTTCATCAAAGTCATTTGCTCCTGAATGTAGGAATTGTAGGCCAAAGGTGGTCTTTCCACTACCTGGGGGCCCTGAAACAGTCACTGATCTACCTGGTTTTAATCCTCCAGATATCACTGAATCTAATCCTGGAATTCCTGTTTTTACTTTGGAATATGTAGAGTCCATGGCTATAGTAAATTTAGAGATAATTTTGCATATAAAGAAGAAGACGGATTTTATTCTAACAAGTAATTATGTGTGAGATTATTACAAATGAATATTCTTTGAACTTGTCCAAAGGGATTCAAATAACAATTTCATTGAATACACCATAGATTTTGAATTAGTCCACATTGCAAACAATTCTTCTGTAGAGTTTGCATTCTTTGTAAAGAATAACATCTCGCCATTATCTTTTAGTATAAAGCATAGATGATTTTCAATATCTTTACTAAGTTTTTTAATATTCTTTCTTTCTAAATCATCAAAGATGTATGCTGTTTTTTCAGAGCATGCACTGAGTAATCTAAACTGCTGTTTTGATTTTACAAATGATTCCAGAAAATCACCGTGATATAGCTTGAGATAATCTTTCTCAGATCCTAAAATTAAAAATTCATCATTATAGCTATCAGTCATCTCTGTTATTTTTGAGTGAATTTGGTTTGAGCCCTGAAGCATTTGGAATTTCTCTTCAACCTCTTCTTGGATAACATCAAAAGTTGGAATGTCATCCCATAATTCAGATAATCCTTTTTCCATTTGTTCAAGAGATTTCACTCTTTCTTTTTCAGAGTTTACCAATATCCATATTGCTTTGTCTAATGGTAATGCGGTGAACTGGATTGGATGTTGGAACGTTGCCGTAACAATTCCTTTGTTTTGTAAAGCAGAAAGCAGATGATAAGTTTCAGTTCTTGGCAATTTGAGGGCCTTGCATACGTCAGGAGCAGTCTTTGCACCGTATTTTCCAAGATAGATAAACACCTTACTTTGGTTGGATGTCAATCCATATTGCAATAGTTCAGTTTGAACTTTTTCAACAGATAGTTTGTATTCATACATTCGTGAATCAGGT
Organism: Candidatus Nitrosopumilus sp. bin_7KS; assembly: GCF_054095835.1. Taxonomy (NCBI): domain Archaea; kingdom Thermoproteati; phylum Nitrososphaerota; class Nitrososphaeria; order Nitrosopumilales; family Nitrosopumilaceae; genus Nitrosopumilus; species Candidatus Nitrosopumilus sp. bin_7KS. Next base: position 73,455 of record NZ_JBSWSO010000006.1, on the reverse strand, counting down.
GTTGAGTCAAATACAGAGGTCTGCGTTGTTTCTTTTGACATGTTTTTTCAGGATCCTCTGTTAGAAAACCCTAGATAATATTGTGGTGTAGCTAATTTTGTTAGATCGTATTGATCGTTTTTGTCAATTTTAAGACTTGAATTTGAATAAATTTTAGGCATAATTAGTTACTAAATTCCAATTTTTATAGAATTTTCTATAGATATTGCTTTTCCAGAATAGATCGATTTTAATGAAAAATTCTCCCTTACTCCTGCTGATTTTAAGAAAGCAATTTCGATAATACCTTCTGAGCCTCTAAAAGCTATGCATCCCATGTCTTTTTTAAGTCCTTTTTCAATTACAGTGTTTAATGTAGATAGACATCTTTGAAGATTTTCTAATTTATCTTTTAGTTCATCTACTGCTTTAAAGTATAACTCCAATTCACCTTTTAATCCAATTCCATTATAGACTAGTATTTCATTTAGATTATACCATTTGTCACTAACACCTTTTTTGCCTTTTTTCTTTTTCTCTTTTAGTTTTTTTCCTTGTTTCTTATCATCTGATTTCTTATCATCTGATTTCTTATCATCTGATTTCTTATCATCTGATTTCTTATCATCTGATTTCTTATCATCTGATTTCTTTTTTGAGGTTTCACCTCCAAATTTTTCTTTTAATGCAATAAAATCAGGATCATCTACAGATGCTTCTTCGTTTATTCTAATTTTTTCACCCAACAAGTTTGAATATTCTTGAATTTTAGATTCAGTCTCTTCTATTTCTATTTCTAAATTTGTTTTTAGAGAATTAACAGAACTAAATTTCTCAATTAAGTTTTTCAATTTTCCTCAATAGTTGTCATGGATGGCAAATTTTCTTTGAGTTGGCTTAATGTACTGAGTTGTTTAGTAGCAGTACGTAAGAATGTGATTTTTTCTGTAAGATATAATTTTTGTTTTTGAATCAATTCTAATAATTGAGGCGTAGTATGTTCAACAATCTGTGTGATAGTTTCAGGTGGATAATCAGTGAATTTTTTAGTTTCAGTTTTTCCATTAGCAAGTTTGATTAATAATTTTAAATTTGGAAGCATTGTAATTGTAGCATCTGAAGAAAGGTTAAAAATTTCAGGATGAATATTTGTTGAAAAACCTAAAAATTGTGTGATGACTTGTAATGCATTGTGTAAATCATCAATTACATTAATTTTTTGGTCTTCTAATTCATAAATTTGCAATGACTCCTCCATCAGAGTATTTAGATGAGTTAGAGTTTTTGCATCGACATCATTAGGAACTATTGCAGTTTGTTTTGGAGCTACCTGTACATCTGGAGCTACCTGTACATCTGGAGCTACCTGTACATCTGGAGCTACCTGTACATCTGGAGCTACCTGTACATCTGGAGCTACCTGTACATCTGGAGCTACCTGTACATCTGGAGCTACCTTTGTATCACTTGATTCTGCAGATTGCAATGACTTTCAAATGCCAAAAGATCACATTAAAAGTTGTATGTACCACAATGTTACAGATCTAAACTTAGGCTCAAATTATGGGTTTCCTGTAATTTGGATCAAGCCTAAATTAATTGTCTTTTTGAAGGTTTCACCTGACTCGCCATATCCTTGTAGATATAATGCAGCATTATACTGACCAGTTGGCACTTGACATTCATTACATGGACTGAGATCTTGAGATGGAGGTGCCTGAATTGGGTAAAAGTCAATGTAAGCAAAATTTTGATCAGGTATATACATACTATCTTGAGTAGGCGATATCACGGCATGTGTATTTTGTGGACTGGGTGCTGTAGTATAATTGACATATTGTGGCACAGCTGCATATGAATTAGTTCCATCGTTTGTTGTTAAAACTAATCTTGTTCCGCTAAAAACAAACCAAATTCCATCAGGACCATCATTAAATGCCCTGAATGTTAATAGTTCATCATGATCAAATGTTAGGAAGGTTGGCCATGTATGAGTTGGCACTGGTGTTTCTAAATGAGAAGAACCATCTGGATATGACCATCCTGTAGAATCCCATAAAATATTGATTGGAAGGTTTTGTTCATTATAATTATTCCAATCTAATGTTACTTTTAATCGCTCCCCCGATAGAACAGTGACATCTGAACCAATTGTAGAAGTTATTGTGGCTGTATGTGCCTGATCATTATCATCATCTGCATCTCCATGGAATTTTTGATTAGTAGTATTTCCAGTTAGTAATTGTATCCAAGATCCATTTTCGTCATCATAATTTCCTATAGACGGATCCTTAAATGGTACATTTACTTTTGTTTCAGATGTTATTTCAGCGACAACTTGATCTCCTGCTTCATTTACTCTTTCAATTTTAAAATCAAACCAAGTTCCATTATTTCCATAGTTTGTATAGTAAAGGTCTTCAATCTGACCTGAAGAAAATGCATTTTGATTCCAGTGAATTATAGATGCAATGTCTCCATCAAAATCCGCTTCACTAGAATCATATCCAATATCAATTCTATCTACATCAATGTCTCCTGAACCTGAACCACCTATAGTTCCAGACCAAGCAACTCGTACATTATCAACCCATAGTTCACAATATCCCCCCTCTCTACGAATTACTACATGATGCCATTGATCATCGTCATATTCTGAAGAAGATTTACAGGTGACATCATTACCTCCACTATCTGCATCATGGTCCTGATATCCAAACTCAAGTTCACCACCTGTTACTACTGCAAGATAAAATCTATCTTGACTGCCTCCGCAGTCATCATTAGATGCACAACCCCATGTTATTACTCCTTTGTATGAATTACTGGTAGGTTCTATTCTGAGCCATAATGCAGTAGTTGTATCATATGATTGAATTTCAGTGTATGCCTTTCCTGTTCCATCATTAACATTAAAATCATTATAGAAATAGTCGCCATTATCAAAATGCCAATACTCATCCCCATCAGGACCATCTCCCTGAGTTTCAGCACTACTACCATCTCCAGAAAATTCTGGATCGTTTCCGCCTTCTTTCCATCCATTTTCATCATCAAATCTGTTTATTGCACTTGAAATTTCACCACCATCTCCGCAATCTCTACAATCCATAAAAAGTGCAAATGAAGGTTCAGGAAATCCTAGGGGAGTAATATTGGAAAAGTAATTCAAACGTATATTGAAATCTCCTGCAGGAATAGTAACATCTTCAACCATGGTAGCAGAAAGAAATTCAATGGTTCCACCTACTTCGTTTAACCCTCTTGTCATTCCTGCAGTGTTTGGAGACGAACCATCCATTTGAAATTCAGAATTTGGAGTTAGTGTGTTGTCTGCATGGAAATATAATACATCAGGTAAATCGCCTCCAGTATTTGTCAGAGATAATGAAGACAATGATGAGCCGGATTCATCAGCTAATGGAACGCTTTGTACAGATACAGATGTTAAAACCTCGTTTCCTTTATTGGCATTTGTTAATGTCGCATTAAACCACACTTGATCCAGACTTGTCTCTCCAATCAATTGATAAACATATGTAAAAACAGCAACCTCTCCAGGACCTAATGAATCATATGAAATTGGGTTTGGACCTGAAACATAACTTACTTCTAATCCTGTAGAGTCATCCTGTAAAATTTTTCCAGTATCATTCATAGAAGGAGTCACATTGTATATGCGATTACCATTTGTCATGTTGTTAACTATAGTATAATGCAAAGTTGTGGTAAATGTGCTTGGTATGATTGTAGGAATTGCAGTTAATGTCATGTATATATTTTGATCTGAAATAGAATTGACATAAAATGAGTTTACCGCCCCTCTTGAAGTAATTATCTTCATATTGTAACCCTTGGTGGGATCCATGTTTACATCAACTAAATCTCGAATGTTTACGGAATTCCCAGGAGCAATTGTTTCATTTATTGTAGTTTTATTTACAATATCATTCACTCCCTGCTCATCAATATACAATGTAGTTAGTTGAAGAGGAATTTCACCAGTATTCTTGATCACGCCATCTAGTTTGTCATCTGCTGTCACATCAATTGACGAGATTTCAAATGCCTCTGATTGTTTATCTCTCTGTCGAGATTCCTCAACAATGAGCGATTGTGAAAAATCTCCCATCATATCAAGACTGTATGAAACATATGATAACGAACCAACTACAACTGCAATTAAAAATACAGTTCCAACTACAGCACTAAGACCCCTGTGAGATTTCATGGTGCTACTACCAGAGAAACGAATTGATTTCCTCTATTTGTAAAAACAATCAAATCAAGTTCATCTGAAGACTGCCAAGGATATGTTGCATTCAATGAAATAGATTCAGATGTTATTATTCCTGCATCAGTATAGCCATAAGTAAATGATGTATTGTTATTTGCAGTGGCATTAGTAACCTGAATAGATGTGATGTTTAGTCCTAAAATTCCAATATTTGCAAGGGTAACATTGAGATGATTTGTAGTCATTAATCCTGCAGGTGTTGCAAACCATACATTTTCAAAAATTATTTCCTCTCGAATTTTATTTAATTGAGTGTCAAAAATATCGTTCATCTCTTGTTTTTGTTCATTTATGCTAGTTTGCGACCAAGCTAGCATCATGACACCCATTATGCTAACCGCCGATAAAAGAATTCCACTAGTTACTATAGTGGCTAGTCCTTTCTTATAATTAATCCTAGAATTACTGGAATCATCCTTTGACTTATTACGCAATAACGAAATTATATGATTTATGTGTATTATTACTAGTATGTAAAAAAAGATACTTACACCGTAGGCTTGACTACATTGGATGTTTCTTCTTCCTAAGTAACTGTATCTGTTTGAGGTTTTAACAAGTCATTTGACAATTCAGAATTTTCAGATAAAACATCTGTTTGAATTTCCTCAGATAACTCAAAACCGCTAATTGTGTGGGGGGGACATGATACATTGAGGTTCTTTGACAATAAAAAGAAAGTAGGAAATAATTCATGATAAATCATTGTTAAAATTTTAGGAATATTGTTTTCATCTTTTTCTAATATTTCATTTCGCTCATCTGAAGATCCTTGAATTCTAGCAATCCCCTCAATAGATAAACGGACATTTTTGGGGTTAGATAATGCAGTAAATCCATATTTGAATATTGATTGATCTTCACTGTTATCGACTTCTTCAATATTTGCCTCTACATCATATTTGTCTAATTTGGTTATTTTTGGATCATTTTTACTCATGGCAATCGAAGTAAGCTCAACATGCGTATTCATAATGAATGAAATACTAAAAAATTCATTATTACAATGTGTATGTAACATTCCCACACACACATAACAGCATTAGCGACAACTAGAAGTAATATGGACATCGTTGGAACAAAAGAATTCGTTAATTTCATCAATTAATCGATCTAGAGTTAGTTCAGACAAGGTCAACTTGTCCATGTCAATTTCAAAGATCAAGAAAGAATCACACATATTATCCAAAATGTATGATTTTAAGAAATACATGAATTCTGCAGAAATGGTATTTCCTGAAGAAATGGATGAAATGATCCCAAAAGATACTCCTCCTTATCTAGATAATGGTGAGCATTATGTCGAAAGAATTGGCAGGGCATTAAAATTTTTCAAACAATGTGCATTGGTTGGTCCGAGTGGAACGGGTAAAACACACATTGTGTATCTAGTCGCAGAATTGGCAGGATTGCCAATGTGGGAAATTAACTGTGGTTTGGCAACATCCGTTTTTGATTTATTTGGAAGATATGTGGGATTGGGAAAAGAAAACTGGATTGACGGATTAATTACAGGTTGGTGTAGAAAAGGAGGAATTTTATATCTGGACGAGGCAAACATGATGAAACAAGATGTTGCAACCAAACTCAATCCATTGTTAGACCAAAGAGGTCACATGGTATTAACAGAAAAAGATAGTGAGATCATCCATCGACATAAACATGCTTACATGATAATTAGTATGAACCCTGTATCCTCAGAATTCGCAGGTACAAAACCAATCAACGCTGCTATGAGAAGAAGAATGAGTGTTTGGCTAAACTTTGACTACATGAGTGTGGGGGACAACATTGATGAAAAAGAAATTACCATGGTTTCAAAGAAAGGAGGAATTCCAATGGTTGATGCAGAAAGTATTGTAAAAGTAGGAGCTAAACTAAGACAAGAATACAAGATGGGGGATTTACCATACGGTCCATCCGTAGGAGATTTGGTTAACTGGGCAAAAATTTGTTCTGATGGAGTATCGATAATGGAGAGTGGGAATGAAACTCTCATTCCAATGACAAGTGATGATCCAGAAGTTCAAGACGAAGTTAGACATATTGTCAAAAAAGTTTTGGAAAGTCAAACAGCTTCAAAAAAGAAGGTGTAAATTAATTGAAAGATACCATTCAGGATATTGCACATAGTTTGTTTTTTAAGATTTCTGGGCGTAAACCCATAGACATTGACACTTTCTTCATAGAGCAACAATATTTTCCAAAAATTGAATATGAGCCAAGAATGACGGCATATTTTCCATTGCCAAAATCAATTCAAGGGTTAGAAACAATTCAAGGATGTGCTTTTTCAAATTTAGGAGAATCACAAAATTCAATTTTTTCCTTATTTCTGGCCTCAATTTGTCATGCTGCAGGACATGCAAAGGTAACAGATTTTAAAAAATACAAGAAATGGATAAAAGGAAAAAATAAGAAACGAGCATATGAAACAATTGAGTTTATTGAAGATATTAGAGTAAATGAATTTTTAAAAAATGAATATCCGGAATATTATAGTGAAATTGTAAAAATTACAGAATTTTTTAATATAGTTAATGAAAAGAAAGAATTAGAAAATACCGAAAAAAATTCTAAAAAAATATTTTCAAATACATTTGTTTCAAGAATTAAAACAAAAAGAGAAGGATTACAAAGTCAAATTCTTAAGTCAGATCCCAAAGATGATGAAGCATTTATAAAAATTGCAGATATTATTTATGAGTCCTCAAATATTGTTTCAGACCACATGTTGCCATTTGAAGATCATTATAGTCATCCCACGCGAATTGAAAAATGGTTAGAAAATATTATAATAACTACCGATGGAAAGTTCCAAGATATAGTACAAAGATTTGGAGAAGTATGGTTTGAGCAATTAAAACGCAGAGCCAAAATTCAAAAAAAATATGGTGGAATTACAGAAGATTTAGAATTTGACAAAATTGATTTTGCACCAGAAAATATTGGGGAATATTTTAGGTTGAAAAATACCACTCACTTGTTTTTAAAGAAAATGTCATCTCAAATGAAAATGTCACCAAATGTGATGGATGAAGGAATGCCTGAAGATACGGGTTTGTTCGAGATGCAAGCAGCCATTCAAGCAGTTGCAGCTCAAAACAACAGTATTCAAATTTTTGAACAAGATGATTATAGACGAATTGAGGAAGAATGGGCAATTGTCGTAGATACTAGCAGTAGTATGAGATTGAAATTTGATGAAATGAAGAAGTTTGCTTTTTGTTTGGGTGAAGCAGCAAATGAAGTAAACTCAAAAAATGGGGAATGGGGATTTTTTACTTTTAATAATAATTTTACAATAGTAAAAGATCATTATGAGAATTATGATCAAAATTCCAAATCTAGGATTGGTGGAATTGAAATCAAAGGATTTTCTTTTATTGCAGATGCTGTAAAACTCTGTTCTAGAATCTTAGAGAAAGAAAATATCGAAAGGAGATATATTTTCTTAATTACAGATGGTCTAGCTTTAGGAACATATGAAGCAGATAAGAAAATGGAAGAAGCAGTAGAGGCTGCAAGAAAAAAGGGGATCAGTGTTGTTGCAATTGGTATGCCAACAGGAGTAACAAAAATTTTTTCATTATGTATACCCTATGAAGGATTAAGAAAAACAGTATCAAAATTTCTAGGTGCATATACAATGCTTGCAGGAGATGATTTGTAAGTTTCATGATCATTAGTTCAATTTAGTATTGGGTTTAATTCCAAATATAGAATATGCACTTTCAGTTTTTATAATCTTACTCTACATCATAACTTATTACATATATACCAAACTAAGCAAAAAACGTGCAATCAGTACAGTACTTACAACTGTCATCATCTTGGTGTCATCAGTTGTACTTGGTTCAGGTGTTGTTTTGTATGGTACCAGTCTTTTCCAAAGCGGTACACAGACAGAAAATATCAACATCTCAGGAACTAATCTGTGGGTACATACTGAGGCACCAGAGGGTTTAGCTTGGGGCGCAGCAGGAATTAGAAATACAGGAGATAAAGTAGTCGCTGTTGACAAAATACAGATCAGAGGTGCAGATATTCCATTTACACAATGGTATCCGGACACCACAGTTACTGCAGCCACATTCCAGAAGTCATTGAACCATACAGGATGGTCTGGTAGTAGTGGAGCATTAACTGCAGATGCTACTTGTACCGGTTTAGGACAAGATCTACGAATCGATCTAGTTGGCGACGATGATGCAGATGAATCAATTTGTGCAACACAAGCATTAGGTCCAGTGTCTCTAAATCCAGGTCAAGCAGCAGTGATTTACTTCAAGTTAACTAACGGAACAATCACATCACTTGACTCAGGTATATCTACAAATCTTGGAGTATATGCGGGGAAACAGGTGCACCTTTTTCAGTCATAGTGGAAGGAATTTAATTCTAGGCATGTTTCATACAATATTCAAATAATAGTAACAATATTTTTACTCTGTAATTCAAAAAAATTACATACGCGACTAGATATTCTATTACCCAAAAATGTTAGTAATAAAATGAAAACCAAACTAAGCAAAAAACGTGCAATCAGTACAGTACTTACAACTGTCATCATCTTGGTGTCATCAGTTGTACTTGGTTCAGGTGTTGTTTTGTATGGTACCAGTCTTTTCCAAAGCGGTACACAGACAGAAAATATCAACATCTCAGGAACTAATCTGTGGGTACATACTGAGGCACCAGAGGGTTTAGCTTGGGGCGCAGCAGGAATTAGAAATACAGGAGATAAAGTAGTCGCTGTTGACAAAATACAGATCAGAGGTGCAGATATTCCATTTACACAATGGTATCCGGACACCACAGTTACTGCAGCCACATTCCAGAAGTCATTGAACCATACAGGATGGTCTGGTAGTAGTGGAGCATTAACTGCAGATGCTACTTGTACCGGTTTAGGACAAGATCTACGAATCGATCTAGTTGGCGACGATGATGCAGATGAATCAATTTGTGCAACACAAGCATTAGGTCCAGTGTCTCTAAATCCAGGTCAAGCAGCAGTGATTTACTTCAAGTTAACTAACGGAACAATCACATCACTTGACTCAGGTATATCTACAACTGTCAGTATATTTGCTGGCAAAGCAGGCGGCCCAGCAAGCATAACCGTAACAGGCGTAGCCCCTTAGGATAAGAGGAAATTTTTAACTTATCCAAAAAACCTTTTTCTAAATTTTTTAAATTTCAAACTGTGTGTATTGTAATGTTTCATACTGTTCAATATAACTAAAAAATCAAGAATAATTATTGAGTCTAATGGGTAAAAAGAATGAAGAGCAAGGATTAGAAACATTTCTTAAAAGTGAATTTTTATCAGAATTAAATAACGAAACCCCAAAGGGTTCAAAATTATTAGAAAAATACCCGTTAAAAACCCCATTTAGTTATGTAAATATTTTACAAGATTTAGAAACTGGAAGTGTTTCATATCAGGTAGATGAAACTAAATTAAATCAATCTGAGCAAATAGTTTATAATCAACTTTATCGATTGATTGAAGAAAATCTAGATTCTCCTGAAAACATTGAAAAAGATTTTGGATTTATTTCATTTGTAAACAAAATTCTCAAAGAAAATGAAAAATTGTTTGATGAACAATCCCTAGCAAGTCTTGAAAAAGTAAAATATTATTTAGAAAAAGAAATTGACGGTTTTGGGAATATTGATCCAATGATGAATGATCCAAATATTGAAGATGTAAGTTGTAGTGGAATAAACACCCCAATCTATGTATGGCATAGAAAATATGACAGCATTCCGTGTAATGTTACATTTGAATCAGATAAATTAAATTCATTCGTATCTCGAATTGTTTTCAGGGCAGGAAAACACATTAGTTCAGCATACCCAATTTCAGATTTATCACTGCAAGGGAATCATAGAATTTCTGTACTATATCAAAAAGAGGTCACACCTAAAGGAACTAGTTTTACAATTCGAAAATTCAAACAAGATCCTTATTCAGTTATTGATTTAATATCCTTTGGTACAATTAGTGTGGATATTGCAGCGTATTTGTGGATGCTAATGGAAGCAAAAATGTCCATAATGGTCATTGGTTCAACAGGAAGTGGTAAAACAACTATCCTTAACGCAATTACAGGTTTAGTGAATCCTGATTTTAAGATTTTTTCGGTAGAAGATGTAGCTGAAATCAATATTAAACATGAAAATTGGTTTAGTTTAGTATCCAGAGTAGGTTTTGGTAACAATGAAGAAGGGGAAATTGGATTATATGATTTAATTAAATCAGGAGTAAGACACAGACCTGACTATATAGTAGTTGGTGAAATTAGGGGTGCAGAAGCATATGTCATGTTCCAAGCTATGGCTACAGGTCATGGAGGTTTGTGTACAATGCACGCAGATAGTTTAGAATCTGCTAGTAAAAGATTGCAACAAAAGCCAATGGACATTCCTGCATCCTACATGGCATTGATGAATTGTGCAATAGTAATCAGAAGGGTCAAAGGAATGGACGGTAAAAGTACCAGAAGAGCAATTTCAGTTCAAGAAATTAAAACATCTGATTCATATCATGATTCTTTCAAATGGAATCCAAAAACAGATTATTTTGAACCTCAATTAAGAGGTAATGAAATGTTTAATAGAATTTCAATGCAAACAGGACTCATCTCAGATGAAATTCTTGAAGAATATGAAAAAAGAAAGATTGTTTTAAAATGGTTAGTAGATAGAGGAATTAGAAGTTATGATAAAGTTGCAGACTGTATTGGAAAATATTACAGAGATCCTGAAACACTGATGAAGAAAATTGAATATGGTGTATAGATATGTCATTTATTAAAAAACATGAAGAGGAAGACAAGAAAAAGAAATTAAATAAAAAAATTGATCCAGAATTACCCTTTTTTATCACCATAGTAACATTGTTGGCTACAAGTGGTTTTGGTCCATACACTATTTTTTTAAAAATTAAAAACTTAGATTTGCTACCTAATGTCAGATTAGAATCATTAAAAATTTTAAAAAGAATTGACATTTTAGGTCAAGACCCATTAATAGTAATGTCTGAGAGTAAAGAAAAGGGTTCTAGTTTTGGAGATTTTCTCAGTGGATGGGTATCCGCAATCCAAAGTGGAGGGGATGTAGTTAATTATCTCAAATCAAAGATGGATGGTGCATTTGAACTATATGAATCTCAACAAGAAGAGTTAGCAAAAAAAGTTGAGACAGTTATTGAAACATACATGACAATGCAAGTTGTAGTATTAGCTATTTACATCATAATTACAGCAACATCTACAGACGGAGTAGGTACTCCTCCAGGACCGAATGATATTGATCCTCTATATTTTGTGATTGTATTATCGCCAGTAGTGTCTGTATTATTTTCAATTATTGCAGGTAAATTAAATAAATCAAAAGTTGATGAATTAGACTGGAAAAAAATCCTAACATTTGGATTGCCAGGAATTATAGTAGCAATCATAATTAATTATTTAGATTTACTGCCAGAATTAAACTTGTATGTGCTAGGAGGCGCACTAATTGCTGCTGCTGTATGGCCTGCATTAAATTTTAAAGATAAATACAAATTCTCAATTGACGCAGAAAGAGCAACTGCTCAAATTATGAGAGACGTGGCAGAAGCAAGAAAAGCAGGTCTAGGTGCAGAGAAATGTGTCGTAAGAACCACAAAAAGAAAAGATTATGGACTATTTAATCGCGTAGCTAACGGAATCGCAAATAAACTTGAATGGGGTATGACATTAGAGGGTATTTTTGATTATCTAAAAAAAGAAACTAATGATTTTAGAATTTTAATTAATTTCAAAGTATTATTTGAAATTATTTCAGCAGGTGGAGGAAATGTCAATACTTTGATCACATTGGCAGGAGTTGCTGAAAAAATACACAATCTAGAAAAAACAAAAAGAGAAAAACTAAAGCCATTTGTCATGGTGGGATTTATGTTAATTGCAATTACAGGTTTTACCACATTGCTTGTAATTGAATCTCTGACAAGTCTAGGTGCACAACTAGAGACAGATGAAAGTAAAATCTTGCTGTTTGAAACAGATGCAAAATACAGATTTCAATTGTTAGGTATTGCAATTTTAGTTCAATCTTGGATTTCAGGATTATTTTTGGGAAAAATTACTACAGGATCGTATTCTGGAGGCTTCATATATTCAATATTTCTAGTTGCAACATCAATAGGGGCAATAATCGTAATTTCGCTTAAAATATTTAGCGTGTCCTCAATTTTCGGATGACTGTATGTATTGTAATGTTTCATACTGTTTAATATAACAAAAATTTAAAATAATGAATTAGATTGAAAGGTATTTTTGTTATATTAAGCATCATGTTAAGCATACTTGTTGTACCAGTTCAGGCCCAAAGTATATCCGAATTTGGATATCAACTTCACCCTGGAAAACTATTGGAGAATACGGAGGCAACATTACAAATTTTTGTCACTTCAAATGACATGATTGTGCCAAAAGAAATAGAGGATTTACAAGTCGTTAGTTCAGATAATGAGATTATTCAAATTATAAGTGTCACTGATGGAAATGATATTTTTTCCAAAAATGTACAGATATTAGCAAAAAAACCAGGCATTGCCAGTGTAGTGTTAGCAGCTTCTAGTTTTTCTTCAAAAGAAATCATTTTAGAGATATTTACTAACAATAATCACCCCACACAGATGTTGATGAAAGTATCTCCTACGGAATTTCCAGTAGATGGTCCGAGGTTTGGATACATCACTGTAGAATTAGCAACAACTGGAGGATTACCTACAATTGCATCAAAAGAAACCATCATCCATTTAGATACACCCAATAAAGATATCATAAAAATCCAAGAGCCAGAATTAATTATTTCCAATGGGGAATATTATACAATCACTCAATTTCAAATATTAGATTATGGTGATGCAATAATTTTTGCAGAAACAGAAGGGATGGAGAAAATTAGCAGCATTGTCAAAATTCTACAAGCAACAACACCATTACAATTAAAACTATATGTTTACCCTGAAAATTTTATTAGTTTTAGTGGTTCAAAGGGATATGCAATTGTTCAACTTTTAGATGGTAAGGGATTACCTGTTTTAGCAGATGAAGATATCCATTTTAAGATTGGAGTTGAAAATCCAAATGTGTCAATAAATACTAGTCATAATTTTGATGAGGTGATTTTTGATCAAAAAGAATTGGTTATTGAAAAAGGAAGATATTCCACATTTACTAAATTTTCCCCTAGACCAAATCTTGGGGAATTCACTTCAGAAATTGAGCAAACATACAACATGTTCATTTCTGCAGAAAATGTGCAGACTAGTGGAGGTTCATTCAAAATGATTCATGATGAAATCGGAGCACTTGAAGGAAAAGGACCATCAATCACCAAAGCTTTACCATTTCTAACAACTGGGAATGAGGAAATGATTGCTGTAACGTATTATGAAACAGAAATTGAAGTTTCAAGGCAAACGGGTGGTAGTGCTCAAGGCACTACAAATAGACAACTTGCCATAGTAACTGTACCTGTCATGTCTCAAGAAAATCATGAAATTAGTTTTTCATCATCTGAATTAGACACAGTAAACCCAATTGATCCTGTTATGAAAAAAGGAAGTAATGCAGTTATTGTTTACGGGAAAACAGGCACAGTAGCACCTGAAAATACTCTTAATTTTTATGTTAATGATAACGAAGGAGCAAAAACAATCACAGGTAATCCGATAGGACCAATAGAAGATGACATGATGATGGTTGTTGACCCCTTAGTTCCAATAATTTTAGCAGAGAAAGAATTTCCAGTTTTAGGGTATTTGTTAGAAGGCAATTCAGAAGATGGTGAGGAATCCACATCTTCAGTAGACGGAGAGGAATTAGATCCTAGACTAGGGGTCACATATTTTATTGAAGATGGAATTTTGAGTTTTTCAGCAAATGAATTTGTTGACGCAAAATCTATAACAATCAATCAAAATCAACCATATGCAGAAATGAACATGGTGTCAAAAAAAGTCGGAACAACACAAATAGAATATCAAATGGGTAGCTTTGAAGGTTCAACTGCAATTACCAGTCATACAACTGATCCTACACAAATATTTTTATCGTATCCAAAAAATGTCTTGGCAAATTCTGAAACTTTAGCTACAGTTCAATTGCTAGATTCTGTAGGAAATCCAGTTTATTCCAAAGATGACATTAAAATTAAATTAGTTTCAAATGATAAAAAAGTATTACAAGTTCCAGAAGAATTAGTAATTAAAAAAGGCGATTATTTTTCAACTTTTGGATTAAAAACGAATAATGAAGGTACAATAGAATTGGCATTACTTTCAGAAGATTTTGCTCTAAGTAAATACGATATTAATGTAATTGATCTTAGTCCAGTTGCATCATTAGAATTCATTGGCGGGTTGAATTGGAATGAGAGAATAGAGTCAAAATTATCAGTTACAATCCCACAAGTAACAACTTCATTAGATGGATTTAATGTAGAATGGGGCGTTGTAGGGGCAGAAATAATGACTACAGAAAAAATTACAAATAATGAAGGAAGGGCAACTGCAAATATACTTGCAAATGATCAAGAAAAGATTTCAGTGACAGCTACTGTTTCAGGCAACGGTCTTAGATCTACAACAATTTCAGAATCAGTTACCATACTAAATATGCCAGTTATTGAAGAAACAACAAATGAAGATGCAAATGCAGAATCAACAACAGCATTTCAGATAGACAGCACATTATTGGTAATAATTATAATTCCAATTGCCATATTAGGGGCATTATTTTTCCTTAAACGCATAGATAAATTAGATATGATTACAGATAGAATTTCAATTGGAGATAAATTGGAAGAAATTAAAGAGAAAATTTCAGATATTAGAAACAGATAAACACATTGTAAAAGACATGACTAAACAAAAAGAATATTTTTCCTCACTTATTTCACATAGAAGTTGCAGGTAAAGACACACAATGTTTGAAACATTAACAAATTATGAATTAGTTGGAATTAGTTTAGCACTTGTCATGTTGATTTTAGGATCCATTATTGATGTATGGAAAAGAGAGATTCATGATTATTATTGGATCGGATTTGCAAGTGTTGGTTTTCTACTAGTATTCATTAGTTCAGATATTATTCCAAATCTATTGACTATGGGCTTTGCATTAATTATTGCACCATTTGTCATAATAATTTGGAGAGTGGGAATGTTTGGGGGGGCCGATGCCTTTGCATTGATTGCATTAGCAGTTATTGCACCCATGGCTACATTAAATGACAATCCAATATCCCCATTTACCACATTATCAAATGCAGCAATATTGTTTGTAATTCCATTCTTAATCAATATTTTTAGAAATATAATTGCTCAGATCAAAGGCGAAAATATTTTTGAAGGATTTGATGAAAGTATATTGAAAAAAATACTAGCTTCATCGATGGGTTATAAAGCTAAAAATCCAAAATTTTGTTTCAAAATAGAAAAAATTGAAAAGGGGAAAAAGAAAATAGATTTAGCAATTCATCATGCAGAAAATCAAGAGTTCTGTACAACTCCAAATACGTGGATTACTCCTGGAATACCTTACTTATTATTAATCACAGGTGGATTTATCATTCAATTACTCTATGGAGATGTAATTTTAGGCATTTTCCTAAGTACATGATGTGAATTTCAAAATATACTATGTAACATACAATAACATACACTCGTTTATGTCATAATTTAATATAACAAAATTGTTGACAATCACAGAAACCGTAGAAGACAGAATGTTTCAAACAGAAAACCCATCTATGAACTGAATCGCATGCTTGTCAGGTATGATCTCACCCCAAATCAAGTTAAAGTGTACATATTTTTAAGTAAAATAGGAATGAAAACTGCATCCGAAATATCTAAAGCATTAAAAATTCCAAGAACAGAAACATATCATCTTTTATCAACATTGCAACAAAAATGAATTATTCAAGAAATTCTATCAGGTAGATACTTCATCAAAGAGGAAAAAGCAGGAAGTGGCTTGGGTTTGACAATTTGTAAAGTGATTGTCGAGGGTTTAGGGGGTAAGATTTGGGTCGAAAGTGAAGAAAACGTTCAAACCACGTTCTTTTTTAAAATTCCGAAAAAAACTGTCAACATATCCGGGGATAGTGTTTCTGTAAGAAAACAAGAAATCGACATTTAACTTTTACTTACAATAAACCTGGATGAATACTACGTTCATCTTAAATTTAAAAAAATATGTTTTATTTTATTGAACAAGATTAAGAATGTAATTTATTTTATAGTTGGCATGTTATTAGTATTATTTGTAAATCCTACGTTTGCAGAACTCTCTAGTCTAAATGTTAATGATGAATTATTTGTCAAAGGTGACAAGGTAGTGTTTTCAGGTATAGTGGAGGAAGAATCACCAGGTTTAGTAACAATTGTAATAAGAGATCAAAATGATCAATTTGTTTTGCTATCACAAGCAACTATCAATTATGATAACACGTTTGAAAAAAGTGTAATTATTGATGAACAATTTAAAAACTATGGAATTTACACTGCAAACGGATTCATCCTTAACATGACAAAAGGAATATCTACAGAATTCATAATCTCTTCAAATGATTTACCAATTGAAATTAATGAAGAAATCAATGAAGAAGAGAAATTAAATGATTATGAACAATCCAATGACAATTTAATCATAAATGAACCTGAACCAATTGTTGAGAAAAACCAGATTTACGTAGATTTTGCAGATTCAAGTAAAGGCCCATCATACTATGTGGAAAGATATCATTCAGAGTCAACCTACAAGAGTTGGTTTGATAGAAATTATCCCGGTCTAACTATAGAGGAGGCAGTAGGTTATACAGATAATTTCAACGGAATTCCCAAAGTTCATGAAATAGTAGATAGTGAAATAATACCTAGAGCTCAGGCATCATCTATTGTAGAACCAGTTGAAAGATCAGATAATAGTTCGGATATTGCACAAATATCCTTAGCAATGGCAGCTTTAGGGATATTGTTTGGAGCAGTATACGGAGTAAAAAGACAAGTGGATAATAATTCCAAACAAATTTTGATGAATAAAAGCACAATTAGAAAAAGAATTTTTCATTCAATTATTGGAACCAAACCTACAGACATCATACAAACTAGATTAGCTAAAGGTGAGATTAGTTTAGAAGAATTTGAATTATTAAAATTAAAATTGAATTAGTTAGGGGAAACCATAGAACTTTTTTTAATCTGATCTTCAGTCAAAGTGTTTTTTCTTAAATTTCCAAAAAATTCAGCAATCATATCAATTCCTGCAACTACTTTAGGAGCATTCTTCTTTACAAATTCAAGTTTTTCAGAATTAGATTTAGGTTTATTTTTAACATATTCTTGGTAAACTTTGGGACCATCATAATCAACATATGCAATTCTAGCACTAAAATCAGTTCGCTCTAAAACAAGACTATCTCCCCCCACAATTGCAGTATGATAAGGATGGACAATCAGAGATTCAGATAATTTTTGAGATGTGGTAATGTTTGAATTTTGTAAATCAGTTGCAAATACATTAAAATCTGCAAGAAGATAAAATGTAGCATCAGGTTTTGTTGCAGTTACACCTTCAATTGCAGTTAATGCATTGTAAGTATACTCCCCCATGATTTGATGAATATTTCTAGTGATAATAAAATAGTCATCTATTTCTTTGCTTATTTCAAATCCAGCTACAGCAGCATGTTGAATTGGAGTTGAAACTGCAGTATATTCAGTAGCCAATATTTTTTTAAATTGTCTTCTTAAATCAATAGCATGTTGTGGAAAAATAACATATCCTAATCTATATCCGCCTGCTGCATGAGATTTTGATAATCCATTTGTAACAAAAGTCCCTTCAGGATAAATTGCTCCCATACTAACAAATTTTGAGAAGTCATATGTAGTCAGTGCATAAATTTCATCAGAAATCACAGTGATATTTTGTTCTCTACATACATCAGCAATTTCTTCCAATTCCAATCTATCATATAATAATCCAGTAGGATTATTTGGATTATTTAATATCAAAATCTTTTGTCGGTCATGTAATCGTAATGATAATTTTTTAAGACTGTTTGAAGATATTTTTTTATTTGTACGAGTAGGTAACATGTGATAATTTTTTTTTAAAAATCTAATTTGTGGAAGGTATCCTAACCATGCAGGAGTTGGTAAAATAACAGTACCATGTAGAATCTCCAAAAGATTAAAAATTAATTCTTTAGTTCCAGGACCAACATAGATTCTTTCAGGAGATATATCCATTCCAAAATAATGCTTATTGTATTTTGATATGGCAGATCTTAATTCAGGGATACCTGGAACTGCAGCATATGCACCCTTGTCAGCATTTTTGATTAATTCATCTTGAATTAATTTAGGAACAGGAAATGGAGACTGTCCAAATGCAAATCCATAAAATCCAAAACTGCATTCAGGATGAGGGCAATCTGAATGAAATTCTTGTAAAAATGTGTTTAATTTGAGATTTTCAGGCATCTCAATGTCTTCAACCTGCTGATCAACTACAAATTTCATCAACATGTATTGTAATGGTTGAAATTATAGATGTTATGTAAAATACAAAATATCAAAGAGTGAGATTTTATCAACCTAATTTTTGAATTTCATCTAAAACATGTGGATTTTCCAATGAAGATAAATCACCCAAGTCTGTTCCAAGTAACTTTGATTTTAATAATCTACGCATAATTTTGCCAGTTCTAGTTTTTGGCAAATCAGACAACTGAAAAATAAATTTAGGCCTGGCCAACTTTCCAATTTTCTCAGAAACATAATCAGAAATTTCAGAAGATGTGATATTATCAGATTTTTTATCTTCTACAAAAAAGACAACGATTGCCTCACCAGTAATTTCATCTGGAATTGCTACAGATGCGGCATCAGATATTTTATTATGTGAAATTACAGTATGTTCAATTTCTGCAGTACTCATCCTATGACCTGAGACATTAATGACATCATCTGCCCTTCCACGCATATACCAAAGATTATCTTTATCAACATAAACAAAATCTCCATGAAACCAAATATTTTCAAATCTATTCCAATAAGTTTCCAGATATCTTTTATCATCATTTAGTAAACTACGTGTCATTGCAGGCCACGGAGATTTTATAACAAGATAGCCGTTTTTTCCCCGTACAGATTTTAGATCATCATCAACTACATCTAAATTCATTCCAGGTACGGGCATACCTACAGTAGAAGGTTTCAATTTCATTCCAGGAAATACCGACAACATTGCTCCACCTATTTCAGTACCGCCAGACAAATTCATAATTGGAATTTTTTTATTTCCAACTTTCTCATATAACCACCACCAAGAGTCTTCATCTAATGGCTCCCCAGTTGTAGGAATATTTTTTATTTTATCCAATGGATATAATTTCAATGGTTCAACATTATTTTTTTTAAATAATCTTACAGCAGTTGGAGATATTCCAAAAATTGTTGCATTATAATCAGACAGCATCTTCCAAATCCTATCAGATGTGGGAAAATCTAATGCCCCATCATAAATTACTGCACTAGCCCCCATCATCAACAAGCCATAAACATTCCAGACCAATCCCGTAATCCAACCTATATCGGCAGACCAATACAAGACATCTTGTGCCTGTGTATCAATAAGATATGCTGATTGGTGACCAGCAAAGACAGAAAAACCACCATGAGTGTGAACCACACCTTTTGGATTCCCAGTAGTTCCAGATGTATACAAAATGAAAAGAGAGTCTTCAGAATCCAAAATTTCAGTATTACAAATTACATCTTGAGACAATACAAGTGAATTATAAAAAACAATATTCTCAGATTCAACATATTCATCTACTCCTTTGTATGGAATTACAATTGTTTTTTCAACCATTGTATCATGTAGTGCAATTTCTATTGATTGTTTTTGTGAAACAGTTTTTCCTTTACGGCAAAATCCATCAGATACAATTAATATTTTGGCATTACAATCTTTTAATCTCACATGTAAAGAGTCAGAGTTATATCCAGAAAAAATTACAGTTTGAATTGCACCAATTTTTGCAGCAGCCAGAATAGATAATATTGCCTCCTCAATCATTGGCAAATATATTGCAATGACATCACCTTTTCTTACACCTAATGATTTTAATCCATTTGCAAGTTTGGAAACTTTGGAATCAAGCTCAGAATAAGTGATCTCAGATTTTGTTCTATCTTCTGATTCAAAATAATATGCAATTTTGTCAGGAGTTTTTTTTGCAAATTTTTCTACCGATGATTTGTAAATATTTGTTTTACCATTAACAAACCATTTAGACCATGCAATACCTTTAGAGATATCTAAAATTTTTTCATATGGGGAGTCCCAAACTATTCCAATATCCTCATCTACTGATTTCCAAAACCATTCAAGATCATTTTTAGATTTTTGAGATAACTCATCAAAAGATGAGATATTATGTTTTTGCATAAATTTGAAAATATTAGATTCTTGAATTTGCTTTGTTGTTGGAATAAATTCAAATTTAGACAATGTTTAATTTTTTAAAACTTTGACAGAGTAAAAAGATTGTTTATTATGAAATATCAATTCCCAATCTCCTAGCACATGCAATAGCTGCTTTTCCAGCATCTTCATCAATTCCAACACGTTTTAGTTTTTGAGTCCATCCAGTTGCAGTTCCCATAGTATTTTCACGATAATATTCTCTCAAAATAGTGCCTATTTCAGAATCTAATTTGGTCCTAGTAGCATCATTCATCCCTGCTTGAAGAATTGTGGAATCAGAGGTTGCTAAAATTTTTATAAATTCAATATTTTCTAAAGACAGTCCAGTCATCAAACATCAATCTGTTTTTTCAATATCTCAAGAGTAAGTACTGGATCTGCTTTTCCTTTTGTTTTCTGCATTACTTTACCTACCAAATAGTTGATAGTTTGAGGATTTGATTTGGCCTGCTCAACTGCCTGTGGTTCTTCTGAAATTACTTGTGTGATGATTCCAGATAATTCAGATTCATCTGAAACATTTCCAAGATCAAGTTCTGAAATTACCGTAGATAAATCTTTACCAGTTTTCAATATTTCATGTAATGCATTTTTAGATGAATTTCTTGAAACTTTTCCTGATTGTATAGCATCAGCAAGTTCTCTCAGATGTGTTGAAGTAAACTTTGATGATTCTCGTTTTTCACGAGTATCCACTAGTCCCATCAACTCAGTTGTGATAATATTTGCCACCTCTTTAGCATTTGAATCATTATGAGCATCTTCAAACAAATCAGAATAATATTTGTCAGAAGATAAAACATCAGATACTTGTGCAGGAATTTTATATTTTGAAATATAACGTTCTTTTTTAGAGCTTATACTTTCAGGCATTTCAGTTTGTAATTTCTTTTGAACTTCAAGATCAATTGTAACCCAAGGGATATCCCCTTCCAAGAAATATCTATAATCAAGATCTTCTTCTTTGGAACGAGATGATACAGTTATCTTTCGTCTGTCATCCCAATGTCGAGTTTCTTGTATTATTTTAATATCTCTAGACTGAAGACTTTCTTGTCTTGTTATTTCAAAATGAACTGCTTTTTCTAAATCATGGAATGAACCAATATTTTTAATTTCTACTTTTTTGCTGCCTTCAATGGATACATTTGCATCAGCCCTCATTGCACCCTCCAAACTAGGATCTGCAACTCCAAGATTTGCAAGTATGTCCGATAGTATGTTTAGAAAATCTCTTACTTCCTTTGGGGTCTCAAAATCAGGCTCTGTAACAATTTCAACCAATGGTGTGCCTGCACGATTGTAATCTACGAGAGTTATCTGGTTTTTAGATGAACTTCCTTCGTAAATTAGTCGACCAGGATCCTCTTCAAGCTGAATTCTTGTTATTCTTATTTTTTTATCACCAACCATAACGGAGCCCGTACCACCCACACTAGTATCACCATAGATGTTCAATTGGGTAATTTGAAAATTTTTAGGTGAATCGGGATAAAAATAATTTTTCCTAAAAAATGCAATTTTTTCAGGAGTAGTACAGTTTAATGCCATTGCAATTATTGTTGCTTTTTTTACTGCTTCTTGATTTAATCTTGGCAAACTTCCAGGCAACCCCATACATATAGGACAAATGTTTTCATTAATTTGAAATTCCCTATAGTTTGCTTTACATGAACAGAATAATTTACTATTCAAGTTTGTTAATTGACAGTGTATTTCTAATCCAATCATAGTCATATTGGTACCTCCGGTAAACTTACAGTTTGTTCTAATGCGTATGCTGCTTGAAGTAATGATTTATCATTCATTGAATCTGCCATCAACTGAATTCCAATTGGTAATCCGTTTGAATTAGCATATGGGATAGATATTGCAGGTTTTCCAGTGAGATTTGCAGTTACCGTATTAATATCAACTAAAAATAAAGATATAGGATCATCAATCTTTTCACCGAGATTAAATGGTAAAACTGGAACAGTTGGAGAAATTAGAAAATCAAATTTCTTAAAGGCATCATTGATTTCTTTTGTAAGTTTACTTTTTACTTTGAGTGCTTTTAAGAAATATTTTCCAGCCTGTCCTGCAGATGGAACAAATCCGCCAATAATCATTCTTCTTGTTACTTCAGGTCCAAAATTACGTCTAGCCTTTGAAATGTATGAATTAAACTCATAGCCTTCCAATGGAAAATCATAACCATACCTAAGATTGTCATACCTTGCCAAATTACTGCCAGCTTCAGTTGCAGTAATTGTATAATATGCTGCAACAGAATATTTTACCATGTCAAGAGATATTTCTTCACATATTGCCCCCAATCCCTCTAATTTTGCAATAGCGTCTTTTGTTGCAGATAATACTGCAGGATCAATTCCTTCACCAATCATTTCTTTGATAATGCCTATTTTTTTGCCTTCTATACCTGATTCTATGCCTGTCAAATAGTCTTCATTTTTGTTATCAATTGTAGTGTTATCATTAGGATCAAGTCCTGAAATTAGATTTAACATGAAAGCAGTATCCTTTACTGTTCTTGTTAGAGGTCCAATCTGTTCAATACTATTTGCATATGAAATTAATCCATATCTGCTAATCAAGCCATAGGTTGGTTTGTAACCAACTATAGAACAGAAACTTGCAGGGTTTCTTACAGAACCACCCGTATCAGAACCAAGGGATGCAACACATTCCAATGCACTAACAGAAACTGCACTACCTCCAGATGAGCCACCTGGAACACGTTTAGTATCCCAAGGATTTTTGCTTGGACCATATGCACTAAACTCAGTTGTAAGACCCATAGCAAATTCATCCATGTTAACTTTACCTACAAATATTGCATCTTGTTTTTTTAATTTTGAAATTACAGTTGCATCATATGGTGCAATAAAATTTTCAAGCATTTTAGATGCACAAGTAGTTTTTGAATTTTTAATGCACAAATTATCCTTAATTGATATAGGCATTCCAAAACAATCTCCAACTTTTTCACCTGATTTTATTTTTTTATCAATTGCTCTGGCTTGATCAATTGCATCATAATTTACAGACAAAAAGGCATGTAGTTTATCATCCACACTTTTAATTCTTTCAATAGTCTTTGCAACAAAATCTTCTGCAGAAATATTTCCTGTTTTTACTTCTTGAATATAGTCAAGAGCAGATATTTTTAGATTCATGAAGACATCTTTGGTGCACGAACGTATGTTCCCTTGTAATGGTTGAGTTTTTCTATTAATTTATCATCAAATGGAATGTGTTCATCTTTTCGTAATTGAGAAATTGAAATCTCAGGCATTGAAATTTCTTCAGATTCAACTCCTGCAGAATCTAAAATATCAAAATAATTAATCATATTGTGGACTTTTTCGACATATTCTTTATGATCATCAATCTCGATTCGCATTAATTTTGAAACGTGTTCTATCTCTTCTTCAGTTACCATTTCATACACCTATGAAGATAATCTGCCATCAAGGCAGTTTTCTGACAAAATAACAGTTATTTCATGACTAAATTTTATAATACTCAAAGGATAGTTTTGCAACTCTAAAAACATGATATTATCAAGCGTTCTTTACATTTTAAAAATCTTGGTCATTTCTTTTTCTCTAGTTCATTGATTTTACCATCATTCAAAGACGCCATCAACTAGGTCACAACATTCAGGGACTTTTGATAATTTATCCCTCAACGTATCAAGGGGAATGTTAACCGCCCTAATGGTTGATGGTCATTGTCTGTTATGTTTACCATTCCCGAACGTGTGAACAATCTCAACCAAGATATTTGAGGGAATACCTCAAAGGAATAATCCTCAGAGTCTGTATGTAGTGTAAATCTAACAAAGATCATTCCTTCTTTATGTTTTCCAATATCAAATAGAACTCTTGAGCCGTTTATTGTTTCAGGTTTATTCTTGAAAAAGACTATTGTTGAATCCCCAATATTTGTAATTCCGCATCTTCTTCACCGTTAGCAAAAATTCCAATACCGGATTCACACGCATTACTCATTTTATCAAAACAATAAATGATGTTGAAATCAAGGAGTTAGTCTATCAACATCTCGTGGATAAAATGTTGTATCACGAATATTTTCAGTACCTGTTAAAACCATAATTAATCGCTCCAATCCTATTCCACAACCGGCGTGGGGAGGAACACCATAATCAAATGCTGCTAAGTGATATTCAAACGCATCAGTTTTCATTCCCTTGTTTTTCATTCTCTCAGCTAACTCATCACGTTTTTCAATTCTTGTACTGCCAGAAGATAATTCTAAATCACCATACATCAAATCAAATGATTCAGAAACTTTTGGATTTGATTTGCTATCTTTTACGTAAAATGGTTTTGGCGCAAGAGGCCAATCAGTAATGAAATAAAATCCATCTAACCCTATTTTTTTAAGATTTGATGGATACAAGTCATCACCCCATTCTGTTTTTGCACCTACTTTTTGCATTCTATCAATTAAATCATCATATGTGTATCTAGGAATGGTATCAGGGATTGGGATTGTAGGGAATTCAGAATCAGGGTTATCTTTCACATAATCATTAACTGTATTAATTGAAACTTTGATAATTTCTTCAATTCGATTCATTACATCATTGTAATCAACAAACGCTTCTTCCAAATCAATTGAAATTGCTTCAGCTAAATGACGATTTGTTCTTGAAGGTTCAGCTCTAAAAATAGGTGCAATCTCAAAGACTTTTTCAAAACTCATCGTCAATTGTTCTTTGTATAATTGGGGACTCTGTGCTAGGAATGCTTCTTTGTTATAGTAAAAGATAGGAAACAATGCAGCCCCACCCTCAGTGGCAGTTGCAATCATTTTCGGAGTATTAATTTCAACAAAATTTTGACTAGTAAAGTAATCTCGAATTGATTTTAAAACTAAACTTCTAGTTTTGAAAATATGTTGTAGAACATCACGTCTAAGATCAATTGGTCTCACCTCCAATCTAGTATCAATATTTTTTACAGTTTTTACAGTAGGCTCAAAAGGAGGAATTTTTTCAACATCAGAGAAAACCCTTAGTTCAGTTGGAATTATTTCATAACCACTAGGTGCTTTTTCAGATGCCTTGACATTACCAACAATTGCAATAGATGAATGTGCTTTTAATGAAGAGATTTTTTCACGAATATCATCAGGACAATCTCCTTTTTTTGCAACAATAGAAAGATCTCCATTTTTGTCACGTAATGTGGCAAAACTGATGTTTCCATGTCCACGAATAGTCAAGACCCAACCCATTACAGTGACTGAGGTTCCATCCATAGAGGAGTTTATTTCATTAGAATAATGAGATCTACGTAAAGTTCCTAATTCAGTTTCTATCATAATTTACAATATTCCAGATATCATGGTATAATTAATTTTTATATGAAAATTAATAATAAGAGTCGTGGATGTAGCACCAACTCCACCTTTTTTCTGGTAGTTCTACGATAATTGGATGTTTAGTTTTTTTAAAATGTTCTTCAGCATGTTTTCCAATCGATGATCTATCACATCCAACATAACCACAACTAAGGCACATTCTCAAGGATTTCCATGGTTTTCCATCTTTTTCACATTCCTCACAACCTTGAGTTTTTGGAGAAGCGGTCTTTGGTATTTGCTGAAAATGTTTGCATTGTTGTTTTTTATGAAATACTTTCAATAACTCTTCAGTAAATTTCAAGTTTGGCACAAATATTCTTGTGCCATCCTCTGCCATGATAGTAGTCTTCGACAAACCTAGATGAACTATAACACCTTTTTCATCCTTGATTTCAATCATATCTCCAATATCCATTTCACGATTCAAATAATTGCTAAGTCCTGCTGAAACATTTTTGAGATGGTTTTGTAATGCTATCAACAAAAGCCAAAACGTTCCACCTACAGCCAGGATTGTTTCTATTGCTAATGAAAATATGTCAAAAGAGGTTCCAAGGTATAAGATTTCCACTGCAACTATGCTTACTGAAACAAGTCCTGTTAGTTTGGAAACACCTTTTAATCCAGAAAAGAATTTTTTTAAAAAATAGGTAACTACAAAAAAAACACCTGTAGAAATTACTATAGATATTAAGGCATAGAATACTTTCTCATCAAATTCAACCATACAATATCATCATCCCATTACTAGATTTTTGCTCCACTTAGGTATTTTCTCTATTTTTTAACAATTTCAACCAATTCTCGGATCAAAACGTGAAAATCTAGGAATTAATATCATTATAAAATAATGAACTATTTCCTTTAGTTTCATAATGCTTATAGCCAGTGAAAATTCCACAAAAAAACAAGTTGAATATATTAATTCTACTAGTGATTGCAATGTTTCTCATCGTAGGGGCATACGTGGGATACCATGCAAATCAACAATTTATGGAAGGAGGGGAAGAACACAACATCACCATAGAATTAGAAATTTTTAATGAAAGAACAGGAATGGTGCAAATTTATCAAAGCCCAGAATTCAAAAAATCAATCCTCTAACAATAAAGCCGGATTTATATTAAATTATAATAATTATTCATAAAGTCATGATACTTTCAAATAAAGAAAAAATTATTGCAATAATTTCAAATGGGATTGCAGTTTTCTCATTACTCCAAGAAAGAGACGAATTACCAAAAAATACAACAATGTATGATTTTGTATTAAAGTTAATTCCTGAAGATGTAAAGTCAGAATTGAGTGTGGAATTAATAGATGAAGTATTCCAGTATGTCACAACTGCACATAATAGTTCATAAAGTACAATGACCCACTCAAGATATCAATGACTTCAATTGCAACGTTAGGCTCACATTGCTCTTTACAGGTTCTAAAAGGAGCAAAAGATGAAGGATTAAAAACAATTCTTGTGTGTGAAAAAAAACGTGAAAAACTATACAAGAGATTTCCATTTATTGATGAATTAATCATTGTAGATTCATTCAAAGAAGTATTAGATCAAAAATGTCAAACAATTCTTGAAGAAAATAATGCAGTTCTAATACCTCATGGGACGTTAGTTGCACAAATGAGTTCTGAAGAAATTGAATCAATTAAAACTCCTGTCTTTGGTAACAAATGGATTCTAAGATGGGAATCAGACAGAGAAATGAAAGAAAAACTAATGAGAGAAGCAAAACTTCCAATGCCCGAGCCAGTTACAGAACCAAGTCAAATTGAAAAACTAGTGATTGTAAAAAGGCAAGGAGCTGCAGGTGGAAAAGGCTACTTTATGGCAGCAAATGAAGACGATTACAATAGTAAAAGAAATCAATTGATTTCAGAGGGAATAATTTCTAAAGATGAAACTCTGTACATTCAAGAATACGCCGCAGGAGTTTTAGCTTATTTGACGTTTTTCTATTCTCCGTTAAAAGAAGAATTGGAATTCTTTGGGGTTGATCAAAGACATGAATCAGACATTGAAGGATTGGGAAGAATTCCAGCAGAACAACAAATGAAATCAAATAAAGTTCCCTCATTCAATGTGATTGGAAACAGCCCTCTTGTTTTACGAGAATCATTGTTAGATGAAGTATACAAAATGGGAGAAAATTTTGTAGAAGCTGCAAAAAGAGTAGTAGCCCCAGGAATGAATGGTCCATTTTGTATCGAAGGAGTTTATGATGAAAATGCAAACTTTACATCTTTTGAATTTTCAGCAAGAATAGTTGCAGGTTCCAACATTTACATGGATGGCTCCCCATACTATTCTTTATTGTTCAATGAGACTATGAGTATGGGTAAAAGAATTGCAAGAGAAGTTAAAACAGCTACAGAATCAAATCAGTTAGATAAAATTACAACCTAAATTTTTTCGTAGTAACTTCCATTCCATGTTGAGATTTTACAATATACTTGTCTCTGATTTTTACACTAGCCCAATCAATAGCCAGCACAGTTACCAACACCACCAACATGAATATTGCTGCTTTTCCATACTCAAAGAATTTGATATAGTTTATAATGTAAAATCCAATTCCACCTGCTCCCACCAATCCCAGAATACTAGTTTGACGAACATTGTAATCAAACATGTAAAGTATCTGACTTAGCAAATGTGATGCAGATTCAGGAATTACCACGTAGCGAATTAATTGCCATTTTGAAACACCAATAGAACTAACTGCATCCATTGGATCTGAATCAATTGTTTCAATTGCTTCATATTGTAATTTTGCAATAAATCCAACTGTGTACATTACAATTGCCAAAACACCTGCAAATGTTCCCAAACCCACCATAATTACAAATAAAATTGCCCACAAAATAGAGGGGAATGTTCGAATAGCTGCAAGTAATGCTCTTACTGGCGCATAAACATATTTGCTGTTTAGATTTCTTGCAGCAAGCATACTAAGAGGTAATGCAATTACAGTTCCCACTACAGTTCCAATAAATGCCATCTGAATTGTTTCAAACATTGCCCATAGTGCAGTTGGAATATACTTTGGCTCAACTAGCAACATCTCTTCAGCAACAATTGCAAGGTTCGGTAACCCTTCAGCAAATTCTAAAGGATTAGCATCAACATTATAAGATGCAACTACAACAAGTGCAACAATAATTCCAATTACAATATTATTTTTTGGAGTCATCATACATCTCCATAATTTCTTCAGTGGTCATATCACCTGTTTGAAAATCAACTATAGTGTCACCCTCAACACCTATTTCTAAAATTTTGTTACCTTCTTTGATGACTGCGACTCTATTTGCATATTCTAATGCCAATTGCATGTCATGATGTACCATAATGGCAGTCAAATTCATTCTTTTTTGAGCATCAGCAACTAAATTCATTATTTCTCTTGCAGTTACTGAATCTAATTCTGAAACAATTTCATCTGCCAGCAAAATAGTTGGTTTTTGCATTAATGCCCTGGCGATAGCAACTCTACGTTTTTCACCTCCGCTTAACATGTAGGCTTTTCGTTCTTCTTTTCCAGATAATCCCACTAGAGCCATTATTCTTTTTGCTTCATTAATTTCATGTTCAGGGAATTTTTTAAAGAAAGATTGGATTTTATTTAATCGAGGTAATGCTCCAATCAAAATATTTTCAATTACTGAAATATTTTTTACCAATCCAAGACTTTGAGGAATGTAACCTATAGTATGCATCATTTTTTTAAATTTTTTATTATTCATGTTAGGAGTAACGTAATCAATTTTGATTGTACCCTTACTTGGAATCATCATCCCATTCAATAATTTCAACAAGGTTGATTTTCCAGATCCTGATTGACCAACAATAGCATAGTTGGTTCCCCTATCAATAGATAGATTGATTCCTTCTAATGCAAAATTTTTTGAATCATATGATGTCCAGACATCGCTCATCTGAATAATCTTATTTGTAGAAATTAATGAAAAAGAAGGGTTTTGGGTCATCTGAATTTGTTTCATTTCCAGAATCCCGGGTTTTATTTGCTCTTGTCATAGTTTGATTTATCAAGAATTAATTGATCAAGGCCTGTTAAAGCATCAATAAAGTCCCCAAATGCACCAATATGCATACTAGTAGTAGTTGGAACTAGAGCTTCTGCACCATACAAATCCTTCAAAATAGGATTATTCTCATCATAATTGAGTTGAATTAATGCATCAATCAGTGCTTTTTTAGCAGAGTCAGACATGTCTGAACTTACCATAAACACATGTGATGGTACAGGTCCAATTGTTGTAACTGGACGTAACTTTACTTGATCTTCTAATTCAAGATATTTTTGTGGAGCAATATCTGAACCAAATGCAACATCTACATTTCCATTAAGAAGTAACTGCAATGCTGCTTTGTATCCACCTGCAAAAGTATAACTTTCAAAGTTATTTGCCAATGCAGATTCCAAAGCAACAATATCATCACCTTCAATGACAATGTGTCCATCAGTAACTAGAGTCCCCATTGGTCTAACAAAACCTGAAGAACCAGTAATACTGGTAAATGCCACTTTTTTTCCAACTGTGTCTTCTAAGGATTGAATTGAATCATTGCTAGCAAGGGTCCAAACTGTTGCTTGATAATTTACTTTACCTGCAACAAGTTCAGCCATTACAGCTTCTGCGCCAGTTCTTTGATGGGTAATCCATGCAGGACCAGTATCCATAAAAGCAGCATCAATATGACCAAATCTCATTCCTTCAATGATAGTCTCATAGTTTGTTGGAACAACAATTTTAACATCTACACCAAGCTCATTTTCTAGAAATGTTTCTAGTGCTTGAGCTTTAGGAGTTAATTCATCAGCTTTTTCAACTGGAATAAATCCTATGGTGAGAGGTTCTGTAATTGTAGTTTTTGATTCAGATGAAACATTAATGATTCCACTTTCTAATAGAAATGTAATTCCATTAAGAAAAGTTTCATCATCTAGTGCACCGTCAGCCCACCAACCAGCATTTGTTTTAATCCATTCAGGGACTAAACTTTCTGCTTGGACTGTTTGAGTTAACGGTACAGACAAAACACCAACTGCTGCAAATACAGCAATCAATGTTATTACAAGTTGTCGTTTCATGATTAACAAAAAGTTAGGATAAGCTAAATTATTTAAATCAAGGTTTCATTTTTAACTCTCATTCTAAGTCTATAGAATGAGAATTAACTTACTCTAGAGGAGTAATTGACATAATAATCTAAAAATTTATCAAGATTATTCAATTAGAAATATCATATTGCTAAAAATATAAAAAATACAATCATTTTTTAAGTTTTATTCCTAAGAATTGGATTTCGGATTAGAAGTGTTTGAGTACAAATTCAAGCTAGGCTCCAAATCCTCCAATGTGATTTCGACCTTGCCAATTCTACTCCGATATAGTTTGATTTTTTTACCCTCTGGAGAAATAATATATCTATCAACCTCAGCTAGAGCAAGATCCTCAAGAGTAGACAATGTTTTGTAAACAGTTGAAAGGGAAATTTTTAATTCATCAGCAATTTGTGTTGCATCCTTTGATTCGTTTTTGACTGAAAACAACACAGATCTAGCACATACATTGCTAAGGGATTCTATTATTCTCTGAGTAATGTCAAATTCAGATAGTTGGATTATTGTTGGTTTTTGCATAAAATCACTTAATTTGGAATTAATGTTAAAACAGGTTCTGGTTTTCTAATAGAGATATCTGCCTTACTTATTCTGCTTCGATAAACTTTGTATTTTCTCCCTTTATCAGATAGCATCCATTGTTCAACTTCAATTAGGGTTAATTCTTCAAGATCTTTCAATTTTTTATACACTGAACTAAGAGGGATTTTTAGTTTGTAGGATAGCTCAGCTGCAGTGTTACCTTTCTTAATTATTGAAAACAGAATTGCTCGTGACTCAGAATCAGCCAACGCTTCTATTACTTTTTGAGTGATATCATATTTTTTTAATTGTGGTAAAGTTAATTTTCTTGACATGCAAATATGAGAAATAGGGTTCATCTATTTAAACGGGCTGTCATCGTTCTCATTCTAGAGAGTTAGAACAGTTAAGAATACTGAGTCTTTTCTGTTCTAGATTCAAAACGATTCCAGAACAAACCCAAAATTATACCTACAGAAATCCAAAATGATGAAACACCAAGTACAGACATCAATCTAAATTCATTTACTAAATTCATTGGAGCAGTAATTTCATCAGGATTTTCAGGCATTATGAAGAATACAGTGGTAATGAAAACACCATATCCAATTAAAGATATGAATTTTTTATTATTTTCAAATTTCTTAGACAGTTTGTAAAATGCCAATGCACCCATCCCAGATATTGCAATAAAAGAAAGATACAGAATTGCTCGAAGAACTACTGTTTCACCATCACCAACGGTTGGAGGATTTGCAGGATATTTCAAAAAAGGTATTAGATATAGAGTGAACCACATAATTCCTGCAAGTAGAATAGATTTTTTTACATCGTGATTTCCAGGAAGAGAATTTCTAGATAAAGCAAAAACAATTCCAAAAAGAGCACCCACAGAGGTTCCCAAGATTACACCAGCTAGAATCTGACCACTTTTTTGCCACGTTCTATATCCTTCATATTCAATCCAAAACTCAGCATTGTCTATTTCTTCTCCGGAATCAAATAAATTTTGATTTTCAATTCCAATTGCTTGATCAAGATATGGTTCTACTATGGCAAAATTTACAGTTCCATGAATGAACCCAGCAAATGCACCAGACAGCAAAACAATAATGATAAAAATGGACGTTTTCACGATTAAGGATTCCTAATGACAAGGAAAGCCAGCTGCATGTCTCATATCATGAGTGACCTCATGAATGTAAAGGTCTGTAAATGCTTGCTCGCCATAAACTAGACTAAAGATATGTCCTTGATCAAATCCAACAACAAACAATCCTGCTGCAAATATTATTGCTAATGCTAGAATTGCTAATTTTGAAACACCAGTTTTTGATATACTGATTTGTTGTGATTCAGACATGAAAATCATCTTTCTCTGAATATATTTAAGCTCTTGGATGACGGTATTATTTATAAAGAAATCAGATTATTTACACGAAATCTGTTTGTATAAGATCTAACATACTATTCCTTTTGATACAAAAAATCATCATAACATTAGGATAATGAGCACATCAGGTAAGGATCCCCTAGATAAAGAATATGAAAATCAACTTTCAGAGATCATCCAAAGTGAGTTGATCAATCTGTATGGAGGTGAGGGATACAATTCAATCATGCGAACTATGGTAAAAATTAGCGGTAGAAAAGAAGAAGAAATTATTACAAATTATGATTTATTTGCAGAATTGGCAGAAGGGGTTTTTGGCAGATTAGCAGAATCAAAAATTCTAGGTCCAATTAAATTAGAAATGTTAAAAATTGGGGAAGAGAATATTCAACAAAAACAAACATCAGAAAAAAAATCATTGAAATTATTAATTGCAGATGACGAACCAGCCATTCTAACATTATACAAAACATTTCTAGAAGGAAAAGGTAAAGAAATTACAACTGCCACTGATGGAAAAAAATGTGTAGACATCTACAAGAGAGCATCAAGTAAATCTGAGAATTATTTTGATGTAGTAATTTTAGATCAAAAAATGCCATTTATGACGGGTTTGGAAGCTGCAATCGAAATTCTAAATATCAATCCTCGTCAAAAAATAATATTTGCATCAGGATATCTTGAAAAAACATTACTTGAAGTATTAACAAAGATAAACCGAGCAATCGCAGTGATAGAAAAACCATTTTCATTAGATGTGTTAGATCATATGATTAACAATGTAGAATTGTTCAATAAATTAGATAAAATCAATATCAATCAAGTAGAAAAAGATATCAAGACAAAATTATCAGAAATAATGATCGTGCTAGAAAACCAAATTTAAAATCTAATTAGACAAGATATTTACTTGAAATAAAATTTGTTTTTGTATGTCCCAGATGTACTTGCTAGTAATTCCCATAGTGATTGGAATAATTACAGGAATGTTTTTGGGATTTTATCCAGAAACTGAAACAAATCCCAGTATACTTACAACTTCAAATTTAATTAATGGTGGCTCGCCCATCATGGGCAATTCAAATGCACCAATAACAATCTTAGAGTGGGGAGACTATCAATGTACATTTTGTTACAAATTTCATCAAAACACACTAAACATAATTCAAGAAGATTTTATCAATACAGGTAAAGTTAAATTAGTTTTCAAAGACTTTCCATTAAATGGTCCAGATTCACTCCTTGCAGCAGAAGCATCATACTGTGCAGAAGATCAAGGGAAATATTGGCAATATCATGATGAACTATACACCAATTGGGGAGGAGAAAGGACGGGTTGGATTACAAGAGCATCATTAGAAAATTTTGCAAATACAGTGAATTTGGATTTAAATGAATTTAACAAATGTCTAGATGATCACAAATATCAAAACAAAGTAAATGCCATACATGAATTTGGAAAAGAGATTGGAATTGATGCAACGCCGTCATTTTTGGTCTTTAATGGAGAAAAAATAATCAAAATTAGAGGAAATCAACCATTAGAAGTATTTCTAAAAACATTTGATGAATTATGATTTTAAAAATAATCAAAAAGATATATTCGCAATTCAAGGATAATACATAATGCCCAAGATTGACATTGAAAAACAAGATTCTGTTAAAATATACAAAATCAGAAAAACATTAGAAGAATTATCTCAAAAATCTGGCAGAGGTACTGAGTTAATCACAGTGTATATCCCAAAAGGAAAACAATTACACGAAATTATTAATTCATTACAACAAGAGCAAGGAACAGCAGATAACATCAAATCAGATTTAACAAGATCACACGTCGTTGATTCACTAGGCAAAGTTGTTCAAAGATTAAAGATGTACAAAAAGACTCCAGAAAAAGGACTTGTAATGTTTTGTGGAGCATTGCCACCAGAAGAAGGAGGACCACTAGGAAGTGAGGTGGTTACAGTTTGGGAGATAGACCCACCAAAAGATTTGAACCAATACCTGTACAGATGTGATGATCATTTCCATGTAGATATTCTAAAAGATATGTTAAAGGATGACAACCTAATTGGATTTTTAGCAATTGATGCAAAAGATGCAGGGTGGGGATTACTACATGGAGATAAAATTGAGGTTTTATCCCAAACAGGTTCGGGAGTTGCAGGTAAACACAGACAAGGTGGACAGTCTGCTAAAAGATTTCAAAAACTAAGAGAGATGGAATTAAGTTATTTTTACAATAGAGTAGCACAAACCACCAGAGAGTATTTTATTGATATTTACCCAGTAAAGGGATTAATTATTTCAGGTCCAGGACCCACCAAAGAAGATTTCATAAATGGGAATTATTTAGAATATAGATTACAAAATAATATAATCAACACAATTGATGCATCATATTCAGGAGCTGAAGGTATCAGAGAAGCTTTTACAAAATCTGCAGATATTTTAGGAAATTTCAGATTGGTTGAAGAGAAAAAAATGGTCGAGGATTTGTTTAGAGAAATCAACACCAATACTGGAAAAGGTTCTTACGGTTTGCAAGAAGTAATTGAGTATCTAAAAAACAATGTTGTTCAAACTTTGTTAATTACAGATAACACAAATCTTCATAGAGTTGAAGGAAAATGCAAACGTTGTAAACATCTCCAAGAAGAGATTGTTGAAAGACCATTAGTAATTCCAAAAAAGACAGAATTTTCATCAAAACCATGCCCAGGATGTAATTCTATGGAGGTTGAAGTCAATGAACAAGACATTGTAGATTATTTAGAAATTTTATCATCAAAGGCGGGTTCACAATTAGAAGTTGTTTCAGGAAGTGCAGAACATGGAAACATGCTTGCAAGTTTAGGCAAAGTTGGAGCAATACTGAGATACAATCCAGGGCATTCTAAATAAGACTGCGAATTTTTTTTGCCAATTCTAAAAGTTCATCATCAGTGGATATCTGACGTTTAGTCCACACAGTACCTTTGCTATTGTATCTTGGAATGATGTGGATGTGTACATGAGGGATGATTTGTTTTGCTGCTCGTCCATTATTTTGTCCAAGACTAAATGCATCAGCTCCTGTAGCATCCAAAATCGCCTTTGCAATTTTAGGAACTATTGCAAAAACATTTCCAACATCATTTGAATCCATATCAGTAATTCTTTCATGATGTTTTCTAGGAATTACCAAACTGTGCCCCACGTCTATTGGATATTTATCTAAAAATGCAACATGGGATTCATCCTCATACAAGAAATGCCCATCTCGTTTTCCATCCAAAATATCACAAAAAATACACCCCATAAAGAATAGCAATTGGTGATTTTATTTATTATTACTTAATTTAAACAGACATCATTTAGGCGTGTAAAACTTAACTATAGAAAGTAAATCCTATGGATTTAGATTTCTTCTTTTCCACAATGCATGCATCTTTTTGAGGATAATATCTCAAACCACACAAAATCATGAATAAATCCCTCTTTGCAATTCACATGTGCTTTAGTATGAATATCATTACAAAGAGTCTAGTCAAAAACAGTATCGATCAACATTAACTCTTTTCAAGAAATATTAGCAAATTCAAAATCAATGAAATGAGTCATCATCTTCAATTTGAAATGATCAAGTGACGAATGGTTAATTAGGGCAAATTTCAGAGTGGAATTATCCAATGGGCCGAAAAGAAAGACGAGAGCGTGAAGTAAAACGTGAAAACTACGCTACAAAACATTCTGCAGAAAAGAAAAAAGAGACCCTTATCGCAATTGGAGTTTTAGCAGTAATTGCAGTAATTGTAGGATATGCAGGTTATTTGTTCCTCAACATGACTGAAACTGCACCTGGCGGTCCAGAAAACGCAGGAGCATTAGGTAGTGAACACTCACATGCAGCAATTTTGGTAAAAATATTCGGCGACACATTTGAATTTTCAGGTCCAGCATTCCAAATCAAATCAAGTTGGATTCATTTTGAAGGTAGAGACGGGTCAACAATTCACAAGCATGCAACAGGAGTCGATTTAGGTTATCTATTTGAAACTCTAGCAATAGGTCTTGATGATCAATGTTATGTATTCCCAGATGGAAAACAATTCTGTTCAAATGAAGATTATGAATTGAAATTCTTCGTTAACGGAGAACAAGTACCAGATATTAGAGAATATGAAATTGTAGAAGATGACAGAGTGTTAATTGTATATGGTGCTGAAACTCCTGAAGAGATAGAAGCATACTTGTTACAACTAGACAATCAAGTACTAGTCAAATAATTTTTTTAAGATTTATCCTTTGTTGTAAATGATGATGCACTTTTGTCAAACATCATATAATATCCACACATAGAACATCTTAAAACAGTCAACTCTGTTGTAAGGAATTCTTTATCTTCAAATCGTCCACTAAGTTTTACATCATCTCCTGCAATCTCAGCCTTGTTACTCTTACAAACGGGACATTCCAGTGCTTTTTGTTCCATGAAAATGTTCAAAATATTTACAATTTAAACTCAATGAAATCAGTTAATTAGAAAATACAGTTTTCATTTCAATAGATAATTTCTCAATATCCTTCTTCGTCTAAATCAGGTTCAGCATTAACCTTATCAAAACTCATACTCATTTTTTGACAGGACGCACATTTTTCCATAATACCAAATTGATTCTTGTACTCACCTTTTCCATCACATCTAAAACAAACCAATACGTTCTAAATTATTTTGATATGAAATAAGTATTCAAATCATATTTGTGCCTAAAACAACATAATTTTCTGTAAAATCATATCATTGACAATCTGACGAAAGTCTTAGTTGTAGTGTAAATGTTATAATTTCAGAGTTCAACGTTGTAATTTCCCCTGACATTTCAAACATAATTGATTGAAGTCATACTTGCCATCAAATTTTTCTCTTGATTCAGGTTCTTCAGTACAAAGTCTAAATCCATCATTTGCAATGTGAATCATGCCATTATCAAACACCTTGTAATTTTTTGTATGATCAATCATTTCTTAATCTAACCCAACGCCAGTCATATCATTTTTGAATAATGACAAAGAAATATTCCCAAAAAGAGAACGTGATTTAGAAACTTTATTGAGTTCTTCTTCTAATTCTTTCAGTTTAGCAAGATTTTCTTTATCATCTTTTTCTCCCTCTCTTGCATTTTTGATAAGAACTTCAAGGAGTTTTTTGTCTCTATGTTCTATCTCCCTAAAAGTTAGAAAATTGATCATATCTTGAGTTGTTATTTGTGCACCTTCCAATTTTCTAAGTTGTTGAGTTTTTACAAACAATTTCATAAAATCTGCAAAATTATCTACCTTAGAAAGGTCTTGGAATACCTCAGCATCAATTTTGTTAATTTTTTCATCTATTTTGCCCCTAAGTTTAGTGTAATCTTCAACAGTAGTTAATTTGTCAAATTTTTCTTTTGACATGATATCTTCATCCATGAATTATCAAAAAATTCTTTGAATAAAAGCCTGTTTAATTTTTGAACTCGAAAATCAAGATAATTCTTAATTGAAACTATGACCATGATAGAATGATGAACGAAAATAATCCCCATCAATGTGATGGTGTATACCATATTTCTGAAAATCAAATTTATCGATGTATGTTACCTGAAGGTCACAAAGAAGACGCGCATATGTGGTACATTACATGGCACGAAGAAGAATCAGGCGACCTTATGCAATAGGATAGTTAGGATTTTTCCTCTTTTTTTATTTTCGAGCTTCTCTTAATTTTTTAATTTGTTCTGGTGATGCGTGAGCATTATATCCTTCATCCTCCAACTTTAGTGTAATTTCTTGTACTATCTTTGCAATTTCATCCGATGAATTAGACATATTGATTTCAGAATTTAACATTGAATCGTCTCCACCTCTTTCTTCATATTTTTTTAATGCGTCATCCCATATTTTTTTGAAATTTAATTCTACATATCCACAATATGAGTAAGAAAGACCTGCCAAATATCTAAAGAATCCGTTATTTGTTGGGAATTGATGTTCTTGTATTATTTCCCCCATCTTAACTTCAAACTTTTGTCCCTTTTCTTGAACATGAGCAATGTATTGATTTCTCAATGCAATAATTGCTTGTTCATGTTCCAAAATTGGTTTAACAAGAGGTTTTATGACAGCATCTAATTTTCTGAAATCTTCATTTTTGCATAAATCTATTCTAACCCTTAAGAAATTTAATAGATTGATCACAGTGTATTCTCGAAATACATGTCGATGGAGATTTCCCTCTTGTCCCCTTTCAATAATTTTTGGGTAGTTCTTGTAAACAGATAATGATCTTTGCCAAACCATCAAAAGTCTGAGCATATCAGCTTCAAAATCATCTAATGAACTCATAATTTAATTCAAAACCTGAATCTTTACAAATCTATCGTCTAATGTTATCTCCTTGACGTGTAGATTACAAAACCTCATGATACATTTGGCAACTGGTCGCCTTGTACCTTCTTCAAAATAATAGTGCATCACTTGAGAATAAGATTCACTGTCACACCCTAACATATTGCAAATCAAGATAGGGTTTGATTCCTGAACTTCTTTCTATTGCGATAAGTGATGATATGATATTTGATAATGTTTTTCAGCTTGTCCTCCACACTCAAATCCTCATCAATGCAGACAGACAGAAAATCAAGATAATCTCGATCTTTAATGTCAACTTCGATTTTACGCAAGAGGATCCTATGTTAATTTGAGCCTA
Organism: Candidatus Nitrosopumilus sp. bin_7KS; assembly: GCF_054095835.1. Lineage (NCBI taxonomy): Archaea > Thermoproteati > Nitrososphaerota > Nitrososphaeria > Nitrosopumilales > Nitrosopumilaceae > Nitrosopumilus > Candidatus Nitrosopumilus sp. bin_7KS. The sequence goes on along the minus strand of NZ_JBSWSO010000006.1, from coordinate 33,407 downwards.
AAAGTCCGGGTTATTATGAAATTTATAATAATGTCGAGTGATTAGTATGGATAAGTTCTCTCGGCAAAGATAACGAATCATTTAGACTTTCACTCGACAATTAATTTTAGCCATCTGACGTATTTGTGTTTGATTGTTGATTTAGAGCTGACCCATCATGGCACTTTGTTAACGCATAATTGACAAGATTTGAGAACTCCCTGATTACCTTTACAATTGTTTAATTATTTTTGAACCACTATAGTTAATTGAAATCAAATAACCCAAATTTTTCAGAATCATGACTAATACTTGACATTATGATCCAACTTATCTAGCATTATGCTGTATACAATATGCTATGAAAAGCAATAGAACATCAAATGATCAAAAATCTGATGTCAACAATTCAACATCTGCTGAATACAAAGCAGCAGCCGACAATAGAAGTCGACAGTTGAAGGATGACTTAGAGGACTGATTAGACAAAAGATTCGTCTGTGTTATTTTGGTTGTCATGGTTTTGTTTCCTCCCCCCTGCACGAAGGTTCTTTCGTGTAGTGGGGCTTTATTCTAAATAGAAATACAACTGTGGAAAAAGTATCAGAACCAATATCGTGAAAAGTGGACATATCGCCTCAATGCATACCATTAGACCCCCCCCTACCCCCTGTATTTATAGGCCTTAACTTTGTGGAAATTTTCCTTAAGGTTACGATTGACTTGAATGTCAAAAAAGGAGTGTCATTTTGTAGATGGGACCCATAGACTAACTACTATCTTGAAGTTATGTTAAAGTAATTTTATAGGCCACTATGGAGATGATACAAGTAACATTTTGACACGATATTACATTAAAAATCACGAATTAAAAAAAGTGATGGAAATATACCTTAAAAAAATAATTGAACTGATTTTTCCAGATTTTTTAAAACTTGAATATAAATCACCATTAGGAATGATAGTATTTTTACACAAACTAGAACCAAAAATGTTTTCTATAGACGAATATTATAAAATGAAAAAAATAATTGGAAAAGATGAAAAAATTATAAATCATTTTGATAAGATGGTAGGTAATTGGTACAATCTAACAAGAATAGAATTTAATCGAATACTCAATTACATGATTGAAGCTATGTGTTTGGGACATACAGATAAAAAATTCAATACAAAATTATTTAATATTATATATCGGGATTTTGAATCTTTTTTCTATAACGATAAAATAGAAATGGTCGAAATCGTACCAATTAGTAACTTACGATTAGGCAAATTACCCATAAAATTAGGGGATTTAACAATCAGACGAATCAAAAAGGATGAAAAAGAGAAATTTGTAGAAGGTAAATCTGGATTAAATTCTATAGACTATCATCTTACAAATCACATAATTGAATACAAATACAAAACAAAAAAATTCATACGTAATGATGATGAAGAAATTGATCATAGTCAACCTCGACATGAGAAAAACCCTTTGGAAGAAATTTTAAAATTAATTTCAGCATTGAGGATATTCCATAGAGGAGGATTCGATTACAATATTGCAGTTTCTAAACATGCAGGAACATTACAATTTTTCGGCACAAGTACATCTACAATATCTAAACAAAGAGTATTTTCAAGAGAATATTTTTTAGACAGTCAAAAAATTGGGAAATTTTTAATATTTTGGAAAAAATTCTATCATACTAACTATCTAAATTTTAAACCCAATGGAATTGCATCAAGACGATATTCAAGTGGATTTGAAAAAACAAATCAAGAGGATATTTTAATAGACATGTTGATTGCGTTTGAGGCATTATTTTTCAAACAAGGAGAATCGGGTGAGATTACCCATAAAATATCTGTAAGAATATCTAAATTTCTAGAGATAGATTTTGATGCAAGAAAAACACTATTTAGACATGTTAAGCAAATTTACCATATTAGAAGTGCAATAGTTCATGGAGATTCGCCTTCTTTCGAGAAAACAGATTTTAGAGATATTTTTGAAATGAATCAAAAAATTACAGATTTACTGCAAAAATCTTTAAAAAAATTTATTGAAAACAATATTGATTCACAAGAAAAACATGAAAAATTAATTACAGATCTTGATTTGAAATAATTTTATTTTTTTATACCATCATATTCGTCAGTGATCAAATAAGAAATCCCACCTTTTTCATCAAAACATTGTAATGCTGTGCATAATTGATCTTTCATGGCATTTTTAATTCCTAATTGACTTCGATAGACTTTATCATTACCATCATAATCCAGTAATTCATTTAGTAATACTACCTCACATGTTTCAACTCTTTCAGTCATAGCCCATTTTACCAAAATATCATTTGTATGTCCTTCAGTATTCAACAACATTTCATCATATATCGCATTAGATTTGATTTCAGAAAGTACAATTTCATCAAGATTACAAAATGTTTGACCAGCATTTACTAAATCAGGCACTGTATTGACTACAGTTTCAGCATTATTTTTGATAGTACCACCAACACCATCAAAAGCACCATCGGACCACATCCATGCCAATACAATCAATATAATCACGGCACCTAAAGGAGTGATTTTTTGTGCAGACATACAATACTAAGAAACTAAGAAGTCTAAAAATTGTGCCTAAAATTCTCCTCCGTGTCAAAAATCGGTACGTGGATCGAAATTATATGGTAGTAGGAAAAAGAATGAATCATGATAGAACTTGATGATATTAGTAAGATAATTGGCTTGATATTGGCATTTGCAGGTGCAATCGCATTAATTGTTGGAATAATGTCATTTTTTGGTGCTGAACAAAATCCATCATTAGTTGCAGGTGGAGCAGTTTCATTAGCTATTGGTATTGCTATCCATAAAGCCTTTGGTTGAATTTTTGAACTTTTTCCTACATCTTTGATGGCCAAGAATACCACATCCAAACTATCCAAGACCAGACCTCTCAATCAAAGTTTTCCATTTATCATTACCTTGTATCGTAATACCGTACGCTTCTGATGGTGTTCTATTGTCTAAACTCATGTGAGTTGGCATAAGACTAGAGGCTATCAAGCCCATATACCAATACCCGATAATGGAAGAACTGGGTGATCCTGATTTTATTAAGCTTGTAAAATGTGGTAAGAGAATGGAAGTGGAACTTGAAAAATAATTTTATTCATAACACTCCTATAATTAATTCTTCAAGTTCCAATTTTATTGTTCTAAGTTCATCATAAATCCTATCTCCTTCTTTTAGTAATTCCTCAAAAAGTTCAGGGTTATTTTTTATGACTTCTTTTTCATGTTGACTGGTTTTTATAATCTCTCCCAAATCATCACTTAATTTTTCAATATCATAAGATAGTGTAGTGAGTTTGTTAAGTGTTGAATACATTTTTGATTTTTTAAGTTCTTTTACACGAACTATTCTTCCCTTTAATTTACGAGAATGGTTATGAATCTTATCTGGCATATTCAAAACAATTACTTTATCTTGAATTTGTTTTCTATAACTAGGTGATAAAAGGGGGTTACTTTGATACCATTTTTTATTGAAATTAATTACTTCTTTGATTAAATCATTGACTAACTGTTCTGGTTTCTTTTTCTCCATATTTCTAATTGTAATGTGTCGTCTAGCAGTCAAGAAAAGTACAAGCATCCCACCTACCATAAAAATAGAACTAATAATATCACCAGTAGTCAGTGTAAACACTTGTTCTGATTCATTTTGCGGAAGCACATTTCCAATTATATATCCACCAATACTGTAACCCATTTTCTCTAACATTCCGTAAATGAATATAGCGCTTGCAGTTCCAATGTTGAAAGATTCCTTAACCTGCATGATGTTTTCTTAAAATAGAATCTCTTTTTAAAAGAGATCCCACAAATTGAGTTTTTTTGTAGTGAGTCAAGCTGAATGAACCCATTTTACAATAGACATCTCGATGTTGTGTAAAAATAATTTTGAATGTGCCTACTTAATTCTTCAAAAAATATTAATTATTTTCAGATAATTTTATAACGACTTATATTTTTGGTTCATAATTAGGATCAATATCTGATTCGGTTGCATTATTTGAAGACCAATGACCATCTCGTGAATAGTGGGTGTATTCAGCATCGTATGGAAGATTTCCTATATTTTTAACTGAACCCCCGCATTTTTTACATATAGGGGTATCACAAGAATCAGACATCATAATATACACAATTCTACAACCAATACAAGCTTTGTCTCCCATAACTTCCAACTATTTGTATTTCTTATTAATTTTAACTCATGTCGCAGTACTTAGTGTCAAATTCACTAAACGTTAAGATAGTTAATCCAGCTTGCAATTAAAATTAAAATAAAACCTGAAGATAGAAAAACAAAACCATATCTTGCATCAATTACAGCTTGATTTTGTCTATCGTATTCTTTTTTATCATCATGATAATTAGACATAGATGATTGCCATAGTTTACCATCAGATCCTACAAAGAATCTGGAATTTTGGATATTGTTTAAAATCAACTTTACAATTAAAAATGAACCACAAATATCTAACAGCAATCCCACAGTCATCGGAATAATTGATTCCATTAAATAAATCTTAAAAATTAAGATATAAGAATTTCCACATCTGTTAGGGGTGGATTCAATTTTGTATTTCTCTGTCGAGTTTGTCATGTAGAGTCTGTTTCTTTAAAGTGGTCAACGTCGTCTATGTGGTCATCTAGTTTACCACTTACATCACTTCGACCACTTATGAACAAAGGCAAGTCTTCGACATTATACTTGTTTGATAGTTTGAGCAATGTCTTGGCATCAAACTTGTACATTGTAATTTGCATCTTTGACTTGTCAGATTTTGTATGATATTTGATTTGTTTTGTAGCTTTGAATTTCTGTTCAAAAATTTTTGCCAAAGAATTTCTAGTTACTTTGACATTGTAATCATTTGGATAGAATGTCTGCCTATCTGTTGAACCTGACAGTTCTGTTTGTATTGCCGTTATGTCTGTGAGATTATGCCAAAATGCCTCCATTTGGAGCGTAAAATCATCATTTAGAGCACGAATCACTAATTTGTAGATCCTAGATTCCAAACTGCCCCATATTTTCTCGTGTCTTTGTTTTGTGAAATGATTTACAACTTCAAGAGAACCTGTAAAATACGAGGTGCCATTTGTAATCTTTAAGAAATCCTCCCAGAGTTCTTGGTCTCTCTTTGTAAGGTGTGAGACAACAGGTTGTAATCCCTTGTGATAATTTGCAACTTTCCAATAGATCATTTTGTTTCTAAGATGCATGAGATGTGATTTTTGTTCATTAGATAGTCTCTTGATGTTTCCTTCGGGTTGTCCTTCTGTCATGTATATGACTGCCAGCCTTTCACCAAAGCCCTTATCGTCTGGGATGGATTCTCCTGCAAACAGTTTGAGACAGAAGGTTTTGTAATAGACTTGACGTTTTCTTGTAGAATCTACTCCAATTATCCTAGCTTTAGTGGCACCGCGAGAGTAGGAATTTTTGTATGTTCTAATTTTCTCTCGGTTAATATTAATCTCCTGAGCTTCGTCCTCACAAATAGTTCCAGCAGCTTCCTCTTCTGTTCCAAGAAAATTGTAAATGTCGGCATTTGGTATATCCTCCCCATACAAAGGACGATAACCAAGCCAACGAAATAGATGCAGTCCTGAAGATTTTCCCGATTCAGTTTCACCTACAAAGTAGACAAAATGCAATGTATCAATCCAGTCCTGACAATATGACAGTAACAAATCACCTAGAATCAAATTTCGGTCAATCTGGTTTGCATCAATGTAAGTATCGACAATCTTTTTGAGATCATCTAAAATTTGCTGTCTTGTTGGGGGATTATTCTTTAGTAGTGAGAGATACATTGAGTCAAAATTGTATGGAAAATAACCAACTTCATCAGATTGTAATGGTTCATAGATTACATTCTCATGGGTTAGTCTTTCAACTATTCCGACAACTCCGCCGTCATTAATTAGAAAATATGGGATGTTCTGATATAGTATTGATTCAACAAATACATCTCCAATCATCCCCTTTGTTTTCTTCTTGACATCCGGTGTGCCCTTGTCTTTCTTAGTAGGCATGGTTTTGAGGTTTTTCCAGTCTTTTTCCTCTGTAACTTGGATAAATGAGGGTCTTTTACACTGACATTTAGCCTCAAATTCATCACATTCAGTGCATTGGTTTCTCATGAGCAATATCTCACATTACACAAGCTGCAATTTCCGTATCTATTGGATATCGGAATGGTTTTGAATTGACAATAGTTACAATAACGTCTCATTTTCTCATCATCTCCCGTACAGACTCAACATGTGAGATTTCAGATTGAAGTAGAGAGATAATCTCAGATGAATATTTTAAGAAATCAGGATCATTTAGAATCTCATAGAGTCCAATCAAAAACCAGTCTAGGTTTTTTTTAATTATCACTAACCATTCATCATTGTCAAAAAATGTTGCAAAATCTTTATTTTTTAGTTTGTTATTAGACAAAGTAACCTCGCATAGTTGGTGAGATGAGTGATGCAGTGTTCCCTCGAAAGTCTACTGCAAAACTCAATTTTTTAATTCCTCTATGAATAGAATATTCTCAGAAAATACAAGTAATCGCCTACAAAGTTCACATAATTCGTATGTTGAATTTTTAGAATTTCCAATATCAAAAGTAATTCTCGCATCTGGAGAATGATTGCAACTGTTTACAGTCAAGATAAACGAACTTTCTCCTTTAGAATGAGATTTTTTACAATCTGATCATAAGTTTGGTCTTTACGTCCTAAGAAAACTAATCCTTGTTTCGTGTCTTTGCTAATGCGAATATTGATGAAATCACTCATTTACAAAAAATGTAACCATAACATTGATAATCATTAGACTAGGAGGATAGTCCAATGTTTCCTCAAGCTGCAATCATTGAAGCACTCAAAGAACAAAAAAGGAACAATAACAATCTCTACACTAGAACAAGGGAAATTCTAAAAGAGAATAACATGAGTATTGTAAAACAACAATTTACAGATGCCATAAAATCATTGGTGCAAGCGGGAGTCCTATCCAAGAAAAAACTCCCAAAACAAACGGGTAATCCTGTAGAATATTCTATTTCAAAGGGAGATCATGCCCAAAATCAGGCTCAATTAATCCTAGATGTTGGTGCAGCTCCAAGTCTTACTGATAATTTTAAAGATATTTTGAATCAGTCTGAGATAGATTTCTCAAATATTCAAGACTCTAATGAAAAAAACAAAGAGTCATCTTATGATGCGATAAATGAAGATTTGATTTTACTATCTTCGGTTCTATCACCAGTGATTGCAAAAATGATTCTATACCAGACAAAATCAATAGAGAACCTCTATCTGTTAAAAGAGTTAAGACGAATTGAGAGACTTGCAAGAGGTCTGTTTGATAAAGCTGGAGTGTTGTCTCTAAAATTAGGAAAAGAAAGATATAATCAATTCATTAACACATTTGATCATGAGTTTACAAAAGAACTGAGTTCAAGATATCAAAAACTACTCAGAGACAATACAACACTTACTAAAGATTCCTAGTAAGTTTTAGAATTTCTTCTTTTGGTAAGTTCTTGACAATATCTAATACTGCTTTTCTTTGTTGTTCTGCTGTCATTTTACGCAAGTCGCAGTTTTCCTCTCTGAGTGTATTAATCTCAGATTTATTGATTTCATCTTTGTCAATTAAAAGATCAGATTCATATTTTTGGTATGTCTCTAACTTTTCCTCATCATCAATTCGGTCATATTGTAACAAGTACCCTTTTTGTCCTGCAATCTTCTTGGCAAAGTTAGGGTCATGACGCGATAGTTTGGTAATCCCATAAGCTCGAAAACCATGAGTGTTAATCATGAATCTACCAGTTGACTCGTATCTCATATCAAGACCAACTTTGACTATTGCTCTACGGAGTGCTTGACCTACTCCCATTTCCGCCATGTGTGGTTTAGGATTATTTGTGAAAATCAATTCGTCATCATCCAATTTCTTAAGCATAGGTCTAACCAATTTACTAGCTTCTTTACTCCAAAATGTTGTTCGCCCCTTGTTGAATTTAGCCATGTAAGCTGGGATTTTGACTATGATATTGTCATTATCTAAAATCAGATGTTTTTTCTTTAGTTGAACCATTTCCCCAATTCTATGGAGTCCCGATAATTGACAGGTGAATAGAGTCCTGTTTTTGTAGCTTAGAACATTGAAGATTTTTTGAAGGTCTGATAGAGATATCCCGTAAAGATCCTCACTGACTAGACTTGGAAATTCCATTTCATTATCAATATCCTCTTTGTGTAGCTTGATTCCCATGTAATGTAGGAATTTTTTAACATTTGAGAAATGGATTCTAATGGTACTTGCAGCTTTATCATTATTCCAGTTAATCCAATCTTGTAACATATCATAGAGTTCTTCAAACTCTGCCTCTTTCATTTCTGGAATCATGTTTGCTTTGCCATGTCTTTCCATGCAGTAATTCTCAAAATTTGCAATAGACGTGAAAATACCTTTGATAGTGCTTGCTTTCTTTGAACTAACTTTATTTCTGTAGGTTTCCTTTGTTCTGAGAGTTTTGAGGCTAGACATTGTAATCTACCTCCAAAAATCGTATTAAATTATAACATTTAGACTCTAGAGAAAGTCTAAATTATAGCAATCCAGATTCGACATATTATGGAAATTTCTAGTAAGAATGTAGTAGATGGAACAGTACGTTCTCCTCATAGAGCAATGTACAAGGCCATGGGGTTAAATGATGATGATCTCAGTAAACAGTTCATCGGAGTTTGTCATACAGGAAACGAGGCAACTCCTTGCAATATATTATTACCAACTTTAGCTGAAGAGGCAAAGAAAGGAGTTGCAGATAATGGAGCAACTCCAAGAATATTTTCAACAATTGCAGTCAGTGATGGAATTGCAATGGGTCATGAAGGAATGAAATCTTCTTTAATTTCTCGCGAAGTCATTGCAGATTCTATTGAATTAATGGTCAGAGCCCATCAGTATGATGGGATTGTAGGAATAGCTGGTTGTGATAAAAGTTTACCAGGTACAATGATGGCAATGGCAAGATTAAACCTACCATCAGTCTTTGTATATGGCGGAACTATTATGCCAGGAATTTTAGATGGAAAAGAACTAACGGTTGTTGATGTTTATGAAGCAGTAGGAGCATATGATTCAGGCAAGATTTCTTTAGAGATGTTAAAAAATATTGAAAACACAGCATGTCCTAGCTCAGGATCATGTGGTGGAATGTTTACCGCAAATACAATGGCATCAATTTCAGAAGCTATTGGATTAGCATTACCTGGAAGTGCCAGCCCTCCTGCAGAAGATGACCGCAGAAACAAAATGGTTTATGACACAGGTGCTGCATGTGCTAAATTATTAGAATTAAACATTAAACCAAGAGACATAATGACATATGAAGCATTTGAGAATTCAATTGTAATGCTCAATGCAGTTGGAGGTTCAACAAATGGAATTTTACATTTGTTGGCAATGGCAAATGAAGCAAGAATCAAATTGACATATGACGATTTTGAAAGAATTAGAAAAAAGACACCACACATTGCAGATATGAAACCAGGTGGAAATTATGTGATGAACAGTCTTGATAAAATAGGTGGAATTCCATTTGTTCTCAAAAAACTAGCTTCTAAAGGATTGATAAATGGAGATTGCATCACAGTTACTGGAAAGACACTTCAGCAAAATCTTGATTCTATGAATATTCCAGAACCTGAACAAACAATTATTCGCCCAATTGAGAATCCACTTCATTCAGTAGGAACTGCAGTAGTACTCAAAGGAAGTCTTGCACCAGATGGAGCAGTAATTAAAACAGCAGGAGTTGAAATGACAAAATTTACAGGTAAAGCTAAAGTGTACGATAGAGAAGAATATGCCTTTGATGCAGTTGCAAAAGGAGATGTGGAAGAGGGCGATGTGGTAGTAATCAGATATGAAGGACCAAAAGGAGGACCAGGAATGCGAGAAATGCTTGCAACTACTGCAGCTCTGGTAGGTCAAGGTTTAGGTAAAAAAGTTGCAATGGTAACTGATGGACGATTTTCAGGTGGAACTAGAGGATTCATGGTAGGCCACGTTGCACCAGAAGCATATGTTTGTGGACCAATTGCTCTTGTGAAAAACGGTGATAAAATTACAATTGATACAGAAACTACTGTAATTGATCTTCATGTTTCAGAAGAAGAGTTAGCAAAAAGAAAAGAATCTTGGAGAAAACCTGCACCAAACTACACTTCAGGAGCATTAGCAAAATATGCAACACTTGTAGGCTCTGCTGCACAAGGTGCAATCACTACTGCAAATCCCTAGAAAGAATAATTTATCCACAAGATTTATAGATCGCAAAAATAAATATTCATCAGAGATAACAGGAAAAAGAAATTAACTTATGCTTATCAAATTACTGTTGTCTACTACAGGTTTTCTCTAACAACATTTAGTGACATATCAACTTCTAGGTTTGTTGGTAAAGTTACAATGACTACAAAGATCAAATTCAATTGTAGAATATGATAAACCACAATTCAAACAAATGACAAAATCAGACATACAGACTAGGGTAAAGTGCATCATAAATACCCCTTACAATCAGCAATAAAACAATTAATTCCAATTCTAAAAGATTAGATTTAAGTTCAAAATGAATTAAGGAATTTTATGGACATATACTCCAGTAAATTTGCAATAATTGTGATAATTGTACTAGTAAGCATTCTCGCATTACAAGTAATGACTAACAGTAGCAATACTCAGCAACTAATTGATTCAGAAACGTGTGAAATTTACATAATGGATGCAAACATTAACGCTAAAAAATATCTCAATGAATTTGATACAAAGTGTCTAGATTTTAAAAATTTAAACAAATAGAAAATTAATTAATAAAACAATTTCTATTATTACTCATGGAAGGACCATCTGAATTAAACTCCGTATTTTGGAATGAAGGAAAAAAATCATGGGATTATAAAATGATCAAAGTTGACGAATATTTTGGATTTACAGAATGCCAGCAATGCAGAAAACCAATGTCACATAACATAAAATCAGAGGGAGAATTCAAAATGGTTTATGTGAAATGTGCATGTGCAGAAAGAAAATGATTAAATTAAAAAACTAAACATCATCCATTCCTAAAACATCATAGTATGCTCTTGGAATCATCGGTTGACCTTTGAAAAATACATTGTTCACAGCAGTATCTAAGACATATGTTTTTGCCCAATCGTCATCACTTCTAATTGAACGACCAAAGCCTTGTAGAATTTTAGTTAATGTTTGCGATGTGTACCATGATGGAAATTTGTTCATTTTGGCCCTTGTTCTCTTTTCGGTATAATTTGGATATGGAACTTTGGCAATTATTTGAAACCGAGACAAATCATCTTTCAAATCAACTCCTTCCCATAACGAAGAAGACAGTAAAACTCCAGTAGGATCAGTTGCATGTTCAGAAATTACCTCATCCTGAGTTTTACCATCTTTATTTTTACTATGACAGAGTCTAATTCTTTGAGTATTTTTTGGAGAAAGATGACGTATAATTTTCTGACATCTAGGAATAGATGATGTAAGAATAAGACCACGCTCGTTTGAATGTTCATCCATTATCCTATCAATTGTTTTGATTACTTCAAGTTCATCTTCCTCAGTAGAACCATAGCTTAGTCTCTTAATGTTAAGAAGATCTATACTCCTATGTTCAATTGGGAATGGTGATTTTGGAGTATCAACAAACGCAACATCATCTTTTACCAACCCCATGTTTTCACAGAAACTATTTTTGTCAATTGTTGCAGACATGAACAATTGGTATTCTGTTTCAAAAAAAGAATTTGCAAACTTTGAAACATCAATTGGCTTAACAGAAATAGTTCTAAAATTTCCATTAAAATCTTTAACAGGATCATTTACAACAAAATTATCTTTGTCAGTCATGATGTCAATTTTAGCTTGTGCAGACCTGTCATGTCTTCGCTCCAATCCAGTAAGTAACTCATAGTCAGGATCATTTTGAAAAGCAGCACTTTCTTTGATATCTTTAATTTTTTTGGCATAAGAAAATGCCATATCATCAGTCAACTGAATCATAGAATCCAAATCTGTAAAATCATATTTTTCTGAATTTAGATTACATTCATCAACTTGTCCTGCAAAAATATCAAAACCTACAAACTGAATAATTTGGTCTTCAATTTTATGTGCTTCATCAAAAACAGTTACTTTTCTATCAAGATAATCTTCAAAGAGTTTTTTGTTGAATTTCATTATTGTAAAAAATGCGTGATAATTCCACAAAGAATGATTAGAGACTAGTGCATCATATTTCTGCATGTAATAGTGACAGGATTTTGCATCTGTAGTGTTATCTTCAACCTGTTTAATAGTAGGCTTGAATTTACAGACCTCAAAAACTTCCTTACCATTTTTTGAGACTCTTTCCTGACATTCTCCTTTATCACAAGTTAAACCCCATCTCATGGCCCTTCTATCATTGTCAACTTTTTCTGATTCCATAAGTTTGAGACACGGGAAGTTTTGCTTACCTTTTACTGGTTTTAAAAATGGAATGTCTTTGATGTATTGATCTTGTAGATGTTTTGATGCAGTTACGGTAAATGAACTATCAAAGTAATTTGAAATTGTTGCACCCACAAGAGATTTTCCAACACCTGTAGGTGCACATAGAATAATTTTCTTGAATCCCGATTTTAATTTCTCATCGATTTGAGAAATAATCTCTTTTTGAATTTCTCTAGGAGTAAAATGATCTGGGAATTTTTCTAATAATGACAGGATTACATCTTTTTTTACTCAGTATTAAAAGCATAAGGGTTATTGGAGAATCATGAATGTGTAATCTAGTTTAATATCTAGTGCCACTATGATAAATCATGGAATTATTAGAGGATAAAATGAGAGTGTGGACAGATAGCTCCCAATATGTAAAAGCAAATCCAGGAGTGTATGTTTTGTATAACAGAAAACGAGATGTAATTTTCATTGGAGAAACAGATAGTCTGGAAGCTGAATTTGCAAAATATGTTGATACAGAATTTGAGGGAGATGAATGCAAACAGAAAACATCATTCTATCAGAGAGTCTTTTCAGAAAATCCAAAAGAAATGCAACTGCAATTAATTGAAGATTTCAAAAATGAAACTGGGGATATTCCTGTGTGCAATGCAGAAATAAAAATAGAAACACATTAGACAATTTTACTGCGTTCCACTAAAATTGCATATAATTAATAAAAAAATCGTTTCTGAGCCAATTTAAATAAAAAATTACATAAAGTGTATTTTGGAGATTTAGCACAAAAAGAGATAAAAAAATGGATTGTAATACGAATAGATCATCAGCCATATAATTTCAAAAGATAGTTTTTTGTCAAATTATTAGGAGTGATTTTTATATTTTTCAAGAAAGCAATTTAACTTAGAAAGTGGTAATAATGAAATGCATCAGTGCTATTATTGTGAGCAATTGTTTGATTCAAAAGAAGAGCTATACAACCATGTTGAAGTTCATTCAGATATTGAAAGGAATAAAGAAATCATGGAAAGAAAGAAACAGGCATCTAAAAAATAAATTTTCAAGCCTAGACTAAAAAAAATAGAGCAAAGGTCAGAATATTTCAAATTCGGGAGTGGATATAAGAATTATTTTTACAAATCATATGGATTGGGTTGAAACATTATTGGAAAAATCATGCGATAAAACTCTCACAAAGGGAGAAGTATTACACAGTCTTTTCCACATGATTGAAGTAAATGAAAATACATTAAACCACATTGAAACAAACAACGCAGATTTTGGTCCAGAGCTTGAAGAATTAAAGCAAACAGAAATAAGAGATTTAAATTTCCATTTAAAATATTATAGAAGCCTTGTAAATTACATTAATTCAGTTCCTGAAAATAAAATTATAGAACATAGAACCTAATCATCCAAAGATTCAGTATAAGATACAAAATTTTTAAATTTACTCATCATAACCGTTTATTTTCAATATGACTTAAATTAAATTCTAATAATTCATCATATTTGAATTAAAATTACATCTACTTTTTCATAAATTACAAATGCATTATACATGTATTAGAAATCAGAATACACTACAAGACAAATTATGTATGCAATTGTTTAAAAATCAAATCATATTTTAATTGCTCATCAAAATTCTTTCCATAATTTGTATCGTTTTGATATTTCAGAGAACGTTCATTGAAGAGATTCTGTAATTTTTCCACTTGTTCATTGATCATTTTACCAGAATCTTCTTTTGCAAATTGTTTTCGTTGTTCATCATTTTGGCCTCGAGTTGAAAAATGTTTTTTGTAAAATTGTTCTTGCAGATGCATCATATTTTCACGTTTTACTAGTTCAGCCAAGTCAAAATTTCCTTGTTCATGATTTAGCAACGATTCATTTGCTTCAGATTTTCGTACCCAAGACAATAAAGGATGAAACTCTACAAAGAGGGAAATATCATTAATTAGAAAAACAATATTTCTATCAACTATGTCTGAATCAACAACCCAAGTGAATCTATATTTTATTACACTATGACTGTCTTCAAACACCGCAGGGTTTGATTCTGCTTGAAAGTCAGACCATGAAAGTGTAAAATTGGAAGTCCACTCCAAAGTGATTGTTTCGCCCATATCTAGCCGTATTTCTATGAGAATAAAATTATTCTTTATTTTTTAGGTATGAATTAATTATTAGAAAAGAGTGTTTGACGGCAAAGGAATTCTAGGTATGGTCAATTAAGGCAATGTATGATGCCGTCAAACAGATGACTCTGTTATAGATTAACAAATTAGACTAAAAGAAACCGTGTGTGTAAATTGAACAAAATTATTCTTGCATGGAATTTTTCAAATACCAGGCTCAACATCACAGGATGTGGCAATGGATCACTTTTTCAACCCTTTTTGATCAAAATTCAAGACATGGTCAATTTTATGAATTTTTCAAAATACCAATCAATACAAATATTGAAAGCAAGATGATTGCGGATTTGATATCTACTGTAACCCCCAAAGGGCCGATGATTAGATATCAAATTTGCTTGCTTTCATAATTCTAAACTATTAATCTCAGACAATTTAGAGATTATTCATGATGAAAAAATTCTACATATGGATGGGAATTTCAGTAGCTGCATTAATTGTAGGATTAGTTTTATTATTTGGATAATTAAGATAAAATTTCAAAATTAGGATTGCATCCAAGTTGATTCAATATTTCATTGATTTGTTCGATTAATTCATTTTGTTGATCAATCAAGTCATTTACTTTTTCTGCTTGTGTATTTAATTTGTCATGAGCTTGTTGAGCTTTTTCAAATTCTTTTGGAGGCAGAGTCTTTCCTTCATAAAATTCATATTGTTTATAGTATTCATCGTATTGTGATTGTTCACGTGCAATTTTATCATCTAACAATTTAATTTGAGATTCAATTTCTTTTTCTTCAGATAATAATAATTTTTGTCCAACATACAATTCTTCAAATCTTTCAGGGATAGAATATCCTTTAGTGTTATAATCAATTTGAGGAGATTCAGTAGAATACATCAAGTGGTTTTTCTCACTAGTATGACCCAACCCCATCGTATGTCCAATTTCATGCATCAAAATATTTACAACCATATTTTCATCATTTTGAACAAAGTTAGAATTACAATCATGTGCACCGATAGATATGTCCAATATACAGTGACTTAAAATTCCAAACAAAACAGTATTGCATGTTGCCAAACCAGTGTGTGTAGGGGATGCATATTTTTGCCATTTTATTTCAATGTTAGAATTTTTGGATTCTATAAATTCTAAATTAGGATTATATTTCTCCCAAGTATCTATCGCTTTTTTTAATGCATCAATTGGAATCTGTTTATCTGGAACATCAGGTACATCTTCAAAAGAATAATAAATAATCTGATGATCTTTAGATGTAACTACATTTGATATTTGTTGAAGATTTTCAATAGATGGTGAAAGTCCCTTACTAGTTTCAGTGTTAAACGGGAGTAAATCAGCATACCAGACATAACCAAAACCCACCAATAGTATAATTATCACAACAATTGTTTTCAATAATCAGTTTTACTAAGTGGAGTACCTAAAACTTTCCATTAAATTAATAGAATCAGGCTCAATTGAATTTTTTGATAAACTAAATCAACTTTTTCATACTTTTTTATTTTAAAAGAATAATCAAATTAGAATTATTGCCATAGAATAGCTGGATGTTGGTAATCGCCTAACGCACTCGACATTGATTACCAACTTTATCTGTGGCCTAGAACTTTAATTTGGATGAGAGTTTTTCAAATAATTAGATTTTTGCTCATCTGAAAATAAATTTTCATTTAATGAGATTAATTTCATAGCATTTTGAAAAGCTGGACATTCACAATCAATTGAAAATAATTCTTCACATTTGGGACATTGAATTACAGTGTGGCTCCCCCAATCACATTCAATATCATCAATAATTTCAAAATTTACAGATTCATTACATATACAATGTAATTTGTTTTGAAATTTATCAATATTGGACATAACAGGTTATTTGTAAAATCAAATATAATTTAATAACAACCGAGTTTTGAGGAATTCAACTTTGACTGAATGCCCCACATGTAAACTTGCAATGGAATCACATTCCACTGAAGAACTAATGGAATGCTGTATGAAGCAAGTGGGGGACGAATTTACAGAAGAAGAATCAGGAATATGTCCAAATTGCAAACACGATATCAAAAAACATTCAAGTAAAGAACTTGCTGAATGCACCATAGAATTTCTAAAATCAGGAATAAACTAGGTCAAGATAAGATTAAACAGAAGAAAAAAACACAAATTTCATTGGATCAAAGTACCAAAAAATTAATTCAAGAACATTCCCCAATGTGGACTAACAAACAGATTTGGGAGTTTGAGCAACTAAATGAAGAATTAACTTTTGATACAGTCTATGCAGAACGTAATAGTTTTGAATCATGGAATACAAAAATGGCAAATCCCGATGTATTTATTCGAGATATTGTAGTTAGGACGTTTGATAATTTTCTAGATGGCTACGAATTATGGATTTCAAATAAAGATCAAGGTAAATTGGACTCAAAATATGTAGCATACCTCATGTCAGTTATGGCAGATATCATGATAGAAGAGGAAGTTTGCCTCAATTTTAGAATAGAAAATGGCGCTCTAGTGGTAGGAATAGATGAAAAAGCTGATGTAATTGACTGTAAAGAATTCTTCGAGGAGTTTTATCATCTAGCAACTGGATTTAATTTTAATACAGATACTGGAATACCAGACGATGAAACAGAAGCTGAACTATACCTCACACGATTACAAGAAGAATTTGATGAGAGAATGCAAAACAAGTTAGGAGATAAATATCTACCAGGCAACAATGATCCGGACACATTACATTCAAAAGATTGATCTAAAATACAAGATGAAGGTATAGTGAGATAATGTCTGAGAGAAAACCATATAGAAATTTCAAAAAAAGAGAACCATCATTGACAGCAGAGCAAAAGGTAGAAAGTTTTGTAAAGAGAAATTCTCAAAATGGATATTTCACCAAAGTTTCAACCATATCATACAAGTTTGATGTATCTGAAGATATGGCATGGAGTATTGTAGGCGAATTGTTATCAAGTGGCTCCTTTGAATCAATTCATGATGATTATACAGGGGAGATGAAATTATGTGAAATGGGAAAAATATATTCAATATTAGATTTAGAACAAAAAAGAAAGAGGCAGAAATATCGAGATAACAATAAAAAATCCAAAGTGACACCCAAACCAAAAAAAGAAAACTCTTAATTCCAAATTAACAATTCAAAATACATGGATGATGAAAATTTACCCGTGCAATGTCATCCCATAATAAAACCAAAAAAGAAAAAACAAAAAGAGGTAAAAAATGATACAGTGTAAATTATGTGGAACGCCATTAGGAAAAGAACCAACTACTGAAGAATTAGAAACTCATTGGAAGAAACATCATAATTGGCATTTGGAATCAAACAAAGAAAAAACTCCTGAAGAAGCATTATTGAAAAAGAGATAACCAACGTCTTGGAATAGTGGTCGTTTATAGCATGCCTAGACCACTAAACGAAGGCGTCAATAATTATTCAGGCTCAAGATATAAAAGATCATGTAGCCATTTTTCAAACATTTGTTTAGTAAAATCAAAATAATAAAACTAATTTTTAGAATTTACTACATGTGATTTATCAATTCACCATACAAAATAATATCATGAACGATGACTTTGCAGAGTATACAAAATGCAGAACATGCGGCGTTGCCCTGATTTATTGCAACTGCAACTGTCCATACTGTGGAAAAAGAGAAGAGTGTGATTGTGAGATAACCCCAATCACACCATAATTTATTTTTGTAAAATTAAAGCAGGCATAAAGAAATATTATTTTTAAGCTTAACACTGAGAAAAAACTCACTTTAAATCTGTAATACTAATTTTTACATCATGGCTCATGTCAACAATAGAGGCATATGATATCAAAGCAAAAAAGAAAGTGTCTATGAACAATCCAAAACCATATCTAATGAAGAATGGATCATGGGCACTAAAGGGAACTAGCTCTGAGACTGGAATCAATCTATTCAAAATTGTCGGGAGACAAAAACCAGTAATTGGACAGTCAAGATTTGAAGCATTCAAGAATTTGTTTACTAGCAGACAATGTGAATGTGAGAAACAGTGCTAGATTAGTTTTTTTTAATTAGACTAGAGAATTAGAAAGCATTAATTTGAATAGACATCAGATGAAAACATGTCTTTAGATATTACGTGGAAGAACAACTTTTACGGGATTTCTTGGGCATATGAAAAAGACAGATTAGTAGTATCCACAGTTTTTGAGGATAAAAATGAGGCATTAGCCATTGCCAAAGAGATTGAAGACTGGAGTGATAAATTTACGAGATTAACTATTATTGAAAAAGAAAATGATGAATTTGCAATTTGTTGTTATCAGGATCCTCAAATTTCAAAAAACAATAGCCACCTAGGATTATTTCGAACTGGCATGAGACAGAGTGGAGGGTATGAACAGGCAAAACCAATGATAATTGAAAAGCCTCCACTATTACAAATTGCATATGCTGCAGATGTCAGAGACATGAACACATATGAACAAATTTCACGACTAGTTCCAATGCGAAAATGCCGAATTATTTCTGAGAAAGATTTGAAAAGGCAAGAATACTATTACGAGAAAACTGCAAACTCTCAGAATTAAAGAAAAGGTGAGATTCAAAAATTCTAGGATTGAATCTTCACCAGGTATGGTCGGGTAACAATAATTATTGAATTTGAATATAATGCATTACTACTCTTTCGTACTGAGAAATTGTACTGAGAAATCGTTCATCTTCGTTAAATAGAAAATTCTCCAATGGTATAATATGGAAGATAACAATAATCAACAAAATTGGGAAGAAGCAATAGGCCTTTCCTGGCTAGTGTCAGACGAATAAATTGTCTGGAAACATTTGCAGTCCTAACTGTTGGTGCAAACTGGAGAAATCCAATATCACTGACGAACTGCTTTAGACAGTCTAAAGCATTTATTTTTTAATTCACAATATTGATAAAGATACTTTTTTGTCTTGTAATATGAAATTAACACCAAAAATACTAACGTTTGTTTTAGTTATTTCATTATTTGGCAGTGTTTTAGAGATATGGGGAGGAAGTTGGGACATTACAAGTCATGCTTTAGGGGCTCCTGAATCATTTTTCACGCCACCCCATGCAGTGTTATATTCCGGAGTTGGAATATCACTGATTGCAGCAGTTGCAGCATTAGGGATGATTGTTAAAGATAAAGAAATACTCCACAAATCATTTTCTTTGGGATTAAAATTAATAATTATTGGCAGCATAATCCAGATTGTTGCAGGTCCTGGGGATTATCTATGGCATGAACTATTTGGAACAGATGGATTACTTAGTCCAACACACTTGACGCTAATTACAGGGATTTTGATACAATCAGTCGGAATTGTCATAGGATTAACTAGAATGATTCAATACAATTTCAAAGTGACAAAACCATCAATCACAGTGGGATTTTCAGCATTATGGTTTATCGTAATTGCGTTTATTTTTCAATTTACCTTACCAATTTCTAATGGAGAAACAATAAACTTGAATCCTGATCCATATGTTGCAGGAATTATTCTTGCAGTCACTATGCCATTTTTCTGCACATTAATTTTCTGGGGAGCTGCAAAATCCATGAAAAAATTTGGATGGGTTAGTGCATCAGCTGCAGGACTAATAATTCTCAATGTAACTGCAAATGTCATTCCAGCCACTGCATTGTGGGGATATCTGCCATGGTTTGCAGTTCCAATGATCACAGCATTAGTTGCTGATGGAATTATTAATAATAAAATTAAAATCGGTAAATTCAAAGAAGAAATTGCAGGTGCACTAGTTGGTGCAGTGTTTTTGGTGTACAGTATGCCTTTGGTGGGAATGTCATTCATTCAGTTTTACGTGTTTAATGGAGTTTCAGGATATACATTACTTCCAGAATTTGCAGATACATTGGCGATAAATCTAGGATTTATGGCCATACCTGGAGCCATAATGGGAATTATTGCAGTCAAAGTTGCAAAAAAGAAAATTTCCATCCCAGTGGAATCAACAATATAGATAAATTCGGAGTTAAAGGTATACAATCATGCATTGTGATGACAAGCGCACTCTTTTCATTCTCAAAGAAAATATTGAAAAAAATTGGGAAGAATTAAAAGAATCAAAGTTTGATGAAATAAAATTAAAAGAATTCAGTGATGCATTAGTAGAATATTTTGATTTGAAGAAAGCATCCAAACAAGATTTAAGTTCATAATTTTTACAGACAACCTAATGGCTGATTATGATAAAGATGGTAGATTAATAATTTCAAGGGCTAGACAATTAGAACAAATTCCAGAGGCGTGTTACCATTGTAATAGTGACGATCTACAAATGATCATGACTCATGTAGATGGAGGGAGTTGGATATGCTTGGACTGCAATAGTCTAAATTGTTATGAACCAACGATGAGATTAACAAAGAATATGCCATTTTCTATGTTGAATTTAGGAAGAGATGAAATTGTTTTTGTTCCAGAATGGGATTTTGAGTGATAAAATTCTAAACTCTTTTGGCAATACGCTTAAGTTCAAAAGTACGGTAGAAAATTCATGAATACATTAGATTTTTTAATAAAACAAAATGATCAAATTTCAATGTCGATGCCTGAATGTGATAATATCAATACTGACGGGCAAGATGATGAGTAAAATATGGCTGAATCTTCACTTTCAAAACTAGACGACAAGGGAGTTTTTACCATTGTAAAAGTTGAAAGCGTTGAAAGAAAAGTAGGTAAAGAAACAATCACTGAAGTGAATATTGAAACTGAAGAATCATTTGATGGAGTAAAGAACTTTTACACATCAAGAAAAATGATCGTTGCAAAATTTTATGATAATGGTAAACCGACAATATTATCTCAAGATATTCAAAAAGGGAAAAAATACAGAGTGAAAATCATTACTCAGAAATTTGGCAACGGTAAGGAAGATTATGATATTGCAAAATCCTGATTTTGTAATAATTTCTTAAAAAAACTCAACTCTTTTCTAGTATATGAAAAATATCATAATATGGTAAAGAAGGATTCTAAAAAATGATGTTAGAGCACACCAAAGAGTGCAAATACAGAATGGATAATGACATGCCTCATACTAATTGTACATGTAAATGTCACAAAATCATCATGGCAGAATCTACAAAACTAGACTCAAGGACTTTTTGATTCAGGTTCAAAATTATCTATAATCTCAGTAATGTTTGAAAGCAATGTCTTTTTGATTTCCTCTTGACTCATTCCTGATTTGTGCATTAGCTTCATCTGGTCCATTATAGAAAAATGCATCCGTCCTTGAAGATAATCAACAATTCCAAAGCCTTTCTTTGGAAATTCAGTTACAAACATTCCATGTTCGGATGATTCATCATCACTCATGACATCATTCTAAAAAAACTAGTTATAAAATTTCCAAAATGTTCTTTAAACCAAACAAAAAGGAAACGTCATGACAGAATTTGTCCATAAACCATATGACAAAATCTACGTCAGAGACATGATAAAGTTAAATCTAGACGATCTAATTGGCATGATGTCATCATTAGATGCAGCAAATGCATACTGGGTTGATGGAGTATTATTTGCAAGCTTTGCAATGACTGAATCCGAAGAATTGGCAAAAAAAGAGATGCAAAATGAAATGTTTCTAGATAAGATAATTTTTGCAGTTTATGAGAATTATACAAAGACAGTAAAATCCTCAACTAATTTAGAAATTGGCGTGTTAAACATGCAAAAAAGTAAACTATACAAAGATTTGATTGCCTGGCTTAAAACACAAACAATCTGGAATGAATAAAAAAATTAAGATTGGTTCAATGAAGAATAACCACCGTCTAAAGTAACTGCATTGAATCCTTCTTTTACAAGTTCATCAGCTGCAATGTTTCCCCTATAGCCTGTTCCACAATAAGTGCAGATTTTCTTATTCCTATAGTCTTCAATCTGTTTTTTCTTTGCGTTTCTAATGCTCAACCCCAAAGGCATATGAATAGAGTTTTCAATTTTTCCACCCTCTAGTTCATCAGATTCTCTGACATCAATGATTACAAAATCATTTTTTTGTGACATTAGTTCTTTTGCAGTAATTTTATCTGCCATGATTGGTGTTATTTGTAGTGTAATTTATTTCTGTGTAATCTAGTTTGTAACAGAAGTTTTCTCATGACTAGTCATCATACATGCAAAATGAATTTGTTCTATTGTTTCATAACCACACTCATTACAATAGAATTGGTTTTCTTTGTTACAAATATCACATTTTTTGTTAACTTGTAATTCATTACCACATTGTCTACATGAGTCTTGTTTCATAGAACAAAACAATCATTGGTGGATTTAAACGATAAGAAAATTAGAGTCCCCTAATTAGCTTCTTCTAATTAGTTGGAACTAATTATAGTAATAAAAAAAATTAATTTTTTAAAACTAGATTCTCTAAAGATAGCCCATAGTAGGAATTATCTCCTGAATTAATTTTCCCAAGTAATTCTTTTTTCAATATTTGAATTTCTTTCTCAGTCATCATAGAGTAGTATAGGGTATTCAAAGAGATAATCTTCTCTTTTCAAATCCCACAAACCAATAGCTAACAGTATGTTCATTTTTTAATTCCAAAAATGAAAAATAATCAATAAGATTAAGTTTGGAGATCGCTCAATAATTAGTCAATGGATGAACCAATTGTAGAGGTATCAAAGGAATTGATAGCAGTAAATTATGAGATTGATGAGGTAACCAAGCAATGGGCAGTTCTAAAACACGAGTACAGAAGTACAAAAGATCCCATCAAAAGGGCAGAAATTAAAGAAGAATGGGATCAATTACAAAAAAAGATGAAACAGCTGGAAATGAATCGTAGAAAGATCATAGAAAGAAAAGAAGAGATAGAATTCAGGAGTAGATGGAAAGGTTGGAAAAAAAGTTATGATAAATCAAAGAATCAAACCTGAAAATTAAGATCCCCCTAATATGTAATAAAATAAAATTCATTACATGTCTAAAGAATCAGAAAAAGAATTAAAAAAACAAGATCAAGAGGAAATGAAAGAAGAATCGCATCAATTAGAACTCAAAGAAGGGTATGTGCAAGATGAAAAATATGATGAATCAGAAGAATAGAATTTAATTTCCAATAAGCTTAAGTTCACAGAAATTTTAAAAAATTATTGACTCTTGATCCAAACTATAAAGCTACATTTGTAATTCTAAAGGATATAGAATTACAAGGACTAGTGCAGTTTAACAATGAATATCTCGATGAGGAATTTTTCAGGAATTTTATTAAATTTAGAAAGTCATTCTCACATTCAATGAGTGAGTTAATTAGTAAATTAGATACATTTGAGACAAAAAATGAAGAGTTGACAAATTTTATTATTTATTCAGAATTATCATATATTAATTCTCATCTTGATGCAATAAAGAAATTCTTGAAAATCATAATCAATCCAATAAAACTAGATGAAGGTTTTGGGAAAGATACCACATTAGAACAAATGATAGAACGAATTTGTAAAAAAATGAACTATAATGATAAATTACAAAATTCCATCAGAGGATTATTCTTACTTGATTTTAGAGAAGCAACAACACAGCAGCAATTTGTAATTGAAAAAATAGGCAATTTAATAATTAACCACAAGAAGGAAAACAAAATACAATTAAACATTAAAGATTTATCAGACTATTCATCCCAAGCAATGGAAATATTATCAGCCATGTTTGATTGGTCAAACGGCAAAACGCAAAAAGATGAAAAAAACTCAGATGGTCTTGATGATTTAGTCAATGATTTGACAAAACAAGTACAAGAATTAGATAATAAATTAGATAATCTCTCTTGATTTATTGTAAATTATTCAGATAGTATTTCTCTACTCGGTCCATCATAGGCACTACATAATCATCACATGTTTTGATAAATTCCTGCCTAGTATTTTTCTCACTACTAACTAAGATTACCACTTGGTTGATTTTCTGACCAGTTACTTCCTCAAACATATGGGCATAACACGTAGTTTGCAAATAATATTCGTACATGTATTCATCAATCTGAGGCTTGCGCTTTGTTTTGTAATCAATAATAGATAATTCTCCATTGTATTCTGCAATCAAGTCACTAGTCCCTGCAACCTGTAGTTTGTCAGAATACATTTTCTGCTCAATGCATGTGACATCTGAAATGTTATCAAGAAAAGGTTTCAAATTATTAAAATGTGCAATTGGTAATAAATCAAATTCCTCCATTGTAAGACTATTGCTAAGATAGTCTTCTATTATTTTGTGTGACTGCGTACCAATGTCTTGAGCTTGTTTTGTAATGTATTCATGAGCAGGCTCATTTTCTTTCCACGATTGCAATCCATTTTTCTTATGTTCTGGAGCAGTTGCCGAAAGGATAGTACTGATTGAAGGATAAATTTTGTCAAATTTGGTCTGATACCAATGTCCATCCTCCCTATCCAAAAGGGTAGGCTCTCTTGCCTTTAGCATCTGTGTAAAACTTATCACTAAAATTTTTTGATTCTAGTAGTTATTGAATGATTTGGAGGTCACATCATTTTTTTAAATTTCTCAAACTCAGATCTAGTTTTTACAAATTGATCCGTGATAATTTTTCTCAGTGAGAAAAGGTTCTCCATTGAATCATTGATAATGTGAATTGTTTCATCATAAATTACAGTATCAATAAACTCCTCATCAGGGTATACAGTATACTCTAAAAATTCAGTGTCAGTTTGTATTTTTAATTTAAACCCCATCAGTAGTCCCAGATCATCGTGTTTATTTAAAAACCCAATCAAGCTTGCCTTCAATGAAGGATCATTTGGCAGTGAGGCATAGCGAGAATCATTTTGGTTGTCAATTATACATGCAATAGGGTTTCCCTTTGCGTGTAATATCTTTGAATTGTGTGTAAGAACATACTCATCAGGTTCTGGCATCTTGTCTAAAGGCATCATTGTATTTGCAGTAAATTGATTAATAATTTTTTAAATAATTATGAAAATTACTCTTCCTCAGGCTCGTTTGCCTTGTCTCTAACCTTTTTCATGATGCAAAATTTGCTTAAAGTTTTTTTCCATCCCATATTTCCTATACACAAAACTTGGTCTTATACGTTTAGGTTTTTAGTGATTTACTCAAGATTAAACTGAGAATAATATCCTCTAAACAATGTTCAGTATGCCCTGTACCACTTCAATTATTTTTTTTGAATCCTTTGAAGAATCGTCTTTAATTTCAAGTGTTTTTGTTTTAAAATAGGTAACAGGTAATTTAGAATTGGTTAAAACTATATCAAAAGTTTCAACTATAGATCTACTATCACTGAGGCAAGGAATTGTCTTAAATGACTTTTTTAATCCTCTTTTTATTTTCCCATAATTTTTTTCATTTACATTATCAAATCTAGTCATTTTATTTTTTAATCCCTAGTAAAAAATTCTCATCATACCAAATATTGCCTTTAATTGAAGTAAATTCCAAAAAATCATTCTGCATTATTATACCTCATCTACACTATAAACGATGTATTGTACCATAAATCAAGGAAAAAAATGATATGAACAAAGAAAAAAATATGAAGCATTTCATAAAATGTACATTTTGTGGCAAATCCGACCGTGTAGAATACCTAGGAGGAATGGATTGGTTTTGCAATAAGAGATGTCATTATAATTATAGACACAGAGAAGACAATACTTCAACTTCCAACTAATACCATCAAAAATGTGGAATATGGAAGGTTTGAAATTAAATTATGTTTTGTCTTTTAGTTTGTCAATATTGGAGTCAGAAATGAAAAAATAATGACAAGTTATTTGATCTCATCGGTTCATTAATGGTGGTTTAGTCTAAAAATTTATTCATGAAATTTTGTCCCAACTGTGATTCTAGGCTAGTTCAAAGCTATGAAGATGTTGGCGGTCCATGGGTTTGTCCAAAATGCAATCCCGAAAAAATCCTAGTTAAAACTCCAACATATGGTGTGAATTATTCAGGAAAAACTAAACAGTGCTCCAAAGGTTGTGGTGCAGAAATTTACTGGGATGAAGGATTCAAGTCAGACAGCGGGAAATTTATCCCAATTGATTCAAGGACAGACGAGCCACACAGATGTGAGGGCCCATCAGAATCTGGAATGTCATATTATCCAGATGAAATAAAAAAATATGCAAAACCAAAACCAAAGGAACCTGAAAACAAAATTGCATTGCCGGAAAGTATCATGTATGATCTTTCTAAAATTCCAAAATCATTAATTGATAATGACCCAATCATCAGAGAAATAATTCAAGGGCACAAAGAAGAATCCCTTGCACTAATTCACTATGAAAGACTAATCGCGCCAGAAGCTGAAAAGATTCCAATTGGAACTCTAAGTGATGTACTATCAGAAAATATTATCAAAGGATTGGTAAAGTATGGATTCACTGGGTTATTGCCATTCCAAGAAGAATCTGTAAGAGCAATTCTAAAGGGGGAAAATTCAATTATTTCAGCACCGACAGGGTCTGGAAAAACTGAAGCGTTTGTAATACCAGTTTTACAAAAAATTTCAGAAAATCCAACTCCAGGAGTTTTTACCTTACTTGTGTATCCACTTAATGCGTTAATTGATGATCAAGTATCAAAGATTTCAGATTTAATTCAGAAATGCAAGTTATCAGACAAAATGGGAGTTTACTCGATTCATGGAGGACAAAGTGCAGATTACAAAGACATGATAATTTCTGATGCAAGCCAAAAATCTTTAATCATTGCAACAAATTTTGATTTTATCAATTACCATTTAATTTTACAAGACAAAAAATGGAATGAACTATTCAAGAATGCAAAAATTATTGTAATGGATGAGGCACACTCCTACACTAGTTTTCATGGCTCCAATGTGTATCACGTGTTAAAAAGAATGAAAAGATTCATGGGCAAAGTCCAGTTTGTAGGCGCGTCAGCTACACTTGACAATTCAAAAGAATTTTTCTCAAACATGTTTGATTTACCAGAAGAGTCATTCACATACATCAAAAGTAAATTTAGACGAAAACAAAATATGCATATGTTTTTTGTGATGCCTAGAAAATTCAAACAACGAACTACAATGGAGATGCTCTCATCAATTTGTTACAAGAATAATTCAACACAACTAGTCTTTAGCAACTCTCACAATGATGCAGAATTTTTAGCATCAAATGTTGAAGAGGCAAACAGGGGGATTAGAATTCAGATACATAGAGGCGGGCTAGATCAAAAAGATAGGAAACTGTATGAATCTCAAATGAAGGCAGGTGAGTTAGATGTACTATCATGTACTCCAACTTTAGAATTGGGAATAGATATCGGACATGTGGATGTAGTTATTTCTGCATTCAAAAATGAGTTTGATTCGTTTATTCAAAGAATAGGCAGAGCAGGAAGAAAGGGTCAGAAATCATATGCAATTTGTGTTTTTGATCCAGATGATGCAGCATGTCATTATTTTGCACGACATATTGATGAGTATCTATCACAAGACCACGTCATTCCAATTAACAAGAAAAATCCAATAATTTCTGAAAAACATGAGGAGTCAGTGGATATCGAAGATCAAGCAATGGATGAGTCAGACAAATCCCAGTTCTTTGACTTTGCAAACAGTGTAAATTTACGTGGAGCATCAGGGGAAATTTCAATCTACTATAATTCAAGAAAAATAGGAACCAGAGGAGTTCCTGTAGGATATTATCAATTACATCAAAAGGCAATCTATCATTTCAATAAACAAAACTATGAAGTAAATTCATTGATAAAATCTCAAAACGGTGCAAGAGCATACCTTGTAAAATCATATGAAAAACAAAAGAGAACCATCCCGATAGTTAGAACTTCAATCATTCAAACATCTGAAGGTAAAGCCATCCACAGAGAAATTAATTTCAAAGAGAAGAAAATATCTCTGCGCTACGGAATTATTTCTCTCGATAGAACAATTACAGGATACATGAAAGGAAACTATAATGAAACAACAGACCAATATGAAATGTATAATGGTGGCAACACATCATCTTGGAGGAACTTTCATTGGAAGTCAAAGCACTCAGCAGTTAGCATAATACTTCCTCCTGAATTTATTTCAAAAAATAATTCTGATTCAAAAAGTCCAATTGTTAATGACCCCATAGTTCACACCACATCACATGTTCTAGTAAATGCAAGTAAAATTTTAACAAAAGCTGAATCAAGTGATATTGATGTATATTATGAAAAAGGAATAATCTACATTTATGACAATTCATCAGATGGATTTAATGGATGCAGTAAAATCATCTATGATGAATTTGAAAAGATACTCAATACAGGGCATTCACTGGTAAACGACTGTGATTGTCCAACGGATAAAAATCAGAAAGATGAAAAGAATTGGGGAGGATGTCCAAAATGTACATTTACGACAGGTTATTGTCAGACTAAAAATAAAGAATTAACAAAAAAAGGTGCAAAAGAATTTCTCATGGCGTTTCAATCATTGTAAATAATCTCTACTTTAACAATGAATTTCTTACCAGTCTAAGTTCATTCAATCTACCAATCTGTGCACTAATCAAATGATCTAGGGCTTTAGCATAATCAATCCCAACAAATTTTGAAGGTTTATCATAAATCAAATCAACTATTTTTTTACTTTGTAATGAATTCAATAATCGATAAATTTCAGTACGATAAATGTTAAGATCTTTTCCAATTTGATTTGCATGTAGTGGTCCATTTTTTATTAAGTGATCATATACTTTGAGTTCATTTTCAGTTAACCCATGTTTTTTTAAAACAGATTTCATCAAATTTGAGATATTTTTATATTCATTATCAGAGGTTTGTTGGGATTCAACTAATGCCATGTCTTGTAATAGCTAAATTGTATCAATAAGCATATGTCTCATTTTGATGTTACAGATCGACAAGAATAATCTAAAAAATTAGATTGTTTATTGTAATGAATAGTGTATATCACAAAACAATACAATACCATTAGGTAATGTTTTAGCCGTGATGGAATGTCCTTCCTGTAGGCCTTTTCCACATACGTAGCACTCTACTTTGCTAACAGACGTAGATGTTTCCTCTCTATTGAAAATCTGCATGTCTTGCATAATTCCTTGTGTTGTCCCCTGCATGTCCATGATACGATCAACTAGACTATAAAGGTACCGTACTATACCGTAATAGTAACATGCCTAAGAAATCAATAATTTCAAACAAAACTAAACAGATCAGAATCATCTCATCACTTTAAATAATAAACCACTAAAATTTTGTTTATGGGTGGACACCTTTGGAAAGACACAAGCAAAAGTAATACCACTAGATTTATCTGAAAACCAATTTCAAATTTATAATAAAATTTCAAGAAACTATTCGCATTCATTTCTCTTTGAATCTCTAACGGGGCCTGAAGTTCTAGCTGAAACATCAGTTATGGGATTTGACCCAAAAATAATCCTCAAAGGATATTCAAACAAAGTAGAAGTTATTGAAGATGGAAAAACTACAACCATTCAAACTACAAACCCATTTGAAGAACTAAAAAAACTATTAGGAAAATCAGATGATCAAAGTTATCGATATTTAGGAGGAGCAGTAGGGGTAGTAAACTATGATGCAATCAGATTAGTAGAGAACATAAGCAATTCTCACAATACACCGCAACCGTTAATTGAATTTGGGATTTACGATGACGGAATTCTTTATGACAAAATACATGAAAAACTATTCTACTTTTATCATGGTGAAAACAGATTTGACAAATTTGTGATGGGTGATGATACTTTTGAAAAATTCCATGCAAGTGAGGTAGCACCAAACATGGATGAATCAAAATATTCAGAAATTGTAAACAAGGCAAAAAAATACATCCATGATGGAGATATTTTCCAAGTGGTATTATCAAGAAAGTTTGCTTTTGATACAACAGGAGATAATCTAACACTATACAAAACACTGAGAAAACTAAATCCTTCACCATACATGTATCATCTAAAACAAGGAAACAAGACAATTATCGGAGCATCACCTGAAATGTTAGTTAGAATTACAGATGATAAAGTTGAGACATTCCCAATTGCAGGAACTCGGAAAATTACAGATGATGAGGAAAAAAACAAGGCATTATCTGAAGAATTAATTCATGATGAGAAAGAACTGGCAGAGCACACAATGCTTGTGGATTTGGGAAGAAATGATATCGGCAGAGTTTGCAAGTATGGAACTGTCCATCCAGAATCATTAATGGAGATAAAGCGATTTAGTCACGTTCAGCACATAGTTAGTCACGTGGTAGGGAATTTGGCACCTGAAAATGACATGTTTGATGCGTTTCAGGCAGTATTTCCAGCAGGAACAGTATCAGGAGCCCCAAAGGTCAGAGCAATGGAGATTATTGATGAATTGGAGACTGAAGCCAGAGGACCATATGCAGGAGCTGTAGGATATTTCTCATACAATGGATGCTGTGACTTTGCAATTGCAATTAGAAGTATTTTCATAGAAAATGGCAAAGGGTTTGTCCAATCCGGTGCAGGAATAGTATCAGACTCTATTGCAGAAAATGAATTCAAGGAAACTGAACATAAAGCAGGAGCAATGCTTCAAGCATTAAAGGAGGCAACAAGTTGAAATTTTTAATCATTGACAATTACGATTCATTCGTATACAACATTGCACAGTACCTAGGAGAGCTCGGAGTAGAGTGCGATGTGATTAGAAATGACAAAATCACACTACAACAAATTAAAAATAAAAATTATGATGCAGTTATAATTTCCCCAGGACCAGGAACACCAGAAGATAAGAAATATTTTGGAGTATGTTCAGAAGTAATCAAAGATATGGGACCAAACACTCCAATTTTAGGAGTTTGTCTAGGACATCAAGGAATCATTGATGTATTTGGAGGAAAAGTCACCAATGCCGGATGTGTAAGACATGGAAAAACCAGTCCAGTTAATTACATAGAATCAAAACTATTTGCAGGAGTAAAGAATCCATTTAGAGCAACAAGGTATCATAGCTTAGTTGGAGATAAAACAATAATTCCAGATGTGCTCAGAGTTATAGCTACAGCAGGAGATGATGGAGAAGTAATGGCAATTGAACATAAAGAATTTTTAATTCAAGGGGTGCAGTTTCATCCAGAATCTATAATGACTGAAGATGGAAAAAAGATTCTAGGCAATTTTATCAATCAAGTAAAGGAAAGAAAAAAATGATCACAGATATAATTTCAAAACTACAAGAAAAAACAGACCTCACATATGATGAGATGAACAAAGTCATGACAGACGTTCTATCTGGCAAAACAAACGATTTAGAAAATGCAGATTTTTTATCATATTTGGCAGACAAGGGAGAAACTGATGATGAACTATTAGGAATGCTTGATAAAATGCAGGAATTTTCACTCAAAGTTGAGGTTAAAAATCAAGGGACACTCATCGATATGTGCGGAACTGGGGGCGATAAACTCCAGACATTTAACATATCCACTACAGCCTCATTTGTGGTAGCAGCAGCAGGTGGAATGGTAGCAAAGCACGGAAATCGTTCAAGTTCAGGAGTTTCAGGGAGTGCAGATATTTTTGAATATTTTGGATATGATTTGAATTTAGAACCTGCAAAAATTTCAGAGATTCTACAAAAACACAACATCTGTTTTATGTTTGCACAAAAATTCCATCCAGCAATGAAACATGTATCAGTAGCAAGAAAGCAATGGGGCAAAAGAACAGCATTTAATCTTCTAGGGCCACTATCAAATCCAGCAGGAGTAAAAAATCAACTAGTCGGAGTATTCTCAATTGAATATTTAGATAGATTACCATTATTACTGAAAAGAAAAGGGGCTGAAAATATTATGACAGTTCGTTCTGATGACGGAATGGATGAATTTTCAACAAGTGCAGTTAATCGCGTATGTGTATTGAAAAATGACAAAGTGTTAATGAATGCAATTGATCCGGAAATTATAGGATTGCATAAATCAGCATTAAAAGATATTCAAATTAGTACAAAAGAGGATGCGATAAAATCATTTGTAGGTGTACTAAATAATACTGCAAACCAAGCAATGATTGAAACTGCAGCACTAAATGCAGCAGGTGGATTGATCGTTGCAAATATTTCTAAAAACTTTGAGGAAGCAGTAGAACTTGCACTAGATACAATAAAGAACGGAAAAGCATTTTCATTATTAGAAAAGTTTGTACAAGATACAGGGGATATCTCAAAATTAAAGGAGATTACTAATGGCTGAAAATATTCTACGAAAACTAGTAAATAATTCACAAATGGCAATCAATGATGGAGTTTATGAGGTGGATGCAAATTTGCAAAAATCATCAAAAGACTTTATCCACACAATTAATGTAAATCCTCATGCAACATTACTTACAGAGGTAAAATTTGCATCGCCATCTTTAGGTAAAATTAGAATACTGACAGACCCTGTAAGCATTGCAAAGCAAATGATTGCAGGAGGCTCAAAAGCACTCTCAGTTTTGACTCAACCACACCTATTTCATGGCTCTCCCGAGTATTTCATGAAGGTAAGAGCTGTCTCTTATACACATCTGACGCTGCCGACGAGCTCTGATGTGTAGATC